>JBDRKM010000293.1:0-23911 GCA_043814015.1 Pseudomonadota bacterium
CAGGCCCGCCTGCAGGCCGAAGCCGAGGCCCGCGCCCGTGCCGAGGCCGAGGAGGCCCGCCGCGCCGCCGAGGCCGAGGCCAGGGCCCGGGCAGAGGAAGCCCGCCGCCGCGCCGAGGAGGAGGCCCGCCTGCGCGCCGAAGAAGAGGCCAAGGCCCGCTACATGCCCCACCGCGAGGCCGGCGTGGCCCTCATGAAGGAGGGCGATGTCCACAACGCCCTCGCCGAGTTCCGCGCCGCCCGCGAGGCCGGCGATCGCGACGAGCGCATCGCCAAGCTGATCGACAAGATCGAGCGCGACACCTGCGCCATCGATCTGACCCTGGTGGGCGCCGATCGCGATCCGCCCCCCGAGCTCGAGCTGGTGCCCCCCGAAGGCAAGCCCTTCGGCCCCGCGCGGAGCAACCGCGGGGTCTTCCGCTTCGCCGACGTGCCCGCGGGCGTGCCGCTGACCATCCGGGCCAGCGGGGCCGGCTACGGCAGGATCGAGGTGCCGGTGGATCCCGTCGGCGCGCGCAAGACGGGCAAGGTCTCGGCCGAGCTGCCCTGGCTCGGCCTGGCCACCCTCGCGCTGCAGGGCTTCGTCCCCGGCCTCGAGGTCAAGGTCACCGACGCCATGGGCTCGCAGTCCCCCGCGGCCGCCGGCTCCATCAAGGTCACCGCGGGCACCGTCAAGGTGTCCCTCTCCGGCCCCACCGGCCGCCGCGACCTGGTCCTGGAGCTGGCCCAGAACGACATCGAGAGCCTCACCCTCAAGACCGAGATGCCCGGCGCAGTGCGCCTGGTGGGCCTGCCCGCCGGCACCCGCGTGGACATGGTGGTCGGCCCCCCGGGGGCGGTGATCAAGGGCTCCTCCACCTCCCGCGAGGTGGTCAGCCAGGTGCTGGCCGGGGTGCCCATCGGCGAGGAGCTGATGCTCGGGGGGCTGCCCCCCGGCGACTACAAGCTCACGCTGGAGCACCCGGTGCTCGGCAAGAGCGAGCTGAAGTTCCGCCCGGTCCCGGGCGACGCCTCCCAGGAGAGCGTGCTGTGGGAGTCCTTCTCCCGGGCCGGCGCGGTGCGCGATGAGCGCGAAGACTGGGAGGCCCGTCTGGAGCAGTCCAAGAAGCTGCCGTTGGCCACCAAGCTGGCCATGGGCGGCGGCGGCGCCACGCTGGCCTTGGCGGGCGCGGCCACGGCCTTCGGGGTGCGCGCCGCGGTCCAGCACAGCGCCCTGGACGACACCGACACCGCCTACCAGGCCGCCCTCGATGATGAAGATCGCGCCGAGGAGGCCTGGGATCTCTTCAGCACCTGGGCCGATCAGAAGCAGGAGCTGCGCGGCGCCCGCGGCCTGGCCATCGGCGGGGTGGGCTTGGCCGCGGCCGCCGGCGGCGCCTCGGTCACCTTCTGGATCAAGGGCCGCGCCCAGCGCTCCCACGTGGAGGACTGGGACTTCTGGCACCTGAGCGCGCCGGGCCTGCCCGAGCCCGCGGCCGAGCCGACGCCCACGCCGAGGGTCAGGGAGAAGGACAAGCCCGAGCCCGAGCCCGAGCCCGGCAACGAGCTGGAGTCGGAGTTCGGCCCGATGCTGCAGGATCTCCCCGATCCCGACATGTTCGACAATTCTGACGAAGATGAGGAGTGAGCAGGATCATGCGCACCCCCCCCGTCCTGTTGCTGCTGGCCGCCACCGCCTGCCAGAACCTGGCCCCGGGCCCGGCCATCGTCTCCCTCTCCCCCGCCGTCCCAACCACGCTGGACGACCTCGTCGTCACCATCGACAAAGAGGCGTTGGACCCGGAGGGCAAGGCGATCACCTACACCTACGCCTGGTTCAAGGACGGCGAGCGGCAGCCCGACGCCTCCGGCGATGTGCTCCCGGCCGATCTGACCGCCAAGGGTGAGACCTGGCGGGTGGAGGTCAGCGCGCGCGACGCCGACGGCGAGGGTCCGTCCATGGGCGCCGAGGTCAGCGTGGTGGACACGGCCCCCACGGTCACGGTCAGCATCACCCCCACCGAGCCCCACTCGGGAGACGCCCTCGTGGCCGTGGCCGAGGTCACGGACGCGGACGGCGACGAGGTCCTGCTGCGGTGGTCCTGGACCCGCGACGGCCAGGTCACCGCCCAGACCACCGACACCGTGCCCTCCACCAGCACCACCTGCTTCCAGACCTGGGAGGTCACGGTGGAGCCCGACGACGGCGAGCAGATCGGCGAGGCCGCCACGGCCTCGGTCATGGTCCTCAACAGCGTCCCCGTCCTCACCAGCGTCATCGTGGAGCCCACCGACCCGGTCGAGACCAGCACCCTGTACGCCAGCGCCGTGGCGCACGATCCCGATGGCGACGCGGTGGACATCACCTGGGCCTGGTCGGTGGACGGCGTCACGGTCCCCGACGTCACGGGCGACACCCTGGACGGTGCCTCCTTCGACAAGCACCAGCAGGTCCGCGCCACCGCCACCCCGAGCGATCTGTACGCGGCGGGGGAACCCATGACCTCCGACCCGGTGGAGATCCTCAACTCCCCGCCCACCCTCGAGGGCGTCACCCTCGACCCGCTGGAGATCTACGAGTCCAGCGTGGTCTCCTGCGCCCCCGTGGGCCTGTCCGATCCCGACGGCGACATGGTGGACAGCGACGTGTCCTGGCTGGTCAACGGCGCCGAGGTCTCCACCGCGGCCACCCTCGACGGCAGCCTGTTCTCCCGCGGCGACGAGCTCGCCTGCCGCGCCTCGGTCACCGACGGCGAGGTCACGGGCGAGGTCCTGGACTCCGAGAGCGCCGTGGTGCTCAACAGCCCGCCCTCCGTGGCCTCCGTGTCCCTGAGCCCCACCAGCCCCGCCGAGGGCGACACCGTCATCGCCACCCTCTCGGGCGAACACGACGACGACGGCGACACCCTCTCCCTGGCCTATGCCTGGTTCGTGGACGGCGCGCAGGTGTCCACCGGCGCCGAGCTCTCCAGCGCGTTCTTCTCCAAGCACCAGGACATCCTCCTGGAGGTCACCCCCTCCGACGGCATCACCACCGGCAGCCCCGTGTCCTCCGCCACGGTCACCGCCGTGAACACCCCGCCGACCTTCACCAATCTCGCCCTCACCTCCAGCATCGCCGCCGCGAACAGCGTCCTGGGCTACGTGGCCAGCGGCTGGTACGACGCCGACGGCGATCCCGAGGGCTACACCTGCGCCTGGAGCGTGGACGGCACCGTCGTCTCCACCGCCGAGACCCTCGATCTCTCGCTCTACGGCCGCGGCAGCAGCGTGTCGGTGCAGGTCACCGCCTGGGACGGCGAGGCCGCCGGCAGCACCCTGACCAGCACCACCCTGACCATCGTGCAGGCGCTGGATGGCGACGACGCCGTGCTCACCCTCCTGGGCGACCGTGGCGATCAGGTGGGCGAGGCCCTGGCCCTGCTCGGCGACGTCACGGGCGACGGCGTCCCGGACCTCGCGGTGGGCTTGCCCACGCGCGATGTCGTGGCCACCGACGCGGGCGCGGTCTATGTCGCCTCCGGGGGTCTTAGCGGCTCCCAGAACCTCGCCACCGTCGGCATCTACCTGTACGGGACCACCTCGACGGGCGCCGCGGGTCGCGCCCTCGCGGGCGGCGCCGACCTCACCGGCGACGGTGTGAACGATCTGCTCGTGGGCGCCCCGGGCGACGACAGCTACGGCAACGACCGCGGCGTGGTCTGGCTGGTGGACGGCCCCATCACCGCGGGCTCGCTGCCTTCGGTGGCCTGGGCCCTGTACGGCCCCACCAGCAACTGCGACGCCGGCTGGAGCGTCGCCTCCGTGGGCGACGTGGACTACGATGGCCAGGACGACCTGCTGATCGGCGCCCCGGGTGCGGCGGGGGTCGGGACCGACGCCGGCGCTGCCTACCTGCTGTTCGGGCCCGTCTCCTCCACCCTGTCCCTCTCCTCGGCCGACCTCACCTTGAGCGGCGCGGTGGCCGGAGACGAAGCCGGCTGGTCCGTGGCCGGCGCGGGCGATCTCGACGGCGACGGCCTGAGCGACCTCCTCATCGGCGCCGAGTCCGAGAGCAGCGCCGCCACCGACGCCGGCGCGGTGTACGTGGTCTACGGGCCGGCCAGCGGCGTCACGAGCCTCTCGGGAGCCGACGCCACGCTGCTGGGCCAGGCCGCCTGGGACTACGCCGGCTACGCCGTGTCCGGCGCGGGCGACGTGGACGATGACGGCAACGACGATCTGATCGTGGGCGCGCGCATGCAGGACGCGGGCGGGGGCGCCTCCGGCGCCGCCTACCTGGTGTACGGGCCCGTCACCGGCACCATGAGCCTGTCTCTGGCCGACGCCATCCTGGTGGGCTCCGCGGCGGGCGAGATGGCCGGCGGTTCTGTGGCCGGCCTGGGCGATCTGGACGGCGATGGCCGCGGCGAGATCGCCGTCGGCGCGGTCGGCGCGGCCTCGCTCGGCTCCAACACGGGCATCGTCTACGTGCTCGCCGGCCCGCTCAGCGGCACCCTCACCCTCGGCGGCGGGGGCTACGCCAGCATCACGGGCGTGCATGCCGGCGACAAGCTGGGCCAGGCCCTGGCAGGCGGCATGGATGGCGACGGGGACGGCATCCCGGACCTCTTCACGGCGGCACCGTACGAGGACAGCAACGGCTCGTCCTCGGGCGCCGCGTACCTGTTCGGCGGGGCCGACATGTAGTGCCCGCGGCTCTGTAGTCGCGCTCACTTGAAGGCAGGCGACGCCGCGGGAAAGCTGCTGGCGTGGGAGCAACGCCCACGCCAACCCGAGCGGAGAGCCGAAAGGAGCGGCACCCAGGCGACGACGACTCGGAAGGGTCCGGCGCTGGCCAGGCAGGGGTTCCTCGTGGCCCGCAACCTCCAGCATGTTCCCTGGTTCGCGGCGGTGTACCCCGTCCGCGCTCCGAGGCCGGGCACCACGACGCGCGTGCCAGCGCCGGTCCCCTTCCCCTGCCTGCGCGAAGTGCCATCGGCCGCAATCACGGGCAGGCGGTAGGGCGCCCGGCCGCATAGCAGCGCGTGACAGCCCCGCCCGCGGACCACATGGTCCAGCGGCCCTCGCGCCGATCACCCGCGAACGCGCCCACCTCCTCGGGCCGCGCGTCCCGATCCCAGGCCAGGAAGGGGCCCTCGCGAGCATCGCTGCGGTACCACCGCAGGGTGTGGACCGTGCCGTCCGAAAACCAGTCCGCCCACAGCCCCACTTGCTCCCCGGCGGCATAGCAGCCCTGGCTCTCCAGGCCTCCGGCGTGGAAGTAGCGCCGCCAGCAGCCGTCGCGCCGCCCAGCACGCCAGCGGCCCTCCTCCAGCAGCTGACCGTTGCAGGCCCAGCGCGCGTACGCGCCGTCCAGCTGGCCGTGATCCCAGGTGGCGCGCTCCTTGACGAGGCCCTCCTCGAAGTAGGAGGTCTGCTCGCCGTGGCGCAGGCCGGCGTCCCAGGCGCTGCGCTCCGCCAGCTTTCCATCCGCGAAGAACCTCAGCCCCTCGCCCTGACGCCCGTCAGGGCCGGTGTCAACCACACGGTGGCAGATCGCGGCCAGGGGGCTACCGCTCTTCAAACGCGTACCCTCCCCACACACTGGCTCCAGCCGGTATTCCTCGATACAAGCCGCGGCTGTCGCACCCACCAGGATCGCCAACGCCCCCCGCGCCCAGCTCTGCGAGCCGCGAAGTGTGCACCCAGTGAAGACCCAGCAGCACATGGCGAACCCCTAACCCCCGAAGGAGATCCCTCGGATGGACAGACGCAGTTTCCTGAGGCTCGGCGCCTTGACGTCGGCCGCGGCGCCCGCCGCCCTCCTGGGCTCGGTGCGAGACGCCTCCGCGGAGCAAGAGAGCGGCACCGAGTTCGTCGGCATGCTGATCGACACCACGCGCTGCATCGGCTGTCAGGCGTGCGAGGTGGCCTGCGCCAAGGAGAACGGCCTCCCCATGCCGGCCATGGGCCCCCAGCCCGACAGCGAGGACCGCCCCACCGAGGTCGATCAGTTCACCATCGTGAACAAGTTCGCCACCGAAAAGGGCCCGGTCTGGGTCAAGAAGGCCTGCAACCACTGCAGTCAGCCCGCCTGCGCCACCGCCTGCCTGGTCAACGCCATGGAGAAGACCATGGAGGGCCCGGTGATCTGGCACGCCGACCGCTGCCTCGGCTGCCGCTACTGCATGATCGCCTGCCCCTTCGAGGTGCCAAAGTTCGAGTTCGACAAGGCGATCCCGAAGATCACCAAGTGCACCATGTGCTACGAGACCCGCGTCTCCAAGGGCCGGCCCACCGCGTGCTCCGAGGCCTGCCCCCAGGGCGCCATCCTCTTCGGCACCCGCCGCGAGCTCTATGAGGAGGCCTGGCGCCGCATCTCGGCCAAGCCCGACATGTACAGCCACCACCTCTACGGCCAGCGCGAGGTGGGCGGCACCGAGGTCATGTACCTGGCCTCCGTGGGCTTCGAGGCGCTCGGCTTCCGCGCTGACCTCGGCACCCAGCCCTACTCCGAGATGACCCGCGAGTTCCTCTACTCGGTGCCCATGGTGCTCACCATCCTGCCCGCCCTGCTCTATGGCATCTCCAAGGCCGGCGAAGGCGAGAAGGAGGCCGCGCGATGAGCCGCTACACCGCCCCCGCCAGCCGCAAGCCGGGCCAGCCGCTGATTCCCTTCCTGATCTCCGAGCTCAAGCCGAAGGGCCCCATCTTCACCCCCTTCAACATCATCTCTGTCCCCGTCATCGTGCTGGGGCTGGTCTACATCACGGTCCGGTTGCTCTTCGGCATCGGCTCCATGACCAACATGAGCCAGGAGTTCCCCTGGGGCATCTGGATCGGCTTCGACGTGGTCACCGGCGTGGCGTTCGCCGGCGGCGCCTACGTCATCACCGCCATGGTCTACGTCTTCCGGATGGACAAGTACCACAGCATCGTGCGCGCCACGGTGCTCAACGGCCTGCTGGCCTACTGCTTCTACGCCGGCGCCCTGCTGCTGGATCTCGGCCGCTACTGGAACATCATCAACCCCATCATCGGCCACAAGTTCGGCTACAACTCCGTGCTGTTCCTCGTGTCGTGGCACTTCATGCTCTACATGATGACGGAAGCCCTGGAGTTCTCGCCTGCGGTGGCCCAGTGGCTCGGCTACGAGCGCATCAAGAAGGTCCTCAAGGGGCTGACCGTGGGCGCCGTGATCTTCGGCATCTGCCTCTCGCTGTTGCACCAGTCCGGTCTCGGGGCCCTGTTCCTGCTGGCCAAGGGCAAGATCCACCCCCTCTGGTACAACGAGTTCATCCCCCTGCTGTTCGTGGTCTCCTCGGTGTTCGCCGGCCTGTCCATGGTCATCGTCGAGGGCACCATCAGCCACGGGATCTTCAAGCACCTCATCCCCAGGGGGCACGGCAAGCAGCACGGCGACATGCTCTTCGGGCTGGCCCGCATCGCCGTGGGCGCGCAGTTCGTCTACCTGGGCATGCAGGGCGCGGTGCTCCTGCACGGCGGCAACCTGCACCTGCTCCCCACGGCCTGGGGCGCCTGGTACCTCGTGGAGATCCTCGGGCTGGTCGTCGTGCCCATGCTGATGTTCGGCTGGGGCATCCAGCACCGCAGCCTGGCGGCCATCCGCGCCGCCGCGGTGGCGACCATGCTCGGCGTCATCGTCAACCGGCTCAACATCAGCGTCATCGCGTACAAGTGGTACGCGCCGGTCCACTACTTCCCGTCGCTCGGCGAGATCGTGGTGACCCTCACGGTCATCTTCACGGAGCTGTGGATCTTCCGCTGGATCATCCTGCGGATGCCAGTGTTGGATGATGGTGAGCACCATGCACCGGCGGCCGAGGCCGCTCCCCCGGTCGCAACGGAGGCCAAGTAGTCATGGGCGACTTCTCCTACATCAACATCTACGCCACCAAGGGCGTCGAGTACCTCTGGATCGTCGGCTACCTGCTGTTGATCGTGGTCCTGGCGCCCACCCTGCTGGGGCTCGGCAAGGGCGGCCGCGCGGGGTCCCGCGGCTCATCGGAGAACGAGGGGGGGCAGCCGTGAACAGCATGATCCGCTACGTCATCGTCGCGGTCGCCGGGGTCATCATCGTGGTGCTGCTGCCCCTCGCCCTCAGGTACGTGCAGCCCCACGGCATCGAGACCATCGGTCCCCCTACGGTCACCCCGCCCGCCGAGGCCAAGCCCTGGGCGCTCTCCGTGGACAGGGGCCCTGGCACGGCCGGCGCCATGACACCCGATCCGGCCGAGCTGGCCCCGCGCACACTGGTGTTCGACAGGGGCAACCTCACGAAGCCGGCGGTGCAGTTCGACCACTTCGCGCACGCCTCGGTGAACCAGCTCGACATCGCCTGCACGGACTGCCACCACAAGAGCACCGGCACGCAGGTCTCCATGGGCTGCGCCATGTGCCATCGCGATGCCCACAGCGGCGCCATGTTCTCCCTGAAGGCCGCCCAGCACAAGAGCTGCATCGGCTGCCACCTCGAGGCGAACGCGGCCAAGCCTGACGGCGCGGCTCCCACCGCCTGCGAGGGCTGCCACCATCCGGCGCGGTAGCGGTCGCTCCCGGGAGCGATTACCGAGCCGGGGATGAGTTCGATCCTGCTCGTGTCGCGGGCGTTGGCCGCCGAACCCGAGCCCTCGTGGGGCTGCCTGGGGACGGGGAACGCGGTCGGCTACCTGTTGTTGGCGCTCATGCTGGCGCTGCTGCTGCTGCTGCGCGTCCACCGGCGCCAGGAGGAGGTCCGGCGGCCCGTCTCCCGTGCCAACCCCCGTTCCCTGGACGACCTCGGGACGGCGGTGATCCGTGCGCTGCGCCAGAGCGACCTGCCGGCCTACCGCCAGCTGTACGCCACCCTGCCCGAGCTGGAGGTGGCCAACCACCCAGACCTCCAGCTCTTCGGGGAGCGCTACACGGGGGAGCGCATCCGCCAGTGCATGGAGGCCTCGGCCCGCCGCCTCCCCGAGGGGGCCGAGATCGAGTCCGCCTTCCGCGTGGGGCGAGACGCCCTCGCCGTGCGCTTGCGCCTGCTCACAGGCGAGAACCAGACCATGATCCTGGGCACGGTCGCGGAGTTCAAGGGGGTGTTTCGGCTGCTGCAGCAGGAAGGCGCCGCGCCGGGCCCGGCCCGGTCCACGCGGCGCTGATCCAGCCTCCCGCAGCGACCAGCCTCAGGGGGCCTGCCAGGTGGGGGGACAGGGCTACGCCTCCTCCTCCTCCTCCTCCCCAACGCTGAAGATGTCCTCCAGCTCGCCGAGCGCCTGGACCTCCTCCTCGCTGCGCTGCTGGGCGCGGCGTACCAGCTTCTTGCCGGCGTCCAGCACGTCCTGAAGCGCGCCGAGGACGCGGTAGACCTCATCGAGGTGCTGCGGGAAGCGGTGGGCCAGGGCGAGCAGCTCCTTGATGCTGCGCCCGATGGAGACCTCGGCCTGCTTCCAGCTGTCGCTGTCCTGGCGGGCGTGATCCAGGTTGGCCATCAGGATGGCGCGGAAGGTCTCGATGCCATCCAGGGCCTCGGCCAGGGCTGGGCTGTCCGCGTGAGCAGCGGGCTGCTGTGAGGCGGCCTCCAGCAGGCCCTCGTACAGGGCGATCTGCGCCTTGCTCTGCTCCAGCTCCTCGACGAGCCGGCCGATCTGCCCCTCCGTGGGTTCCTCCCCGTCGTCCAGCGCGGAGCCGGGTGACTCGAGCGTCTCACAGCGGGCGCGGAGCGCCTCCGCGGTAGCCTCGGCGGCCTGCTGGGCGTTGTGAGCCTCGATGGCCTCGGCCCGCAGCGACGCGAAGGCCTCGGACAGCGCGGCTCGGCTTTCTTCGAGCTCGGCCTGCAGGGACTCCGCCCGCCGGCGCTCCTGCTCGATGCCTGCCCGGGCCGACTCAAGGGCGGCATGGGCAGCCAGAAGCTCGGCCTCGATCGCCTCGATCCGCTGGGCATCCTCCGCCACCAGCGCCGCCCGCGCCGCGGCGTCCTCGGAGGCCTCCTGGGCCTGGAGGAGGGCTTCGGCCAGGCGGCCCTCGGTGGTGATGACCTTCTCTCTGGCCGCGACGAGCTGCTGCTCCAACCCCAGTATCCGGGCCTGGGCTTCGCCCAGCTCGCGTGCGAGCTGCGCGCGCCCCTCCTCGGCCCCCATGAGGTTCGTGACAGCGCGGGCGTCGGCGTCTGCGCGCGCGGCCTCGGCTTCGGCCATGCGGGTCTCGGCCTCGGCGCGAGCGGCCTCGGCCTCGGCGCGGGCCGACTCGGCCTCGGCGCGAGCGGCCTCGGCTTCGATGGCATGGGCCTCGGCCATGGCGCGAGCGGCCTCGGCGTCGGCGCTTGTGGAATCGACGGCGACGTTTGCGGCCTCGGCCTCGATAGCGCGGGCTTCGGCCTCGGCGCGAGCGGCCTCGGCGTCGGCGCGAGCGGCGTCGGCTTGCGCGGTGCGGGTTTCGGCTTCGGCGACCCGGGCCTCGGCTTCGGCGCGTGCGGACTCGGCTTCGGCGACCCGAGCGTCGGTTTCTGTCACCCAAGCCTCGACATCGGAAACCCGAGCGATGGCATCCGCGAGGCGCGCCTCGGCGTCAGCGACCCGGGCGTCGGCGTCGGCGGCGCGGGCCTCAGCGCCGGTGCGGGCGGATTCGGAGGTCTCGAAGCGGGCTTCGGCCTCGACGCGCGCAGCCTCGGCGCCTGCAACCCAGGCCACGGCGTCGGATCGAGCAGCCTCGGCGCGGGCCTCGGCCTCGGCGCGGGCCGACTCGGCCTCGGCGCGGGCCGACTCGGCCTCGGCGCGTGCAGATTCGGCTTCGGCGCGAGCCTGCTCGGCCTCGGCACGGGCCGACTCGGCCTCAGCGCGGGCAGCCTCGGCGTGGGCCTCGGCGTCGGATCGGGCAGCCTCGGCGCGGGCCTCGGCCTCGGCGTGGGCCTCGGCGTCGGATCGGGCAGCCTCGGCGCGGGCCTCGGCCATGGTGCGAGCGGCCTCGGCGTCGGCGGCGTGCGCCTCAGCCACGGATCGGGCGTAGTTGGCGGCGTCGAGGCGCGCCTCGATGTCGGCGCAGGCGGTCTCGGCCGCTTCCGCGCGCGCATCCGCCTCCGCGCGAGCGGAGACCGCCTCCTCGGCGTGGGCTTCCGCTGCATCGCGGGCGGCCTCGGCCTCCTCGGCGCGGGCCTGGGCGTCCGTGCGAGCGGCCTCCGAGGCCGCGGCGCGCTCCTCTGCCGCGGCGACGTGCGCCTCGAGCTCGGTGCGCGTGTCCACCAGGGCCTCGGTGGTGCGGGCCAGCTCGGCGCGCTCCTCGTCGAGCTCGTCTTCGAGGCCGGCGAGGCGTTCGCGCAGGGCGGCGCCCTCGCGCAGGGCGGCGCCCAGATCCTCCTGGCTGACGTGGGCTTCTTCGAGGGCGGCGTCGCGCTCCTCTTGAGCGCGCGCACAGAGGGCGCGATGGGACTCGCGCTCGCCCTGGGCCTCCCGCAGCTGGGCGCCGAGACGCTCGGCCTCCTCCTGGGCACGCTCGGCTTCCTCCTGGGCGCTCTCGGCCTCGGCGCGCAGGTCGGAGAGCTGCTCCTGGGCCGTGCGCAGCTCGGCGCGAACCTGCCGGTTCTCGGCGCCGAGCACCTCGGCGGCCTCCACGGCGAGCATGATCCGCTCCTGCAGGGACTCGCGCTCCTCGAGACCCTTCGCGATCGCCGTCTGCGCGTCGCGCAGCTCCTCCTCGGCGGCCGCCAGGCGCTCGCGGGCCTGCTCGGCAGAGGCCGCCTCCACGCGGGCGCTGACCGCCTCGGCGCGCAGGGACTCGGCCTCGCGCCGTTGGGCTTCGAGCGACAGACTCAGCTCGGCGAGCTCGCCTTCGGCCAGGGCCAGGTGCCGTGACAGGGCGGTGCGGACCTCCTCGAGCCGCGCGCTCTCGGCCTGGGCGACCTCTGCCGCGGAGAGGGCCGACTCGAGATCGCGGCGCGCGGTGGCGAGGTCGGCGATGGCCTCGTCCTGCCGGGCTTGGGCCTGGCGCAGGGCCTCAGCAGCGCGCGCTGTCTCCTGGTGGGCCTGCTCGGCCTCGCGCTCCGCGGCCGCGGAGAGCTCGGTGGCGCGTTCGGATCGCGCGGTGGCTTCGCGGCTCTCCGCCCGGCTGCGCTCGGCGTCGGCGACCGCGTCCATGGCGATCTGGCGTGCCATCTCGGCTTCTTCGGCCTGATCGGCTGCGGTGCGCTGCGCCTCCGCGGCCGCGCGTTCAGCGGCCGCGGCCCGGGCCTGCTCCTCGTCGCGCTCGGTGCGTGCGCGCTCGGCCTCGGCCTGGGCGGCCTCTGCTGTCTCGCGGTGCTCGGCCTCCTCGGCTGCGGCGATGTCCGCGCGCTTCCGCTCGGCCTCCACCGCCTCCTCCAGTGCCGCGATGATCTCACTCCCGCGCCGCCCATTTTCTCGCTGGGACTCCAGCTCCGTGCGCAGCCGCTCGGACTCCGCGGCCGCCTCGGCCAGGGCCTCCCGGGCCTGCCGCAGCGCGTGGTAGGTGGCCTCCGCGTCCTGCTGTGACACCGCGGACTCGGCTCGCTGGCGCTCGATCTCCCTGTCGCGCTCGCCCAGCTGCTGGCGCGCGTGCTGCAGCTCGATGGCCAGGTCCACCGCGCGCTCGCGCAGCTGCTCCAGCTCGGCCGCGAGCCGCTCGTGAAGCGTCCGGGCCTCTTCCAGCGCGGCGGCGTCGGGGGCAGGCTCGGCGCTGGCGTCCTCGGGGGTGGTCTCCTCGGGCTCCACCTGGGCGGCCGCGACGGGGGCGGGCGCGGAGGCTCGCAGCTGCTCCAGCTGGGCCTCGAGGCGCCGGCGAGCCTCCTGGGCCTGGGTGGCGGTGCCCTGGGCGGCGAGCAGCGCGGCCTGCACCGTGGTGAGCTCGACCATGGCCGCTTCGGCCTCGTCAAGCGCGGCCTCGACCTCCTGGGCGGCGTCGCTGGCCTGGGCCTGCGCCGCGGCGAGCTGCCGCCTCAGGTCTTCGGCGGCTTGCTCCGCCTGCTCACGCGCTGACTGCTCCCCAGCCTCCCGGTCGCGGGTCTGCCCCAGCTCGGCCCGCAGCTGGTTCGCGTCGCCCCGCGTGCGCTCCAGCTCCCGTTGGGCCAGTATGAGTTGGGTCTGGACAGCCTGGAACTGCGCACCAAGCTCGATTATGCGCTGATCTTCGCCGTGCGGGACGGGCATGCCGTCGGGCTCCGAGACGTCGTCGAAGAGGGAGGCCTGATCGATCTCGTCGAGATCCTCGTCGTCGGCTGTGCCGAGCTCGACCCGAGCGGGCTCGGGCGGCTTCTCGGCGACGGGCTCGGCTCGCTCCTGGATCCGCGCGGCGATCCAGTGGGAGAGCAGCCCCTCGTCCAGAGGCTGGCTGAGGTAGAGGTCGGCGCGCAGCGGCGAGAACCAGCGCTCCACCGCGTGGGAAGCACCGCAGACCCCCTCGATCATGACCAAGCCGACCCCGTCCAGGTCGGCGCGCACGCGCAGACGGTCGCTGTGGCGCAGGCCAGCGGTGTCGGTGAGCAGGAACACGAGGGCGACGTCGCCCACGGCGGCGCGCTTCACGGGGTCGTCCTGCTCCGAGAGGACCTCGGTGGCCAGGCCGACAGCCTCGATCATGGCGCGCAGGGCGGACATGCGGGCGGGCGGCAGCGGGGGTATCAGGGCGAGCCGCGGGGGCTTGGGCGCGTTCATCCGTCCGACCTCCTGCGCCAGAAGCGCAACCCACCTCCGGTGCTCTTGCGCCCCACGGCGGTGGAGACCGCGTCGCTGGCCAGCACCTCCAGGGCCCAGGCGTTCCTCTTGTCCACCGCCAGCAGGCGGTCGAGGCGATCTTGCAGCGCCTCCTGGTCAGCGCGCTCGAAGGCGATGCGCGCGTAGTGCTCGAGGGCCCTGAGGTGGTGGGGCTCGAAGGTCAAGGCCAGTGCCACGAAGGCCTCCGGATCGTCGTCGCCGCCGGTGGCCTTCCCGGTCGCCTTCCAGGAGGCCCAGCCCAGCTCAGCCAGCACATCGGGGGAGGAAGGGGAGTCGCGACGCAGCCGCTCGAGGATCTGGGCCGCGGCGGACCATGAGCCGCGCGCCATGAGGCGCTGGGCCTGCTGTAGACCGGTCAGTTCGGCCCCCGGATCTTCCTGGGGCGGCGGAAGCTCGGCAGAATGGATGGACTCGGGCCGCTCCAGCGCCTGACGAATCTCCTCCACCCGCGCGGCGCGACCCTCCCGGAGCCGGCGGTCGTACTCCTCCTTGCGCTCCGGGACGGCGAGGGTCTGCCACACGATCTGCAGCCCCTGCAGGAGCAGGTGCCGGTGCCGGCGCCCTTCTTCGTCGAGCGTCGCTTCGTCTACCGACTCCCAGCGCTTGGCCATGTGCTCGCAGCGGCGCTCCACGACGGGGCGCGGGCAGCCTGGTTTCAGCCCGAGGAACCCGTAGAAGTCACGCTCCATGCGCTTGGCATGCTCGGCCGCGAGCTGGGTGGCGTCCAGCGGCTCGGCGGCCGCGGCGCGCAGCACGGAGCGGACGTAGGCGCTGGAGGAGCCGCCGTCGCGTGAACCGGCGGCGGCATGTCCGGGGGCGGCCGAGGGTTCGTCTTCTGGCACCGCGGTGGGGGGCTCGGAGCGCTCCTCCGGCGCGGGGCTCGAGCTGCCCGCGGAGCCGGCGTCACGCTCGATGGCGGGATCGCTGGACCCGGAATCGATCGGCGTCGCATGGCGCTTCTCGGGCTCTCGCCAGGCGGACCGTGCCGCCGCGCGGCGGCGCGTCTCGACCCCGGGCTCTCTGGCCTCGGCCCAGACCCGCGCGAGGTCCTCCGGTATCCCCGGGTCGGCCGCCCGACCCTCCCGGAGCAGCAGCCCGCCGCGCTCGAGCATCCACACCAGCTTGAGCAGGTTCCCGCTTCGATCGGGGATCTGGCGGAACAGATCCTCTACCGTGATGCCGTCGGCGACAGCCTCGCCCAGAAAGGCCAGCGGCGGCTTCAGCTCGAGCATGGAGAGCATGCCGCGCAGCCCGGGGCCGGCGATCAGGGGGCCGAGGGACTCGTCGCTCACCTGGGGCAGCACCGTGTCCATGGGGACGTGCTGGCGCACGCCCTCCCACAGCTCCAGCACGCCCTGCACGCGTGGCCGCAGCGTGGTGGCGACCTGTTCGGGCTGCAGCCCCGGACACGGGGTGAAGGACCAGAGGCCCGTACCCGCCCTCAGGGGCGCCAGGATGCCCTGGCGGATGCGGCTGGCGTCGTGCTCGGCCAGCTGTTCGGCTGTGATGACGCCGGCCGCGAGCAGGGCAGCCTCCAGGGGCTCGTCGGGTTCGAGGCGCTCCTCGAACCACTGGATCCGGGACTTGGGCACGACCCCGCCCGAGACCATCGTGCGGCCGACCGAGTCCTGGGCGAAGCTGCTGCGGAAGCCCACCACGTCCCCCGCCAGGAAGAACAGACGGCGCCAACCGCGGCGGTTGCCGGTCTCGAAGACACCTGTGAACCGCCGCTGGTGCAGCGTGAGGAAGGCGGTCACATAGCTGTTGAGGTCGTGGGGGCCCTGCGCGATGGGCTCTTCGGGCTTGCTCTCGATGCTTGTTTCGCTCACGGGGTCTTCCGGGGAGGGATGGCGGAGAGCGACGGACTGTCCGGTCCGCCTTCGGGACAGCATACCTGTTACCGGGAGTCGAGGAGCACAGACCACGGACCGGACCCCCGGCACAGGCCGGTTCCGTGGGGACATCCCGGAGATCACGCGCACACGTGGGCTAACTCGCTCCCTCGCGCGGCGCCCCGCGCCTTGCCTCCGGGGCGCGGGCGAGGCCCACGGCGACTCCGAGGGCGGCCGCGCCCAGCACGAGGGTGAGCTGCAGCGACAGCCACGCGGCGATCATCCCCAGCTCCTGCTGGAAGGGGTGCCGGACCGCGGCCTCGGCCAATCTCACGCCCGGGCGGGCGATCCAGGCCAGCACCAGCCCAGGCCAGCCCGCGGCCAGGCCCGGCCAGGTCGAGAAGACGAGGTGGACCCCCACTGCCAGGGCCACCCCGGCCATGGCGCCGACCATGCCGCCCATCGCGCCGCGGCTCACGGCGCCGCTTCGGCCGCCATGGCGTGGGCCGCGATGGCGTCCACCAGGGTCGGCCAGTGGGCGCGGGGCAGGTCGTGCCCCCAGCCCGGCAGGGTCTGAAGGCGCGCGCCGGGGATGGCGGCGGCGGTGAAGCGCCCGCAGCCCACGGGGATGAGCGGATCGTCCTCGCCGTGCAGCACCAGGGTGGGCAGCGCGAGCGCGGCCAGGCGCCGCCGGCGGCTCCCCGAGGCCACGATGGCCGCCGCCTGCCGCAGCACCCCCTCCGGGTGGTGCCCGCGCTCCCAGGAGGCCTCGGCCAGCGCCCGCAGGTCCTCGACCGGGGTCGGGGTGCGCGGGCTGCCCAGCGCCCTGAGCAGCTTGACCTCATGCGCGATGGCCCCCTCCCGCTCGCCCGAGCGCGGCCCCATGGCGGCCCAGAGCACGCCCGGCCTGCCCATGGGCTCCTGGCGGCTGCCGGTGGACGAGGAGATGGAGGTCAGGCTCAGCAGGCGCTGGGGGTGGGTCAGCGCCAGGCACTGGGCGATCATCCCGCCCATGGACATCCCGGCCATGTGCACGCGCTCCAACCCCAGCACGTCCAGCAGCCCGCGGGTGTCCTCGGCCATGTCCCACAGGGTGTAGGGCGCCTGCGCGCGCCGGCGCCGGGCCAGCGCCCAGGCCAGCCGGCCCCAGGACGGCCGCCCGAGGTGATCGAGCCAGCTCGAACGCCCCACATCGCGGTTGTCGAAGCGGATCACCCGGAAGCCGCGATCCGCCAGCAGCCGGACGAAGCCCTCGGGCCAGTGGATCAGCTGCGCGGCGATTCCCATGCACAGCACCAGCGGCCGCCCCTCGCCGGTGGACTCCCAGCACAGCTCGATCCCAGCTCCGACGGCGGCCTGTGGCATGGGCACAGCATGTCCCGTCCCGCGCCACCAGACAAGCACCGCGGACGATCCCATCTCGCTCCCGCCCCCGTTCCCGTTCCCGTTCCCGCTCGCCCGCCAGACCCTACCGCCTCCGCCGCGCCGCGATGCTCTCGGGCGGCGCCTCGCCCTCCCGGGGTGCGCGCTTCGTCCATTCCCCGCCCTCCTCGGCGTACACCCACAGGCCGCCCTCGTCGGTCTCGTAGAGCCACAGGCGATCCTCGGCGTCCCAGGCCCAGTAGACGTTGAAACGCGCGGGGAAGCCGGCGGGGTCGGCGTAGCGGGTGAGGCCCTCCGCGTCGGCGATCGCCGGCAGCCACCAGGTGGCGAACTCCCTGCCCGGCACGGCGGTGATGGGCACGCGCGCGACCCAGCGCCCATCCGGCGAGGGCAGCGGGCTCTCCTGGCCGGCGGGGGCCACCCGGACGGCCGAAGGCGCGGCGGCGGGCGGAAGGCTCGGGACCTGCGGCGCAGCCTGATCGGAGCAGGCCAGGAGCAGGGACGCCAGCGCGGAAAATGTGGAAGGGAGCATGGAGTCCTCCGGGTGCAGGGCGGCTGCAGAGCCCCGTATGTTACGAACCGCGTCCCACCAAGCCTCGGAGGTCCCATGCGCTGGCTGCTGCCCCTCTCTCTCATGGTGCTGGCCGCCTGTGGCGACGGCAAGGACGACACCGGCGAGCACAACGTCGACGCCGACGCCGACGGCTTCAGCGCGGCCGAGGACTGCGACGACGGCGATCCGGACATCAACCCCGGCGCCACCGAGCGCTGCGATGGCCAGGACAACGACTGCGACGGCGCCACCGACGAGGAGGGGGCCGAGGGCTCCACCACCTTCTACGCCGATCTCGACGGTGACGGCTACGGCGACGACGCCAACACCATCTTCATCTGCGACCTGCCCGACGGCTACGTGGGCGCGGGCTACGACTGTGACGACACCGACGCCGACACCCACCCGGGCGCCCCCGAGACCTGCGACGGGGCCGACGACGACTGCGACGGCGAGATCGACGAGGACGCCACCGACGCCCTCACCTGGTACGTGGACGGCGACGGCGACGGCTACGGCGACGATGGCGAGACCACCGAGGCCTGCCAGCAGCCCTCCGGCTTCGTGGTCACCTCGGATGACTGCGACGACGGCGATGTCGGCGTCCATCCGGGCGCCGTCGAGCGCTGCGATGGCGTGGACGAGGACTGCGACCGCGAGGTGGACGAGGACGCCATCGACGCCCTCACCTGGTACGCGGACGCCGACACCGACGGATACGGCGATCCGGCAGCCAGCACCCAGGCCTGCGCCCAGCCCACCGGCTACGGCGCCGACAGCACCGACTGCGACGACACGAACTGGTCGGTGCACCCCGGGGCCGACGAGTACTGCAACGAGACGGACGACGACTGCGACGGCGCCGTGGACGAGGAGGGTGCCGTGGACGCCCCCACCTGGTACCCCGACGGCGACGGCGACGGCTACGGCGATGCCCTCGGCGCCATCGCCGCCTGCGAGCAGCCCTCCGGCACCCTCACCGACGCCGGCGACTGCGACGACGCCGACCCCGACATCCACCCCGGCGCCACCGAGATCTGCGACGGCGCCGACAACGACTGCGACGGCACCACCGACGCCGCCGGTATGATCACCCTGGACGGCGCCACCAACCACACCCACCTCACGCTGGCGCTGCAGATGGCCTCCAGCGGCTCCACCATCCGGGCCTGCGACGGCACCTACACCGAGAGCCTGTGGATCTCCCGCGACCTCACCCTGATCTCCCAGAACGGCGCCGGCAGCACCACCCTGGACGCCAACAGCGACGGCCCGGCCATCTTCGTCCAGAGCGGCGCCTTCACGCTCTCGGGCTTCACCCTGACCCACGGCACCGGCGTGGCCACCTCCTCCTCCGACGACGAGCAGGGGGGCGCCATGGTGGTGGAGAGCACCGACCCGGTCCTCATCGAAGACTGCGTCTTCCAGGACAACACCGCCTACGACGGCGGCGCCCTGGCCCTGGCCGCGGGCGCCGAGGTCATCATCACGGGCTCTACCTTCGCCGATAACGCTGCCGACAACCGCGGCGGCGCCATCTTCGCCGAGAACGCCACGCTCGCGCTCTCCGGTGTGCTCCTGGAGGCCAACAGCGCCCCCAACTACTCGGGAGGCGCTATCTACTTCGCGGGCGGGACCCTCGATCTCGACGCCAGCACCGTCCAGGACAACACGGCCATGGCCGGAGCCGGCCTGATCGTGGCCATGGGGGCCGTGGCCACCGCCTCCGCCGACACCCTGGTGACGGGCAACAGCGCCGACGAGCTGGGCGGCGGGATCGTCCTGATCTGGGCCACGAGCTGGTCGGGGGGCGCCATCGAGGCCAACGACTCGGGCTACTCCGGCGGGGGCATCGTGGGTATCGGCAGCGCGACCTATCCGCTGGTCATGTCGGACTTCACCTGCACCGCCAACAGCGCCGACACCCTCGGCGGCTGCGTGCACGCCACCGACGAGGTCACGATCACCGGCGCCACCATCACCGACAACGCGGCCGGCTGGGGCGGCGGGCTCTACCTCGACGGGGCCACCCTCGACATCGTCAGCAGCACCGTGACCGCCAACACCGCCAGCCACCTCGGCGGCGGCGCCTACGTCGAGACCGGCTCCTCGCTGACCTCCACCAGCACCGACTGGGGCACCGGCAGCGACGAGAACGACCCCGACGACGTGTACCTGGAGAGCGCCGCCACGCCCTACACCTTCGGCGCCGGCGCCACCTTCACCTGCACCGACGCCTCCGGAGACTGCTCCTAGCCGCCCGCGCTGCTGGCCTGGCGCCCGCGGACGGTGACCTCGTCCGAGGTGTGCCCGTCCACATCCTCCACGTGGAAGGCGAAGGTGTGGACCGAGGCCGAGGCGCAGGGCACCTCGATCTGTTCGGCCTGGATCGAGCCCCAGCACTGGCCGGACTCTTCACACACCAGGGCCACCGAACCCACGGTCGCGCCGGTGGGGTCCTGGACCAGGATGCCGTCGATCACGAAGGTCTCCAGGGTGTTGACCCCCTGGGGATCGTCGGCCTGGGCGGACATGCCCCACCACTCCAGGTCCTCGGCGGTGTAGCACCAGGCGTCGGGCCGGCGGATCTCCGGGTGGGTGCCGCTCACGGGATCCGTGTCCGTGTCGCGCCCGCCAGTGTCGACGTTGGGCGACCAATGCTCGTTCTCGTCGGAGCCGGAGTCGGTGACGTGGAGGTGGCCGGCCGGACCCCAGCAGCCCACGGCGGACAGGAGGATCAGGACTTGGAGCGAAATCCGCGGTGCCATGGAGCCTCCTGGATGCGACAACGTAGCGGCGAGGGCGGTGGCTGCCCACACGCCTATGCAGGGCTGACGTAAGCCTTGCGGGCCCAGGGTGCTTCCTCGCCCTGTCGGGATAGCATCGCGGCTCCCCGCGCTCGGACGGTGCTCGCTTGTCTCGCCCGCGTCGGCGCTCCCTCGCCCTGTCCCTGGTGCTGCTCCTGCTGATCGCCGCAGTGGGGGTGACCTCCTGGGCGAACCTCCGCCACCAGGCGCTGGCCATGGCGCGCCTGCACCTGGAGCACCGGGTCGCGCATCCGGGGTGGAGCTTCCCGGCGCACGTCTGGTCGGACTCGGCGCCCCTCGACCTGCCGCCCGCCCGGCTGGCCCTGCAGGCGCGCGCGCGGGGCTACGTCGAGCGCTGCCCTCCGGCTGCCCCCGGCGAGTTCTGCGCCGCCGGCGGCGAGGTACTGCCCCGCGGTGGGCGCTTCCCGGAGGGCCTGCAGCCCCCGGGGCTCGACGGCTGGACCCGCCCCCCGGCGCTGGAGCCCGTCCTGATCGCCGTCCTGGTGGGGCCCGACGGCGAGCTGCGCGAGCACTTGCCCCTGGAGGAGGCGCCCGCGGCCCTCACCGCCGCCATCCAGCTGGCCGAAGACGAAGACTTCCCCACCCATCACGGCATCGACCTGCCTGGCACGCTCAGGGCCGCGTGGTCCAACCTGCGGGGCGGCGGCTTCCACCAGGGCGCCTCCACCCTGACCATGCAGGTGGTCCGCACCTTCTCCGAGCAGCGCGACAAGCGCCTGGGGCGCAAGCTGAAGGAGGCCACCTCGGCGCTGGTCCTGGATCGCGCGCTGGGCAAGCAGGCGGTGCTGCAGGCCTACCTCGACGCGCCCTATCTGGGGCAGGCCGGCTCCTTCTCCGTGTGTGGCTTCCAGGCGGCCGCCCGCTACTACTGGGGCGTGGACGCCCGCGATCTGTCCGTGGCCCAGGCCGCCACCCTGGCCGCCATCCTCCCTGCCCCGGGGCGCTACTCCCCCGACCGCCATCCCGAGGCCGCCCAGGCCCGCCGCGATGCTCTGCTGCGCCGCATGGGCGAGCGCGGCTGGGACGTGGCCGCCGCCCTGGAGGAGCCGCTCGGGGCCACGCCCCACAATCTGCTCACCCTGCGCTGGCCCGCCTACACCCAGGCCACCCGCTCCTGGCTGGAGGGGGCCGTGTCCGCGGAGGAGCTGTACGGGGCCGGGCTCATGGTCTGGACCGCCATGGACGTCGGCGTCCAGGAGGCCGGCGACCGCGTGCTCACGGAGCGCGTGCCCTGGATCCAGAAGACCCTGGGGCTCGGTGGCCAGGCCCCGATCCTGGCGGCGGGCGTCTTGCTCGACGTCCAGAGCGGCCTGGTGGTCGCGGCCCACGACACGGGTATCTCCGCCTCCACCGGCTTCTCTCGCGTCACCCAGGCCCGCCGGCAGCCCGGCTCCGCCTTCAAGCCCGTGGTCTACGCCCTGGCCATGAGCCAGGTCGGCGATGACGGCCAGCCTCTCTACACCGCCGCCACCACCGTCCCCAACAGCCCGCGGGTCTTCAAGGAGGCCGACGGCTGGAGCCCGCGCAACGTGGCCGGCGAGTACACCTCCACCTCCTGCCTGGCCATGGGCCTGGCCTGGTCCCAGAACATCGCCACCGCCTCCCTGCTGGAGCGCCTCGGTGGCCCCGAGGTGTTGATCCCCTTCGCCCAGCGCGTGGGCTTCGACACCGCCGCCTGGCCCGCCGAGTACGGCCTGGCCCTGGGGCAGGGCGAGGTCTCCGTGCTGGAGCTGGCCCGCTTCACCGCCACCGTGGCCCGTGGGGGGGAGCTGGCCCCGGCCCGCCCGGTCCTCTCCGCCACGGACGCCGCGGGCGCCGAGCGCATCCCACCACCGCCCCCCGGCGAGGCCGTCCTGAGCCCGGAAGCCGCCGCCCTCACCCGCGATCTCATGCGCCTCGTGGTGGAGTACGGCACGGGCGGCCGTGCCCGCGGCACCGCCGGGGTCGCGGGCTATCAGGGCCCCATGATCGGCAAGACCGGCACCACCGATGGCGAGCGCGACCTCTGGTTCACCGGCGCCACCCCACGCTATGCCGGCGCCCTGTGGGTCGGGCGCGACACCCCCGAGCGCATCGGGGTCTCCGCCAGCGACTTCCCCGCGCCGCTGTGGGGCTGGTGGCAGCGCGCCGTCCACGACGGCCTGCCGCTGGACGAGTTCGGCGGTGTCAAGCTCGATCACCGCGGCATCTGCACCGTCTCCGGCCTGCTGCCCGGCCCCACCTGCCGCGTGATCCCGGCCCCCTTCCTGCCCGGCACCGCGCCGCGGGCCGCCTGCCCCCTGGAGCACGTGCCCGAACCCCCCAAGCCCGAGGGCACCGAGACCTGGGGCAGCCGCTGGAAGCAGCTGGCCGAAGAAGAGGCCGCCGCCCTGGACGAAGAGCAGGCTGCCGCCGCGGGCGAGGAGCAGGCCGCGCCTGCGCCGGAGGGCGACAGCGAGCCCCCCGAGGAGCCATGAGCCTCCCCGCGGTCCTGCCCCTGCACCCGGCCGACGTGTTCTTCGGCGTCTGCGTCCCCCAGGTGCAGACCTACCTCTGCGCCCTGCCCGGCGCCGGGCTCCAGCGCGACGGGCTCGGCCCCCGGCTCGCGACCCTGATCGACGAGCGCTTCCCGCGCCTGGCCTACCGCATGCCCGCCACCCTCGGCGTGGTCAGCACCCTGCGCCTCGACCCCGCCCCCGCCACGCCGCTGGAGCTCCTGCCTCTGACCGACCTGGAGGCCCTGGACGTCCCCGTGCTGGCGCGCTCCCCCGGCGAGCGCCACTGGCACCTCTACGTGGGGCACGACGGCGATCTCTGCCTGCTGCTGCTGGTCTTCGACCACCTGCTGTGCCATGGGCACACCGGCCGCGCCTTCCTCTACGCCGCCGCCGATCTGCTGCGGCCCGACGCGAGCGCCCCGCCGGCCCTCACCGCCGCCCAGCGGGCGCGTTTCGAGGCCTTCCAGCAACACCTCACCGCCGGCTTCCACGCCCTGGCCCCCTGGGCGGACTACCGCCGGCTCGCCTTCCCCGCCGCCGACCTCCAGCGCCTGGCGAAGTCCCTCGGCCAGCCCTTCACCGAGGCCGCCGCCCTCTGGATCGGCCGCTCCCTGCTGGACGTCTCCCACCGCGGCTGGCCGCTGGACATCTCCATCTTCCGCATGGATCGGGAAGCCGACCCGGCCACCTTCGTGGACCTGGCCGTGGGCAACCGCGGCCTGCAGCTCGATGCCTGGGAGCTGATGCTGGGCGGCGCCTACGCCCGCGCCCCGGCCCCCGTGGGCGACGACCCGGCGGGTCTCACGAAGTTCGTCAACTTCTACGAGCGCTTCCCATGGAAGTGGCCCCTGGCCTGGGGCATGAAGGCCGCCATCACCGGCGCCCGGCGCGGTGGCCTGAAGGACGAGCGCGAGCGCCTGGTGCTCAACAACCTGGGCGCCACCCCCTGGCCCTTCTTCCGCACCATGTTCTTCGACCCGGCCAACGACGTGGACCGCTTCGGGCTGGTGTTCGTGGACGGCGTGGAGGATCGGGTGGAGCTGCAGCTCGCGCCGCCCAACAGGTTCCTGGAGCACTTCGACATCGAAGCGTTCGAGGCGCGGCTGGCGGAGAACCTCACCGCGATGGTGGGGGAGCCGCGGGTGCGGGCGCTGGAGGGGTGA
>JBDRKM010000294.1:0-4865 GCA_043814015.1 Pseudomonadota bacterium
CTCCCCCCCGCGGTGTCGCGTCCGGGGGTCCCGAGGCGACACTGCTGGCCCGAGATGGTTCATCTCCCCCCCGCGGTGTCGCGTCCGGAGGGCTGGAGACCGGAAGCGCCACGATTCGGGACAGCAAGCTTCTTTCGGAGGACGGTGCCGTCCCACCCGAACCAGATCCCTCGACTCGCCTGTGAGCGAAGGGGTCGCTCGGGTTCTACCAACCGACCGAGTGCCTCAGGAAGTCGAACCCGTCAAAGTCCATCTGGAAGGAGTAGCCGTCGTACTCGCCGGTGCCGGCGACGGCGCAGTCCATCGTGCGCTGGTCCATGAGGTCGTACAGGGTCTCGAAGCCGAGGTGCTCCCTGCCCTCCAGCTCCAGCGCACGGACCTCGCGTCCGACAGGCAGCCGGTGATGGAGGCCGTGACGTGGCGGGCGTCGTCCACGAAGGTGCCGTCCATGTGGGCCTGGTGCACCGAGAAGCCGAACCCTAAGCCCCCAAGGCTGCTGAAGCTCATGGTGATGTCGCTGTTCGCGGAGCTGAAGTCGTCGCCATGCACGGTGTTGTTCAGGGTCATGGGGGAGTGGCTGCGATCCCTGTGAGCGGGCCGGTCGAAGAGGTTCTCGGAGGCGAGCCCCCCACCGGGGCCGAGCCCACCCAAGGAGCCTGGCCATGCTGCTCGCCCTCGTCGTCGCTCTCCTCGCCGCGGCGGATCCGGTCCGAGCGGAAGGGGGATCGGCCCTGCCGCCTCCCGACCGCGACCGGCTCGAGACCTACGACCCCGACCCCGATCTCCTGCTGGATGTGGAGGCCTACGTGCTGGCGGGCCGCCGCACGGTCCTCGTCCCCCAGGGGTACGATGAACCCGACGTCGAGGATCGCGACACTGCGCTGGTCCTCGGTGCACAGCTCCGGTGGCTCGTGTTCTTCGCCAACGGCTTCCAGCTCGAGCCGGCCAACCCCGGCGACCCGCTGCACTTCACCTGGGCGTTCGGCGGCCTGCGCTACCGCCACCTGATCGGTGTCGAGGGCTGCGGCACCGTGTCGATGGGCGGCGGTCCGGCGTGGTGGGGCGCCTGCGCCGACGTGGCCTTCCTGACCCGTCGTCACCACTACCTGAGGCTGGCCGCGCTGTTCCCGATGAGCGGGCACGGCCGGTCGGTGGAGGTGGGCTATGTCCTCAGCACGTTCTGAAACCCTGCGCTGGGTCGCGCTGCTCTCCGTGATCGCGGGCCCTGGCTGCGCCCTGCGCCTCGCGCCGATCACGCCCTACCCGATCACGCTGGCGGACCTGCAGGAGGCCCCGGCGCCCGCGCCCGTCGCGCTGGACGCCGCCTGCGCCCCACCCACGCTGGACAGCATCGCCCCGGACCCCGTGATGCTCACCTTCTCGGGCGGGGTGCCACAGAGCTACGCCAACCTGTCACAGAGCGTGCCCGCGGAGCTGGCGGACGGCTTCCGGCAGGCCGCCGGCGGCTCTCCGGGCGGCGTGCCCGTCGCCGTCTACATCGAGCGCCTCTACTACACCTGCATCCCGCGGGGCATGCGAGGCGTCCGCGGGGAGCGCCTGTTCGTCGAGGCGAGCGTGCTCGTCGGTGATGGCGCGCCGCGCCGCACCCGGTTCACGCTGGGCCACCCGGACTGCGACGCGGGTGTGGGCGAAGCCATGGTCGAAGGGGGGCGCGCACTCGCCGGTGAGGTCGCCCGGATCGCCAACGAGGTGACGCGATGATCGCCGCACTCCTGCTCGCCGCCGGCTGCGTCGGCCCCGCCCTCGTGCGGCCACCCCAGGTGGCGGCGTCCGCACAGCAGGTGTCGGACCGGGTCGAGGTCTGCATCGCCCAGGACGCGCGCCCCGCCATCGAGCGCGAGGGATCGCGGCCCTCCTACCTCCTCGTGGCGTGGGCCGGCGGTATCTTTCGCGGCTCCGCGATGAGCGCCGACCGGCAGATCGCCTGGCAGGGTGAGGCCCCCGACACCGGCACGGAGGCCACCCGGGCGCTCACCGGCGCCGTGGTCCGGGGGCTCGTGGATTCCGGCGCTTTCGACGAGGTCATCCTCAGCGCCGCGTCGTGCGGCCTCGACGTACCTGCGTCGACGCCCGACCCCAGGGTCTGGCTCCGGTTGGAGAACGGCTACAGCAGCCACTACTCGTACCGCTCCGTCGTGACCTCGACGGTCGGGAACGTCCAGACGACGACGACCACGACTTCAGAGGCGCCCGCGATGGGCTACGCGCGCGCCGCCTTCGCCTGGTGTCCCGGGCAGGGCGCGGCGTGTCGGTCATCGACCGCCGTGGCCTCCGTGGAGACGGGCACCTCGCGGCGCGAGGGCGCTGTGGCCAAGGCCAGCGCGCTGTCTTCGCTGGCGGGAGAGATCGCTGGCGGAGTGGTGCGCCTGGCCACGCGCGGCGCCGGCGACCGGCCGTCCCCCGCCCCGGAGCCGCGTGCTGTCGCGCACCCGGCCCCCGCCCAGGATCTTCCGGACGACACGGCGACCTCCGCATCGGACCTGTTCGGGCTGGCCCTCCCGCCGGGTTGGGGAGAAGACGTCCGTGGACGACAGGAGGTGAACGGCAACCGCATCTGGCGGTTCGTCGAGGGCAGCAGGGCAAGCGCCTCCGTCACGGCCTGGAAGCGCCAGCCCGGGACCGACGGCCTCGGCGCCGACCTGCTGCTGGAGATCTGGCAGCGAGGCGGCTGGCGGATCGAGCGCACCGATGTGACCGTCGCCGGAGCCAGCAGCGCCGAACACGTCACCCTCTACGGCGACGAGGGGACCGCGACGATGATGATCGCCCGCTTCGGCCGAGACTCGGCCTACGAGAACGTCTCCATCATCTGCGACGAGGACAGCGCCGCCGTGTGCGCCGCGGGCTTCCGCTGGATCGGGCCGCCCTCCAATGGCGATTTCGGGCTCACCGTGCCGGTTCCGTCGGCCGTCGAGTCCGCCCAGCCCGCGCCACCGGAGGCGGAGACGCCGAGCTCCCCGCCCTCGTGGGAAGAGACGGGCCCGGCGCCACTGGACGAGCCCTCCCCGGTGCGGGGATTCCAGGGCAAGGGAGCGGTGGGCGTCGGCCTCGGGGCGGCGCCGACCCTGGGGGCCCGGCTGGCGGTGGATGCCGGTTCGGCCGCGGAGGCCGGCCTTGACGCGGGGCTGCTCCTCGTCCCCGACTGGTTCGGCGTCCACCCCGCCTACGATCTGGCGTTCGCACCCTACGCCGACCTGAGCCTCTTCCTCCACGGGCAGCGCGCGACCGCCTCGGCGGCGGTGCGCAGGGGCGTGGCGCTGCACGCAGGCCTGGGGGCCTTCCCGGACGACGGCTGGTTGCGCCTGCCGTTCCGCACGGGGCTGGCCTTCAGATCGGACCGTCAACCCCAGGGCCGCGCGTACGCGACGCGGTGGGAGGCTGGCCTGGGGTACCTGCTGAACCCCAACACCGACCCCACCTGTACGACGCAGGAGTGTCGCCACGTGAACCAGTACTACCCCATGCTCTGGTGGGGGATGGGGATCGACCGCCGGCTCGGTGTGTCGAGCGCAACCCGTTCCGAGTGACAATCTACATCAACATTTCGGAGGTACGATGATGCGTTTCACAAAGTCGGTGCTTCTCGCGGTCCTGGTCACGGCCATGAGTTCCTGCTCGATCCGGTTCGGGGAACCCGACACCGGCGAGGAGGCGGACGCCGACGCCGATGCCGACGCCGATGCCGATGCCGATGCCGACGCTGACGCTGACGCGGATGCCGACGCCGACGCCTGCCAGGAGTGGTGGGAGGCGAGTTCGACGGCGGTCTGTGTGCTGTGGCTCGAATGCGACGTCACATTTCTCAGCGACATGGAGGGCTGCCGTTACTACTGGGACCACTTTATGTGGGACTGCGAGATGGTGGCCAATACCATTCCACATCAGGACGCCCAGGAAGCGTGCCTGTCCTTCATCGCGTCGTCGAGCTGCCCCGATGTGGAGTCAGAAGCTTGGTGGGAGGAATACAGGGACCTCTGTTTGCCGGACCGGTAGAGATGGGGGCCGCGGCTCCAGCCCGGCTGGCCATCCGACTCCAGTCGGGCGCTCACCATGCCTGTGAGCCACCTCTGCCCCGGGTTCCTCCCACCGCGCGCGGCCGCCGCCACGTCGCCCCCCGAGGAGGTCCCCATGTACTGCCCCCGCTGCAAGCTCCTGAATCCCCAGAACGCCCTGCGCTGCGATTGCGGCTACGACTTCGCGACCCAGACGGTGCAAGCCTCCTTCGCGCGCGCCCACCAGCGAGAGCAGGAGCGAGCCCGTCGGCGCCAGCGCGTCACACGGACTCCGGATCGCAAGCGCCCGCTCGGCCCGGACATCCTCGTCGGCATGGTAGCTCTGGCTGGTGGCCGAAGGGGGCAGCCTCGCGGTGTTGGCCGTGGACACGACCGGGAGCCCTTCTGCGCTCGCCGTGTCCGCGGTGAACGTCTCGATCACCACGCTGCTGCTCCTCGGCCTGGTGTGCCGCCACCCAGCGGCTCTCTGGGGCACCCGGATCGCGAGCATCCTCTCACTCTCCCAGTCGGTATGGGTCCTGCACACGGTGGCGTCGATGGAGATCCAGGCTCCGACACCCGAAGGAACGGCGACTCTCATCGTGGCGGCCGCCATCGGCTTCGTGGCGCTCGTGACCGGCCTGCTCTGCTGTGAGCGCTCGGTGGTGGCCGAGTTTGTCAAGCGCCAGGTGCATGGGACCGTGGCCGCGCCACCATCTAGGGACCACCCCCCCGCGGCCCCCGTTCACGTGTTGACAAGCATCTGGTAGGCCTTTGGCAGATTCGCCGGATCCACTGGCGGTCTGCTGGAGGTACTCCATGACCACGCTCGCGATTCTCTTTCCCGGCCCC
>JBDRKM010000295.1:0-10477 GCA_043814015.1 Pseudomonadota bacterium
CGGCGCGGGCGCCGCGGCTCAACGCCGCCAGGAGAACGAGGCGGGCGCGGGGGCGGCGGGTGCGGCGGCGGCGGCGGGGGCGGGCGGCGCAGCTCAACGCCGCCAGGATCTCGATCTGGGAACCGACCGGGTCGGTGTCACGGGGCCGGGCCGCCAAGGGGCGGGTCTGCTGAAGGTCGCGGGTCTGCTCGCCGAGATGGATGTGGCCGGCGGGAGAGTGCGGCACGTGGTCCTCGGCGTCGGGCTGAACGTCAACCAGGAGCGCTTCCCGCCGGAGCTGCCCCAGGCCGCCTCGCTGCGGATGCTGGGGCAGGGCGTCCAGGACCGTCACGCCCTGCTGGAGCGGCTGTTGCCCGCGCTGGAGCGACGCATCGCCCAGGTGCGAACCGCCCGCGCCGAGCTGCTCGCCGCCTGGGCCGCGCTGTCGGCCACCACAGGCCAGGAGGTGCGGGTGGGCGATCTCTGCGGTGTCGCCGAGGGGGTGCGGGCGGATGGGGCCCTGCTGCTGCGGTTGCCTTCGGGGCGGCTCGTCCCGATCCTGGCGGGGGATGTCATGATCGCGGCCGAATCCGGAGCCGCGGAGGAGTGAGCCATGCTGCTGGTCGTCGACGTCGGCAACACCAACATCGTGATCGGGCTGATGGAGGGGCCCCAGGTCCAGCACCAGTGGCGCATCACCACCGGGTCGCGCACCACCGACGAGGTCGGCCTCACCCTGCTGCAGCTCATGCGCCACCACGGCGTGGACCCAGGGGAGGTCCACGGCGCGGCCATCTCCTGCGTGGTGCCGAGCACCCTGTACGCCCTCGAGAAGGGCATCCGGCGCTACCTGGATCTGCCCTCCCTGGTGGTGGGCCGCGGTACGCGCACAGGGGTGAAGGTCCGCATGGACAACCCACGGGAGGTGGGCGCGGATCGCATCGTCAACGCGGTGGCGGCCATCCAGGCCTACGGCGCCCCGGTCATCATCGTGGACTTCGGCACCGCCACCACCTTCGACTGCGTGGGGGCCGACGGCGCCTACGTGGGCGGGGTGATCGCCCCCGGCTACCAGATCTCGGCGGAGGCCCTGTTCCAGCGCACCAGCAAGCTGCCACGGGTGGAGCTGGAGCGGCCGAAGAAGGTCATCGGGACAAACACGGTCCACTCCATGCAGGCGGGGCTGTTCTGGGGCTACGTCGGCCTGGTGGACGGCATCGCGGCCCGCTGCAAGCAGGAGCTGGGCGAGGGCGTCCCGTGCATCGCCACCGGTGGGCTCGCCAACCTCATCGCCCAGGACAGCGCTCAGATCCATCGCGTGGACGACACGCTGACCCTGCGGGGTCTGCAGATTCTCTGGGATCTGAACCACCGCGACAGCTGAGGATCCCGGTTGCCAGCCTGACACAGCGGGCGCTATGAGAGGGGCCCGCATGCACCCCCGAGGAGCCGTCATGCCCCGTCTCGCGTCTCTCCGCCTTCTCCTTGTCTCTTTCCTGCTGATGGTCCTGCCGGGGGCCGCCTGGGCCGACACGAAGATCGCCATCGTGGACTTCGACGACGCCATCAACCGCGTGGACGAGGGTGCCACCGCCATGGCGCATTTCCAGGGCGTGCAGGACGAAAAGACCCGCTCCCTCGCCAAGCGGGAGCAAGAGCTGGCGGCCATGCAGACCGAGATCCGCAACCAGTCCTCCATCCTCAGCCCGGAGGCCCTGTCCACCAAGCAGGAGGCCTTCCAGCGCGCGGTGGCCGAGTACCAGCAGGCCGCCATGCAGGCCCAGCAGGAGCTGGAGCAGGGCTACATGATCATGCTCGACGAGTTCAAGACCAAGCTCGTCGCCGTGGTCGAGCAGATCGGGAAGGAGCGCGGCTACAACCTGGTCGTCGAGAAGAACGAGGGCGCGGTGATCTACTCCGCGGGCGTGGACGACATCACCGACGAGCTGGTGAGGCGCTACAACGCGGCGCACCCGGCCAAGTAGTCGGAGGGCGTCATGGCCGGCTGGACGGTGGCTCGGCTCGCCGGGCGGCTGGGCGGCGTGGTCGAGTGGCCCGATGGCGAGGCGGAGGTGCGCCTCCTGAGCGGTGTGCGACCCCTGGGTGAGGCGGGGCCCGAGCACCTCGCCTTCCTGGCCAACCGCCGCTACCATCGCGAGCTGGCGGGCTCCCGGGCGGGGGCCGTGCTGCTGGATCGGGACACCCCGGCCGCCGGGCACTGCGCGATCCGCGTGGCCGACCCCTACGCCGCCTTCGCCCAGGCCATGGCCCTGTTCCACCCCGCGTCCGCGGCGCGGCCCGGCGTGCACGCCCGGGCCGTGGTGGAGGAGGGGGCCCGGGTCGAGGGCGCCGAGGTGCGCGCACTGGCCTACGTGGGGCCGGGAGCGCGGGTCGGCGCCGGGACCATCCTCGACCCGGGGGTCTACGTGGGCGCCGGGGCGATGGTCGGGCGCGACTGCCATCTCATGGCCAACGCCGTGGTCTGCGACGGCTGCGTGCTGGGAGACCGCGTGATCCTCAACCCGGGCGCGGTGGTGGGTGCCGAGGGGTTCGGCTTCGCGTCCACGCCCAACGGCCACGTGAAGATCCCGCAGGCTGGGCGCGCCGTGGTGGAGGACGACGTGGAGATCGGGGCCAACTCCTGCGTGGACCGCGCCGCCCTGGGCGAGACCCGGCTCGGCCGCGGCTCCAAGCTCGACAACCTCGTGCAGATCGGCCACGCGGCCCAGGTCGGCGAGCACGCCCTGATGGTGGCCTACGCCGCCGTGGCCGGCAGCGCGCGTCTCGGCCGCTTCGCCACCCTCGCCGCCAAGGCCCTGGTGCTCGGGCACCTGCGCCTGGGGGAGGGCGTCCGGGTCGGCGCGGGCAGCATGGTCACCCGCGATCTCTCGGACGGCGCCGAGGTCAGCGGGTGGCCCGCCTTCGAGCACCGCGCCTGGCGCCGCGCCGCCTTGGCCCTCAGGGAGCTTCCCGAGGCGCTGCAGCGCCTGCGTCGCCTCGAGAGACGGGCGGACGCGGGAGAGAAGCTGTAACACCTCGTCCGGGTGGGGTATCCAGGGGGCAAGCACGACGACTTTCACTGGACCCACCCCTTGGAGGCACCATGGCCACCATCCAGCTGACCGAAGAGAACTTCGAGTCCACCATCCTCTGCGCCGAAGGCGAGGAGAAGACCGTCCTGGTCGACTTCTGGGCCGAGTGGTGCCGTCCCTGCAAGATGTTCGGCCCCATCTTCGAGGCCGCCTCCGACGAGCACGGCGACCTCATCTTCGGCAAGGTCGACACCGAGGCTCAGGGCGGGCTCGCCAGCGCTTTCGCGATCCGCTCCATCCCCACCCTGATGGTCTTCCGGGACGGGATCGCCATCTTCCAGCAGGCGGGCGCCCTGCCCGCCGACGCCCTGGCGGACCTCATCCGCCAGGTGAAGGCGCTGGACATGAACGAGGTCCGCCGCCAGATCGCCGAGCATCGGGCGAAGCAGGACGCGGAAGCGTAGGGCGGCTCGCTTGAACCTGCGTATCAAGCAGGCCCTCTGGGGCCTCGTGGGCTTCGGCGGGGGCTTCGCCTACGCGACCTTCGTCGGCTGCCACAGCACGTGAGGGATCACCTCGAACCCGTGGTTCACGGGTGTCATCGGGGCGCTGCTGGCCGTGAGCTTCGTGGGCGATCGGGGGCAGCGCGAGCCAGAGCCGCCGAAGCCGGAGTGAGGGCTTCTGGTTAGTCGCCCGGCATGTCCACCCGCCCCCTGCGCCTCCTGCTCTCAAGCGCCGAGCCCTCCGGGGATCGGCTGGCCGCCGAGCTGCTGCGGGCCCTTCGCGCGCTGCGCGAGGTGGAGGTCCGCGCGGTGGCCGGGCCGGCGTTGCGCGCCGAGGGCGTCACCGAGGTGGCCGCGGTGGAGGATCTCTCCGTCAACGGCCTGCAAGAGGTGCTGGCGCGCTGGCCGAGCATCCGGCGGGCGCGGGCGCGCATCCACGCCGCCCTGGCCGATCCCCCCGACCTGCTCGTGACGGTCGACGCCCCCGACCTGCACCTGCCCCTGGCGCGGGCGGCGCGGGCGCGGGGAATCCGGGCGGTGGGCTACGTCAGCCCCCAGGTCTGGGCCTGGCGACCCGGTCGGGCGCGCACCATCGCCCGCGATCTCGATCGGCTGCTGTGCCTCTTTCCCTTCGAGCCCGCCCTCTACACGCCCCACGGGCTCGACGCGCGCTTCGTGGGGCACCCGGTGGTGGACCGGCTCGCTGGTGTCGTGTGCGCCCCCCGCCCGGGCTGTTTCGCGCTCCTGCCGGGCTCGCGGCCCGAGGAGCTGCGCCGCCTGCTGCCCGTGTTCCTGGCGACGGCGCGGGCGGTGAGGCGTCTGCGGCCCGAGGCGTCCTTCCGCCTGGGGCTGGCCGAGGGCGCGGATCCCGCCCTGGTGCCGCCAGAGGACGGCGTGGAGGTGGTCCCGGGGCTGGCCGCGGCGGCGCGGGAGGCCGAGGCTGCCCTGGTGGCCAGCGGGACCGCCACCCTGGAGCTGGCGGTGCTCGGGGTGCCCATGGTGGTGGCCTACCAGGTCCACCCGAGCACCTATGCCCTGGGGCGCCTGCTGGTGCGCGGCGTCCGGCACATCGCCCTGCCCAACATCCTGGCGGGGGAGGGGATCGTGCCCGAGCACCTGCAGCGGCTCGACCCCGCGGCCCTGGCCGCGGATCTGCTGCGGGTGGCCGAGGATCGGGCGATCCCCGGCCGGCTGGCCGCGGTGCGCGCGGCCCTGGGCGGAGGAGGCGCCGCGCGGCACGCCGCCGAGGCCCTCCTGGCCCCGTTCCCGGGTTAGATCCCAGCCCCACCCCGCTTTGGAGCCGCCATGGGTCCCCGCCCCGCCGTGGTCACCCCCACCTACAACGAGGCCGAGAACATCGAGCGCTTCGCCCACGCGGTGTTCGCCGCCTTGCCCGAGGCCGTCCTGTACGTGGTGGACGATGGCAGCCCCGATGGCACGGCCGACCTGGTGGAGGCGCTGGACGGCGAGGCCGGTGAGGTGCGCGTGCTGCGCCGGGCTGGCAAGCAGGGGTTGGCCAGCGCCTACCGTCTCGGCATGGGTGCAGCGCTGGAAGCCGGCTTCGATCCCATCTTCCAGATGGACGCCGACCTCTCCCACGACCCCGCCGATCTGCCCCGCCTGGCCGCGGCCGGGGCCGACCTGGCCATCGGCTCACGCTATGTGAAGGGCGGGGGCACCCGCAACTGGCCCCTGTCGCGCAAGCTCATCTCCCGGGCGGGGGGCACCTACGCGCGCCTGCTCCTCGGGCTCCCCATCAAGGATCCCACCGGCGGCTTCAAGTGTTGGCGCGCCGCATGTCTGCGGGGCATCGATCTGCAGGAAGTCGGGAGCGAGGGCTACGTGTTCCAGGTGGAGACGTCCTGGCGCGCGATCCAGCGCGGCTACGCCATCGTGGAGGTCCCCATCGTGTTCACCGAGCGCGCGGCCGGCGCCAGCAAGATGAGCGCGGGCATCGCCCGCGAGGCGGCCTGGCGCGTGCCGGCCCTGCGGTTGCAGCGGCGGGGTTGATGGACGGCCTCCAGGAGCGGGCCGAGCGGCTCCGCCTGCGGGTCCTCGCCGGCGGCCGCGGGCGCGATGAGCCGCCACCTCCGCCGGATCCCGAGCCCCCGGGTAGCTGGCTGGAGCGCGCCGAGGGCTGGCGCGGCGCCCTGCTGCTCGCGGCCGCCTTGGTGGTCGTCCGCCTCGTGGTGGCGGCCCTGCCGGGGCTGGCCGCCGACGAGGCCTACTACTGGGCCTGGGGCCAGGCGCCCGCCTGGGGCTACCTGGATCACCCGCCCGGCGTGGCCTGGCTGGTGCGCGCATCCACCGACCTGTTCGGGCACGGCGAGCTCGGCGTGCGTGCGCTGGGCGTGCTGCTGGGTGCGGCCGCCCTCGCGGTCCTGGCCTGGACCTCCCGCCGGCCCTGGCTCTCCGTGGCGGCCGCCGCCAGCCTGCCGCTGTTCGCGCTCGGCGGGCTGCTGGCCACCCCGGACGTGCCCCTGATCTTCGGCTGGGCGCTCGCCCTGGCCGGGGTCGTGCGCGGCGGGCGCTGGTGGCTCCTCGCGGGCCTGGGCCTGGGCCTGGCGGTGCTCGGCAAGCACACGGGGCTGTTGCTGTTCCCCCTGCTGCTGCTGGCGCGCCCCCGGGAGTGGCGCACGCGCTGGCCGTGGCTGGGCTTCGGGCTGGCGCTGCTGGTGCTGGCGCCCCACGTCGCCTGGCTGGCGCAGCACGACTGGGTGACCCTGCGCTTCCAGGCGGGCCATGGCCTGGGTGTCGGCGAGGGCGCCGTGGAGGGGCGGCCTGGGCTGGGTGGCCTGGGCGCGTACCTGGCGGGGCAGGTCGGGCTGGTGAGCCCGCTGCTCATGCTGTGCTTCGGCGCCTTCTGGGCCGTGGGCTGGCTCGAGAAGGGCATCGTGCGCCTGTGGTGGTGGCTGTCCTTTCCCGTGTTCGCCTTCTTCGCCCTCGCCTCTCTCTTCGCCCGCTCGGAGGCCAACTGGGCCGCGCCCGCCTACCTCGCCGCGAGCCTGGGGCTGGCCCACCTCTCCACCCGCTGGCGGCGGGTCGCATGGGTCGGGGTCGGCATGGCCGCGGTGGCCTCGGCCCTGGCCATGGCCCACGCCGTCCGCCCGGTCCTGCCCATCCAGCGCGACCCCACGCTCTCGCTCGTGGGCGGCCGCATCCTGGCGGAGGCCGTGGAGGCCTGGGGGATCGAGCCGGTCTACACGGCCCGCTACCAGGAGGCCGCCTGGATCCGCTTCTATGGCGGCATCGACGCGGAGGTCCTGCCCGGGTCCGGGCGCCCCAACCAATTCGACCTCTGGGCCCACGCCGCCGTGCCCGCGCGCGCCCTGTTCGTGCGCCCCTGGCGGCGCGCGCCTCCGCGCCAGCTCGACCCGTACTGGGCCCACCGCGAGGGTCCCAACACCGTGGTCGCGCCCGACGCCCTGCTGCGGCAGGCGGGGCGCTGGCAGGTCTATGTGCTCGACGGCTACCGCGGCGGGCTGTTCCCGTCCGAGGCGATCGCGGGGTCCCCGTGAGCCCTGCCACCCGGCGCTTCGTGGGGCTGTTCAGGCCCCACGTCGGGGGGTTGATCCTCGGCGCCGTGCTGCTGGTGGTGGCGGCCAACATCCCGCCGGCCATCGTGCTGCTGATCAAGGTGGTGCTGGACCGCGTGCTCATCGCCCAGGACCAGCGCGCGCTCCTGGCCATGCCCTTCGCCGTGGCCGGGCTGTACGTGCTCTCGGCGGCCGTGAACATCGGGCGCGGCCTGCTCACCCGCGGCATCGCCTTCAAGGTCGTGGAGCGGCTGCGGAGCGACCTGATGGGCCAGTACCTGCGCCTGGGCGTGGCCTACCACCAGGCCACCCCCACCGGCGAGCAGGTCAGCCGGCTGTCCGCCGACGTCAACAACGTCCAGTACGCGGTGTCCGGCTTCGCCACCGCCGTCCAGAAGCCCATCACCCTGGTGGGGCTGCTCATCGCGGCGTTCGCCCTCAACCCCCTGCTGGCCGCCGTGGCCGTGGCCGTGCTGCCGCTGGTGGCCTTGCCCATCGACCGTTTCGGCAAGCGGCTGCGCCAGAGCACCCAGGCCTCCCTGGCCAACCTGGCCGCCCTCACGGCCCTCACCCAGGAGCTGCTGGTGGGCATCCGGGTGGTGCAGGCCTTCGGCGGCGAGCGGCGGGCCCGGGCGCGCTTCGACGCCCTCAACCACGAGCAGTACCGGCTGCAGCTCAGGGCCGCGGCGGCCCAGCTCATCCCCGGCCCCGTGGTGGAGCTCATCGCGGCCATCGGCGTCAGCGCCGCCATCTACGTGGGCGGACGGCAGGTCTTCGCCGGGGCCATCACCCCGGGCGATCTCATCGCCTTCCTGGTGGCGCTCGGGTTCATGAACGACCCCCTGAAGGGTCTGGCGCTCATCGCGAGCCTCTGGCAGCGCTCCACGGCCGCGGCCCAGGAGGTGTTCCGCATCCTCGATCTGGAGCCCGAGGTGGAGGACGCGGGCACGCTGGAGGTGCCCGCCGGTCCCTGCGGGCTGCGCTTCGAGGGGGTGGGCTTCGACTACGGCGACGGGGCGGTGCTCTCGGGCGTGGACTTCGCGCTGGCCCCCGGGCAGGTGGTGGCGCTGGTGGGCCCCTCGGGCGCGGGCAAGACCACGCTCGCCAACCTGGTGTGCCGCTTCCGCGACCCCACGGAGGGCCGCGTGCTGCTGGACGGGCAGGAACTCCGGGCCTACTCCCTGGCCTCTCTCAGGCGGCGGGTGGCGCTGGTGACCCAGGACACCTTCCTCTTCAACGACACTGTGGCCGCCAACATCGCGTTCGGGCGCCCCGAGGCCAGCCAGGCCGAGATCGAGGCGGCCGCCCGCGCCGCCAACGCCCACGCCTTCATCTCGGAGCTGCCGCGCGGCTACGACACCCGCATCGACGAGCTGGGCCAGCGGCTCTCCGGCGGCCAGCGCCAGCGCCTGTGCATCGCCCGCGCCGTCCTGGCCGACGCCCCCATCCTGGTGCTGGACGAGGCCACCTCGGCGCTGGATACCGAGAGCGAGGCGCTGGTGCAGGAGGCCCTGGAGCGGCTGATGGAGCACCGCACCGTGCTGGTCATCGCCCATCGGCTGTCCACCGTGCGGCGGGCCGATGAGATCGTGGTGGTCGAGGCGGGGCGGGTCGTGGAGCGCGGGTGCCACGAGGCCCTGCTGGCGGCTCATGGCCTGTACGCGCGGCTGTACGCGAGGCAGGGCTGATGGCCGGCGCGCCCTGGCGCCTGTGCACCTGGGAGCTGGCCTCCACCCTCGCCCTGCCGGCCGCGGTCCTCGCCCTCACGCGATCCGGCGCCGCCGAGCGCCTCACCTGGCGGCTGCCGGCGGTGGAGCCCGGAGCCCTGTGGCTGCACGCCGCCAGCCTCGGGGAGGGGCAGGCGGCCGCCGCGCTGGCCGTCGGGATCGCCGCCCGCTGGCCCGATCTGCCCCTGCTGCGCACCGCGACCTCGAGGGCTGGCCGCGAGCAGGTGCTGCCGGTGGACGACTGCGCGTTGCTGCCGCTGGACGCCGCCGGGCTGCCGCGGCGGTTCCTGCGCCGGGTGCGGCCCCGCGCCCTGGTGCTGGTGGAGAGCGAGCTGTGGCCGGGGCTGCTGGCCGCATGCGCGGGGCGGATCCCCATCGCCATGCTGGGCCTGCGGGTAGGGGAGGGGACCCGCCGGTTCGCGCGCCTCGCCCCGGGTCTGCTGCGGTCCTGCCTGCGCTGTGCCAGCGTGGTGTGCGCGCGGGGTCCAGAGGACGCGGCCTGGCTGGCACCCTGGGTGGGTCGTGACGTGCCGGTGCTGGGGGACCTCAAGCTCGAGGCCCCCGTGGAGGCGGCGCGCCTGCGCCTGCCCGGGCCGGCGCTGCTGGCGGCCTCCACGCGGCCCGGCGATGAGGCCGCGCTGCTGGCGGCGTGGTCGGCGCTCGATCCGAGGCCCTTTCTGGTCTTGGCGCCGCGCCACCGGGAGCGCTTCGACGAGGTGGCGGGCCTGCTGGAGCGCCACGGCCTGGCCTGGCGCCGGCGCAGCGCCCTGGAGGGCGCCACCGTCCCCGCGGGTGTCGAGGTCCTGTTGCTGGACAGCCACGGCGAATTGGCGGGGCTCTACCCCCAGGCCCGGGTGGCCTTCGTGGGCGGCACCTTCGACGCGGCCATCGGGGGTCATTCCGCCGCCGAGCCCGCGCGGGCCGGGGTGGCCGTGGTGCACGGGCCCAAGATCGGGGCCAACGCGGCATCCTTCGCGCGGGCGCTGGCGTTTCCAGCCGCCAACCAGCATGATCTCGCGGCGGCCCTGCGCGCGGCCCTCTCTGCACACCGCCCGGCGCCGGTGGCTGGCGAGGCGGTGGCCCGCGCCCTCGCCCTGCTGGTGCCTTTCGCGGGCGCGCCCGTGCCCGCGGAGGTGTCGCATCGTCCGCTGGCCTGGCCCGGGGTGCCCGCCGTGGCGGCGGCCCGTGGGCTGCATCGCCTCTTGACCCGCCCGGTGCGGGGGCCCCTGCCGGTCATCGCGGTCGGCAACCTGGCCTCGGGCGGCACCGGCAAGACCCCGGTGGTGCGCTGGCTGTGGGCCTGGCTCGCGGCGCGTGGCCTGCGGGTGGCCGTGCTCTCCCGGGGCTACGGCCGCGATGGGGGCGGCCCCGCCCTGCGGGACAGCATCGCCGGGCCTGTCACCGCCGCATGGCTGGGGGACGAGCCGGCCATGCTGGCGCGCGGCGGAGCCCTGGTGGTCTCCTGCCCCGATCGGCTGATGGGCGCGCGGCGCGCCGTGGCGCTGGGCGCCGACCTCTGCCTGCTGGACGACGGCCTGCAGCAGCGCGGCCTGGCGGTGGACCTGGCCATCGCGGTGGTCGACGCCCGGGCTCCCGGGGCCGGCGGACCCCTGCCCGTGGGGGAGGCGCGCGAGCCGCCGCGCGCGCTGGGGCGGGCCCAGGTGGTCTGGTGCAACCACGGGCCGCTGCTGGCGGGCCTG
>JBDRKM010000296.1:0-4921 GCA_043814015.1 Pseudomonadota bacterium
GTCTCGAGGTGGATCCACCCGTCCCCCCCAGGAAGGACTCCGCCCCGTGGCGGGTCCGCGACCGCGATCCGCGCCGGCTGTTCTCGCGCTGGTTCGAGGGCGTGCGCCTCGACCCGCTGGCCCGCGCCAGCCTGACCCCGGAGGAGCCGGCTCTGGGCATGGCCCGCCGCCTGCGAGCCGCCACGGTGGTGGACGGCTTCTGCGGCGCGGGTGGCGACGCCATCGCCCTGGCCCGCATGCCCTGGTGCCGCGAGGTGATCGCGGTGGACCTCGACCCGGCCCGCCTCGCCATGGCCCGCCACAACGCCACCATCTACGGGGTGGAGGGCCGCATCCGCTTCCTGCAGGGCGACTTCCTGGAGCTGGCCCCAGGCCTGGCCGGGGCCGACGCCTGCTTCCTCGATCCCCCCTGGGACGCCGGGCCGGCCCTGCGCGAACACGCCTGGCGAGCCGCCCGCGCCCACTTCCCCCGCGGCGCCCTCAAGCTCCCACGCCAGGACACCCCGCCCGCCGAGGCCTCACGCGTGGAGGCCGTGATGGGCGTCGGCCCCATCATCAGCTTCCTGCTGGCGTGGTGGGGGTAGGCGCTAGAAGAGCCGGTTGACCAGCTCGGTCGGCAGGACGCCGATCTTGTTCAGCAGCACGATGCCCACCAGCACGGGGACCAGGACCCGCAGGATCCAGAGCCAGGCCACGAACAGGCCGTTCCAGAAGCCGCGCCGGCGCACGTCCGTGCCCTCCAGCAGCTCCTGCCGCAGCATGGCGGGCTTGAGGAACCAGCCGACGAAGATGGCGATGGCCAGCCCACCCATGGGCAGCATCCAGTTGGAGGCCAGATAGTCCATGGTGTCGAAGAAGTTCTTCCCGAACATGTGCTCCCAGGTCCCGAACAGGTCGCCCGATCCGGCCAGGGCCGAGGGCACCCCGAAGAGGAACGCCGCACCGGCGGCGAGCAGGGTGGCCTTGGTGCGGCTCCAGCCGAGCAGGTCGATGAGGGTGCCCGCCACCACCTCCAGCAGGGAGATGGCCGAGGTGAGGGCCGCGAAGACCAGCAGGGCGAAGAACAGCATGGCCAGCAGCAGGCCGCCGGTCATCTGGGAGAACAGGATGGGCATGGTCTTGAAGACCAGCCCGGGCCCCGCGCTCGGCTCCATCCCGAAGCTGAACAGGATGGGGAAGATGGCCACGCAGGCGGTCAGGGCGATGAGGGTGTCGAGCCCGGTGATCCAGGCGGAGGCCACCGTGATGTTGCTCTCACGGTCGAGGTAGGAGCCGTAGGTGAGCATGGCGCCCATGCCGACCGAGAGGGTGAAGAAGGCGTGCCCGAGGGCCTCGAGGATGGAGGAGGGCTGGAGCTTGTCGGCATGCGGCATGAACAGGAAGTCGATGGCCTGCCCGAAGCCCGGCATCAGCACCGCCCGCAGGGCCAGGATCAGCACCAGCGCCATCATCACGGGCATCAGGATGCGGGACCAGCGCTCGATGCCGCCCTTGACCCCGCCGATGACGATCCCGAGCACCATCAGCATGAAGGCGAGGTGCCAGAACAGGTTGACGTCGCCGGCGGTGTAGAGGATGCCGAAGATCTCGTCGATCTCGGCCGGCGTCTTGCCGCGGAAGAAGTCGCAGACGCTCATCAGCCAGTAGTTGCAGGCCCAGCCCGCCACCACGCTGTAGTACGACAGGATCACGAAGCCCGAGGCGACGCCGAGCCAGCCGACCATCTTCCAGCCGCTCTCGGCACCCTTGAGCTGCCCGAAGGCGCCCACCGGCGTGGACTGGGTGGCGCGCCCCACCAGGACCTCCGCGATCATGATGGGCAGGCCGACCAGCACGATGCAGACCAGGTAGATGAGCACGAACAGCCCGCCGCCGTTCTCACCCGTGATGTAGGGGAACTTCCAGATGTTCCCCAGGCCGATGGCGCTGCCGGCCGCGGCCAGCACGAAGCCGAGCCGGCTGCCCCAGTGCCCGCGATCCGCGTGGGTTCCTGACGCCATCCGAATCCTCCTGGAGACGCTGAAAGTGCGCCTCGATAACCCCTCGAACGCGGATCAGGCCAACCCGCGGCCGCTGGGGCCGGGCCGGAACCGCGCGACCGCGCTGCGTCAGCTCCCCGACTTCATGGCGGTGAACTCTCCGATGGCCCGGCACTCGATGGCCCCATCTCCCGTCAGATCGAGGCCCATGTAGCAGAAGCCCTCGATGACGTCGCGATCGCGATACTCGTCGTGGAAGGCGAGGCCGCCGAAGGAGACATAGGTGGTGAAGCCGTCGCGGCGGGCGTGGGTCCCCGAGAACGAGACCCCGCCGTACTGGCTGACGATGCCCTGGAAACGCTCGTCGTCGTCGGACCCGAAGTAGGCGTAGAAGCCATCGGGCGCGTAGCCGCCCACGTGCATGGCGGCGTTGTTGATCCAGGTCTCGCTGGTGTCGTCGAGATCCGCGATGCCGCAGTCGTCGTGGTAGAGCTGGTTGCCGAAGGAGGTGGTCCAGCTGCCCCACATGTCGGGGATGTCGCCGGTGTCGGTGCCGTTGCCGTCGGGATCGCCGCAGTGGCAGTCTGGATTGTCGGGGCCGGTCTCGTCGTTGTTGCCGTGGCAGCCGAGGGCGAAGACTCCGACGAGGAGGACCGGGAGGAGCTGAGTGCGCATGACGGACTCCTTCACTGCCATGAGATGGCGTCTGCGCCGCTGGCCGGCGGCGGCAGGATGCGGACCACGATGCGCCGGTTGGCATCGCGGCCCTCGGGGGTGTCGTTGTCGGCCACGGGCTCCATGGGGCCGCGGCTGGCGATCATGAGGCGGGCCGGATCCACCTGGTACTTGTGGATCAGCTCGGAGGCCACCGCGCCGGCGCGCACCGCCGAGAGCTCCCAATTGCTGGGGTAGTAGCGGCGCAGGCTGCTGCCCACCGGGGAGTCGTCGGCGTAGCCCACGATCTGGACGGGCTGCTCCGGGTGCAGGTTGAGGGCCGTGGCGAGCAGGTCGAGCACCATGGTGGACTCGCGCCGGACCGCGAGCGAGCCGGAGGAGAACAGTGAAGAGACCTGGATGCTCACCAGGGTGGTGCCGCCATCGCGTGTGACGAGGGCCTCACCCGGCGGCAGCACCTGCACGAGCTCGGCGTAGATCGGCGAAGGCCGGACGGCGGTGCCGCAGTCGCCCTGATGCTCCTCGAGCCAGGCGTTGCGCTCCTTGAGGGCGATGACCTCGCGATCGAGCTGGTAGACGAGATCGTCCTGGGCGTGCTTGGGGGGGCAGGCGACGAACAGCAGGATGGCGAGCGGGATGCCCATGGACGGCCTCCGGATACTACGGATACCACGCGCCGCCCCCCCTCGGGGATCCGGCGCGCGGGGGAGCGGTCAGGATTCGGTCAGGACAGAGGCGGATCCGGCACGGTGCAGCTCTCGGGGGCCCAGTCGTCGGGGCCGAAATTGCGCCCGCTCTGGACCGCGCGACCCGCCATCCTCAGGCGCAGGAAGCGGCCCGCCCAGCGCCGCACGGACTCGGGGTAGCGGTGCTGCCACTCCCCGGCCACCAGCTGGCGGGCGACCATCATCCAGGCGAGATGATCGGGCACCTCGGCCACCGCGCGCCCGGCCTGGGCGCCCTCGGCGAAGACCACCCGCCCGCGCTCATCGACGCGCAGCGCGCTCTCGGGCGGGGGGAGGCCGATGCCGTCGGCCCACTCGATCAGCTCGTGGAGCTCGCCGGGCGCGCTGAAGCGATCCACCATGGCCAGGAAGGCCCGGCCGCAGGCCTCGGCGTCGTTGGCGGCGCGGTGGGCCTCCACCAGGCGCACCTCCAGCCGCTGGCACAGCTCGCCGAGCTTGTGGCCGCGGCCACCCTGGAAGTAGCGCCGGGAGATGTCCAGCGTGTCGATCTCCACCAGGGGCGTGGGCCAGAAGCGGCCCAGGCGCTTGAGCTCCGAAGCGATCACCGCCTGGTCGAAGTCGTAGTTGTGGGCCACCGTGATGGCCCCGTGCAGCAGATCCCAGATTTCCCCTGCCCGCTCGGCGAAGGCAGGCTGCCCGTGGACATCGTCGTCCGAGATGTTGGTGGCCTTCTGGACCTCGGGCGGGATGGGCACGCCCGGATCGCAGAAGAACTGGTGGCGCTCCAGGCGGCGCTCGTCGACCCGCCCGTGCTCGTCGAGGTGGAACACCACGGCGCCGAACTCGATGAGGCGATCGCCCAGCCAGGGGTTCAGGCCGGTGGTCTCGGTGTCGAAGGCCACGATGGGCCGATCCATCCAGCGCACGGCGGTTCCCTTTCGCAGCGGACGATCCTCCAGCGGATAGCCGGGCCGAGGGTTCATCGCCAGCGTCAGGCGGACGGGACCTGTCCGCTTCGCCGCCTGTCCCGGAGCCCACCCCGCAGTGGGGCACTTCACGATAACGGGCTTTATTACTTCGTATCACCGACGTTCCCGTGCATGGTGGTTACTCGCCTGACCGAGGTCACCATGCGCCCGCGCCCCCTTCTCCCACCACCCCTCCTCCCGCTGCTGGCCGCCGTCCTCCTCGGCGGCTGCGCCGCGCGCCGCCCCCTGGCCGGAGCCTCGGAGCCCGCCTGGGAGGCGCCCGTGGCCGCGCCGGACCCAACGCTGGACACCTGGCTGGCCGACCACGACCGCCCGGCGGGGAGCACCACGGGGACGGCGCTGGACGCCGACACCCTGCGCCGCCTGGTGGTGGCACGCCACCCGGACGTCCGCGCCGCGGAGGCCGAGCTGGTCCGCGCCCAGGCCCACGCCCGCCATGCCGGGGCCTGGGAGAACCCGGAGCTCGGGGGGCGCCTGCTGCTGCAGGGGCCCGAGGCCCCCACCTTCGAGGCCAGCCTCACCGAGACCCTGCCCATCAGCGGCCGGATCGCGGCCGAGCGCCACGCCGCCGCCGCCGGGCGCGCGCGGGCCG
>JBDRKM010000297.1:0-45395 GCA_043814015.1 Pseudomonadota bacterium
CCGCCCCCCTGCGGGCCGAGGCTGGCCGCCTGGCCGCCGACGCCGGGGATGCCGAGGCCGCCCTGCGCATCACCGCCGGCCTGCCCGAGGACGACGGCCTCGATGCCTACAACGGCGGCATGGTGACGGTGGACCGCGCGCGCTGGCTGGCTGCCGTCGGCCGCTCCACCGAGGGACGCGACGCCATCGAGGCGCGCTACGCCGCCACGAGCGAGCCCGCCGCCGTGGGCCTGCTGGCCGAGGGCTGGATCGATCTGGCGGCCGGCGACCCCGACCGCCTGGTGCGCGTCTACCGGCGCGTCATCGCGGATCACCCTGCCCTCGAGGGCGAGGGCCTCTGGCAGCGGGCCGCCCGGGCCCTGGTGGCCGCGGGTGCCGAGGAGCGCCTGCCCGAGCTGGGCGGCGAGCCCGCCTGGGCCGAGGGCATCGCGGAGTTCACCCTGGATGCCCGCTACCGCCGGGGGCTGGAGGCCGAGGACTACGCCGCCGCCTGGGCAGCGCTCGGGGCGTCCGCCGCCCGCGGCCCGGACCCCGCCCGCCGCCGCGCCCTGCTGGACATGGCCGGGGATCTGGGCGGGCGCCCCGAGCAGGGCGAAGCGCTGCTGGCTTTCCTGGACGCCCTCGGGGACGGGGAGGACCCTGCGCGCGTGGCTGAGATGCGCTGCGCGGCGCTGCTGGCGCTGGCGGAGGGGGAGCTGCGGCGGCTGGGCGAGGTGCCGAAGGGGCGGCGGGCGTGGCGCGGGCGACTGGAGCAGGCGCGCGGGCTGGCGCCTGCGGGGAGCGCGGAGCGCGAGCGGATCGAGGTGCTGGGCGTGGTGGGTGAGGCGCTGGAGGGGAGAGTGGTGAAGGGGGCGGAGGAGCGGCGTGATGCGGCCGCGGAGGTGCTGGAGGGGTGGGGTGAGGGGGAGGTGGCGGGGAGGGTGCGGGGGGGGTGAGGCGCCGAGCACTGCGATCATGGCCCCCCTCCCTCAACCCCCAACGGCCAGAACACCCCATCCTCCCCCCGCAGCTCCCACCCCTCCCACACCAGCGCCCAGCCCTCGCCCGCGATGGGCCGGTGGTCGTCCCCCGCTCGGACAGCGCCGGGCAGGGGTCGTCCGGGGCCTCGTAGACGCCGGTGGCCGGATCGAGCCAGGCCAGGCCGCCGCCGAAGCGCTCGGCGTTCTCGCTGTACGACCAGACCCGCAGCATCAGCCGGCCGTCGGGCAGCGGGGCCATGTCCCAGACGCCGGAGTCCGTGACCGCTCCCGAGTCCGGGTCCGGCTCAGGGGATGCGCTCGGCGTTCGGGAAGGCCGCGGCCTGCACCACCTCGTCCGCGGCGAAGGAGCCGCCGACCCAGTCGATGCCGCAGCCCTCCCAGGCGCGCCGGCGGCCCACGTCCCGGGATCAGCCCCCCAGCACCACGGGCACCGAGCACTCCGAGAGGTGCGGGCCGGTGACCGCGCTCTTGGCGTCCGAGGGCGCGCGCCGCCAGACCGTGCAGGTCACCGTCACCCGTCGCCCCTCGGTGCCTTCCCAGCCGGGGGGCAGATCGCGTGCGTAGGAGACCCAGACCACCGTTCCGTCGGACAGCTCGAGCGCGGTGCCGTTCCAGCCGGGGCCTGGGCCCAGGGAGAGGGTCGGGCGCACGACCGTGCCCTCCGCCCGCACGCTCTGGCCGTGCAAGGCCTGGATCTGGGCGGCGCTGGTCAGGACGTCCATGGGTTCCTCCGTCCGCACGAAGAGCCGCCCGCACGCGCAGGCGGCCAGCAGGGGGAGCCAGCGGAGCATCACTCCATCCGCGTCACCGCCGACACGGTGGCGCCGGTGCCGGCGCCCGGCTGGTCGAAGGGCGGGTTCCAGGTGAAGGACAGCAGGCTGGACGAGGAGAACACGTCGTTCTCCTTGACCTCGATCTGGATGGGCTCGCTGGTGCGCTGCGGCAGGAAGCGCTCGAGCGGCAGCGCGAAGGCGTGGCGGCCGCCCACGGGCACGGAGTGCTCGTCGCTCTGTGCCTGGCCACCCGTGGCGGTGGAGACCGTGACCTGCAGGTCGGCGTCGCCCCACCAGTCGGTCTCGGCTGTGTTGGTCACCTCCACGACCACGCGGCTGGTGGGCTGGACCACCAGGGCGGTGGAGGAGGTGCCCTGCTGCAGCTCGTGCTGCTCCCAGAAGCTCTGCCCCTTCGAGGCGGGGCCGCTCATCCAGAAGTACCAGTTCTCCTCGCCATGCTTGGCGTAGTTCTCCAGCGTGAGGTAGTCGTGCCCGGCGCTGAGCACGTTCGTGGCGTAGTGGAAGTTCCAGGTGCGGTTCGCCTGCCCTGGCTGGGTCTGCCAGCCGGGGGTGTCGTAGAGCGAGGCGATGGTGATGCCCTGGCCCACGGCGGGCACGGCGTAGCGGCCGACCTGGTACTTCTGCTCGAAGGCATCGCGCTCGGTGGCCGAGAGCGAGCCCCACTTCTGGTAGCGCTCGTCGCGGGTGAGGGCGGGCCACTCGCGGGCCATGATCTCCTCGAAGGAGGACTCGGCCGCGGTGGGCTCGGGGGAGCCGCCACCGCCCACGTAGCGGTGGGGGTCCGTGGTGGTGGTGCCGCCGGAGCCGTCCCCGATGACGGCCGAGCTGATGCGGTTGTCGGCCCCCATCACCTCGTGCGCCGCGGTGCCGCAGTCGTCGGTGAGGGTGGTGGGAGTGGAGCCGTCCGCCATGGTCACGTCGATGCTGGTCAGCGTGCGGCTCTGGCCGCCGTCGGGGGCCTTGCCCGAGAGGGTCGAGGAGCCGGCGGACAAGCGTACACGCGATCCCTGGGCCTGCAGGATGCTGTTGGAAGCGGCGATCTCGCTGGCCGGGCCCCAGGCGGTCTGGCTGTCGCCGAAGCCGTTGTCGTCCAGGGCGATGTTGCCGTCGTCGGAGACGCGCAGCGGCCGCCCGTTGGGGTTCACCCAGCCGAGCGCCGAGCTGGCTCCCTGGTCGGCCACCGGGACCTCGGTGTAGGGATGATCCCGGCCGGCGACCCGCGGGCCAGCGGCCGAGATCAGGTCGGCACCCGGTGCCCCCTCCTGCACCGCGCGGGCGACCGTGGCGGCGTGGCCCTCGGGCCCGAGGCCCAGGTCCGAGGCCTGGCCCGCGTGCTGGAGCAGGTGGGCCGCCTCGTGCGCCGCGACCTCCATGGGGGGCGCGGCCGCTCCGAAGTGGACCGCGTCGCCCTCGGTGAAGGCGGGCACGCCGCGCGCCTCGGCGGCCTCCTCGTCCAGGAGCGCCTCGCCCGGGAGCTGCACACCGAGGGAGCGCTGGATGGCGGCGGCATGCGGGAAGCGCATCGGGCTCGGCCCGCCGGCCGCGGGTGCCTCGGGCGGAGGCCCGGAGGAGCCGCGCCCCAACATGGCCTGGACACCCTGGTTGCCGAGCATCCCCTGAAGCTCGATGGCCTCCTCCGGCGACAGATCGGCCTCACCCGCGAGCATGCCCGGCTCGACGGGGGCGACCTCCTGCTGCGGGGCGCGCGCGGGGGCGCTCTTGCCGGTGGGACGGGTTCGTTGGAGAGAGGGCATGGCGAGACCCCTTCGTGCTTCACCGCGCAGAGAGAGCCGGGTCGGTACGGACCACGACGCTCCATCGAAGGGTACCACCGGACGCGCCAGGCCACTATCGGCACGGCGCGCGCGGGAGACGATTGGCGCTCCCTACCTCGCGCCCACCACCAGGTCCGCGGCGTCCCGCGGCGCCAGCTTGGTGTCGCCGAAGGTGTAGACCAGCACCGCGGTGATGCTGTCGAAGGTGACGCCCACGGTGCGGTAGCCCGAGGCCGCGGTGTCGAAGTCCGCCCAGAGGTAGTCGTCCATGCGCAGCCCGCCGTCCAGCTCCAGCTCGCCGTAGTCGCTGGGGGCGTCGGGGTTGGCGTCGGCCACGGTGGCGCCTTCCAGGTAGACCAGCATGCACTCGTAGCGCTCGGCGTCGGGCCCGCCGGTGACCACGTCGGCCTGGGTGACCGCGATGGGCGCGGGCAGGGGGGCGGTGCCCGTGACCGTGATGGTCTCGTCGGTGAGCTCGCACTCCTCGTAGTACTCGGTGTAGGTGGCGGCGATGGTCACGACATCGCCGCGGCTGACGGTGGCGGCGGAGCCCTGGTAGACGTAGCAGCCGCCGTACTCGCTGGCGGTGGGGTCCTGCACGATGAACCCGTAGGGGCCCGTGCCCGTGACCACGAGGCCCTGCAGGGTGACGTTGGTGCCGTCGGGGACGTGGTCCGCGGCGGACTCGTCGGCGAGCTGGCGCAGCTCCACGGGGCAGCCGGCATCGCCCGGGTTGGCGTTATCGGGGCAGGGGTCGCAGGCGTCGCCGTGGCCGTCGGCGTCGCGGTCGGCCTGGTCGTCCGCGATCCAGGGGCAGTCGTCCACGTCGTTGGCGTAGCCGTCACCGTCGATGTCGGCCGGATCGTGGGCGCAGGAGGTGGCGTCGGCGGCCAGGGGGCAGGGATCGCAGGCGTCGCCCACGCCGTCGCCGTCGAAGTCGAGCTGCTCCGGGTCCCAGGAGGAGGGGCAGAGGTCGGTGGCGTCGGCGATGCCGTCGCCGTCGGCGTCGCTGGCGGTGGGGGCGGACAGATCGCAGGAGGGGCGCGCGTCCACGCCCTCGCAGATGAAGGCCGGGTACAGGTCGTTGGCGTAGTCCAGCTCGCTCGGCATGGAGACCGCGCCGAGGGCGGCGCTGAGGGTGGACTCGATCTCGGCGTAGGTCTGGGCGTCGTCCCCGCTGGCGGCGGCCTGCACGCAGATGCTGCGCGCCTCGCCGCAGGCGTCCACCTCCTCGCACCAGTCGGGGTGGGCGGACAGCTGGGCGACCAGCTCGGGCTTGCCGAACAGGGCCTGGCCGTCGAGCACGGTGAGCCAGACATCCGTGGCGGAGGACTGGATGACCGCGCGGTAGGGCTCCTCGGTGTAGGCGTAGACCGCGATGTCCGCCAGGGTGTCCTCGGCCAGGATGCCGAGGACGCCGTCCAGGCCCACGGCGCGCGCGGCGTCGGTGGTGGCCCAGCCCCAGACGGTGACGTCGTCGACGCCGGCCTGACGCGAGCCCAGCCAGTCCCAGGCGCAGGCCATCTCGCGCGGAGGGTTGGCCTCGCCGGACCAGGTCCAGTCGGGGCTGACGGCCACGGGCACGCCCAGGCGGCGGGCGAGGTCGACCCGGGAGGTCCAGGCGTACAGGTCGAGGTTGGAGCGGGGGGACCAGACGATGGTGGTGCCGAGGGCGGCCATCTCGGCGAGCTGCGCGGTGCTGGCGTCGGTGGCGTGGATGTAGCCCACCCCGGGGCCGGCCAGGCCGATATCTACCATGTGGTCGATCTCGGGGGTGGTGGAGCCGTCCACACCCTCGGCCACGTGGGCCAGCAGGGCGTCGTAGGTCCCGGTGGCGAGGTCGTCCGCGTAGTTCGCGCCGTCGGCCTCGTCCCAGTTGGTGTAGGTGTTGGTGGCCGTGTAGTAGGCTTCGTAGCCGGAGATGCCGTTGGAGTTCGAGTCCTCGTCCAGGTTGCGGATGAGGACGTCGATGCAGGAGCTGCCGTAGGCGCCGATGGCCGAGGTGGTGCCGGAGACCAGCTCGCGGATCTCGGCCCACTTCATGATCTCGCAGTTGTAGGAGCCGGTGACGTCGTCGTAGGCCTCGCGGTAGTCCCAGTAGCGGCCGTCGGACTGCCAGTCGTAGCGGTTGACGTAGAGGTCCTCGTGCTGCCAGGGGTAGAGGACGTTGTACTGGAGGTGGTTGTGGGGGTCCACCAGGCCCGGGGAGATGACGCCCTCGGTGCAGACCACGTCGGCGCCGGTGGTGTCGCAGTCGGCGCCCACGCAGCGGATGGTGCCGCTGGATCGGGAGTAGACCACGGCGCCGGCGAGGGGGCCCTCGGGGGCCAGCACCACACCCACCAGGGCCACCAGATCGCCATCCCCGGTGGCCGGAGCGCAGTCGGGCAGGGGCGGGCCCGGGGTCCAGTCCGTGTCGGCATCGGTGTCGGCATCGGTGTCGGCATCGGTGTCGGCGTCCGTGTCGCCGTCCGCGTCGGTGTCGGTGTCGGTGTCGGTGTCGGTGTCGGTGTCGCCCTCGGGTGGGGCGGTGTCGTCGGGCTTGGGCGGGCAGGCGGTGAGCAGCAGGGCGGCGAGGCCGAGGACCAGGGCGCGGGACATGGGGCGCTCCAACGTGTGGAAGTCCGCACCGTCGTAACGCGGGCCCGGGGCTCAGGGCTCCTCGTCGTCCCACCAGCGCGAGTCGCCGAGGGGATCCCAGGCGGGCGGTGCCGGGCCCGGCCCCTCCCCGTGACGCGCTACACTCCACCGAGTTCCCCCCGGCCCTGGAGCCCTCCCCGTGATCCCCGCGCTGTACCTTGGCCTGATCGGTTCGCAGCTCCTGCTCTGCCTGGCGGTGCTGCGTCGCCGGCCCACGCTCGGCCGAGCCCTGGCGGTCCACCTCTGCCTGCTGGGTTCGGGGGTGCTGCTGCCCGGCGTGCTGGTGTTCTCGGGCGGCCTCATGTTCCTGCCCATGCAGCTCGTGGCGTGGCTGGTGTTCCTGCTGTGGCCAGCGCTGCTGCTGGGTGGGGCCTGGCTCTTGCGGAGGGCGCACCTCCGCTGGGCCCTGGCCTCGGGGCTGTCGGGCGCACTCGTGGCGCTGGTGGCCACCTGGGGGGTGTGGGTGGAGCCCCACCGGCTCGAGGTCAGCCACCAGCGGATCGCGAGCCCGAAGCTCCAGGAGCCCCTCCGCCTCGTGCTGGTGGCCGACCTGCAGGCCGAGCGCTGGGGGCGCTACGAGCGTCGGGTCCTCGCGGAGGTGGCCCGCCAGCAGCCCGACCTGGTGCTGTTCGCCGGGGACTACCTGCAGCCCGACGACATGCCCACCTGGGAGGCGCTGCGGCCCGCGCTCAGGGAGGCCCTGGTTCCGCCCTGCGCCGCCGCCCGGCTGGGCTGCTGGGCCGTGCGCGGCGATGTGGACCCCACCCCCTGGGCCAGCCTCTTCGCCGTTCCCGGCGCCCAGACCGTCCCCACGAGCGCCACCTTCGACCTGGGTCCGTTGACCCTGACCGCCCTCGATCTGCACGCCTCGCGCCAGGGCGACCACGAGGTCCCCGCGGTGGCGGCCTTCCACGTGGTGCTGGGCCACGCCCCCGACTTCGCCCTCGGCGCGCCCCCCGCCGACCTGCTGCTGGCGGGTCACGTGCACGGCGGCCAGGTGCGGCTGCCCGGCTGGGGCCCGCTGCTCACCCTCACCGACCTGCCGCGCGGCTGGGCTGTGGGGCGCACGGACCTTCCAGGTGGTGGCACGTTGATCGTGTCCCGGGGCATCGGCCTGGAGCGCGGCGACGCCCCGCGGCTGCGCCTCTTCTGCCGGCCGGAGCTGGTGGTGATCGATCTGGCGCCGGGCTAGGACGCGCGCATGACCGATCTCCCCGTCAGCCGCGCCCCCTGCTGAGGGCCCCGCACGACCCGGTCGGGTCTCACCGCGGCGCGCCTGGACCAGCCCTTCGCGGCAGGCACCTGGGCGACCCCCCGTGGGCCGGTCCCCCGGGTGGACGCCACCCTGCGCCCGGCCGACAGGCGCGGCGCCGCCCTGGTCCGCCTGCGGATCCGGCGCAACGAGTACAAGGTGGACCCGGGCCTGTACGCCCTGGGCGCGCCCACGGCGGCGGCGCCGGTGCTGGTCACGGCCAACTACAAGCTCACCTTCGACACCCTGCGCGCCGCCCTGCCCGGGCTGGACGCCTGGCTCCTGGTGCTCGACACGGCCGGGATCAACGTCTGGTGCGCGGCGGGGAAGGGGACCTTCGGCACCGCCGAGCTGTGCGCGCGGGTCCAGGCCGCGGGGCTGTCGGAGGTCGTGGCGCACCGCGTGCTGACCCTGCCTCAGCTCGGCGCCCCCGGGGTCACGGCGCGCGAGGTGCGCGCGACCACGGGGTTCCGGGTGCGCTGGGGGCCGGTGGAGGCGCGTGATCTGCCCGCCGTGCTGGCCGCGGACGGCCGCGTCCCGCCGGCCCAGCGCCTGAAGCGCTTCCCCCTTCGGGAGCGCGCCGCGCTGATCCCGGTGGAGCTGGTGGGTGCCCTCGGCTACGCCCTGCCCGCCGTCGCGCTGCTCGGCCTCGCCGCCGCCCTGCTGCCGGCCCCCTGGAGCGTCCGCGCCGGGGCCGCCGCCGTCGCTGTGCTGGCCGGCCTCCTGGGCGGCGTCATCCTGGCCCCGCTCGGGCTGCCCTGGCTGCCGGGGCGCGCCTTCGCCCTCAAGGGTGTGTGGGCGGGCCTGCTCGTCTCCACCCTGCCCCTCGCCCTGGCCTGGGGCCGGCTCGGCGCGCCCGGGCTGCTGGGCGCGGCGGCCCTGTGCGTCAGCCTCTCCGCCTTCCTCGCCATGAACTTCACGGGCTGCTCCACCTACACCTCCCTCTCGGGGGTGCGGCGGGAGCTGCGCGTGGCCGTCCCCCTCCTCGCCGCGGGCGCCGTCCTCGGCCTGGGCGGGCTGGTCCTGGGCTGAGCCATGCCCTGGGACCTCCACCTGCGCGGCGTCTCCACCCTGCGGCTGGACGTGGCGCGCTGCACGGGCTGCGGCGCCTGCCTGCAGGTCTGCCCGCGGGCCGTGCTCGCCACCGATGGCCCTGCCGTGCGGATCGTAGCTCCCGACGCCTGCATCGAGTGCGGAGCCTGCGCCCGCAACTGCCCGGACGGGGCGCTGACGGTGCAGGCCGGGGTCGGCTGCGCCACCGCCCTGATCCAGGCCGCCCTGGGCAAGCGCGACGGGGCATGCTGCGGCTGAGGGAGCCGTCTTCGCCGCGATGGCATCGAGGCTGGTGCCACCGGGCATCGGGGTGTCATGCCCCCGGGTTTGCACCACCGGCGTGGGTCATGCCACCCGAGGTGCCCCATCGGTGGGAGCTTCCGGGCGAGCCGGCGCCGGCGACCGCGTGGAAGTGGACGTTCGCCGGTCGGGACCCCGTCGGCGATCCGCCGCGATGGGGCACTTTGCGGCGCATGACTTCGGACTCGGGTGCACTTTCAGGGGCTTGACCCCGCTGCCGCCGGCGATCGCCCTCGCGCGCGCTGGCGCCGCCCCGCGATCCCCGCGCTGTCCGAGGCCCGCGCGGTAGGTGGGTCGGCGGGTATCGGATAGTCAGACGGCGTGCGCCTCTCCTCCCCGGATGCCAGCCCCGAGCGGCGACCGCCACGCTGGGCCTGGGCCCTGCTGCTGGCGGTCCTGGTCCCCCTGCTGCCGCTGCTCCTGCAGCAGGCCGTGGTGGTGCAGCACGACATCTCCATGTCGGACCTGCTGCACAGCCACCTGCCCTTCCGCGCCGCCCTGGGCCGCATCGTGGCGGGTGGGCACCTGCCCCTGTGGATGCCAGATGTCTTCTCGGGCGTGCCCCTGTGGGCCCAGATCGAGGCTGGCGCGGCCTTCGCCCCCCACGTGCTGTTGTTCGCCCTGTTCCCGCCTTTCGTGGCGGAGAACCTGTCCATCGTGCTGGAGGTCGCCGCCGCGGCCGCGGGGGCCTGGCTGCTCGCGCGGCGGCTGGGGACCGAGGCCCGCGCCGCAGCCCTGGCCGGCCTGGCCTACGCCTGGTGCGGCTTCATGGTCACCCACGTGCGCCACCCCAACATGCACGCGGCCGCCGCGCTGCTGCCCTGGGTGCTGTGGGCCGGCGAGCGCATGCTGGTCGCCCGGGGCCGGCGGGGTGGGCCCCTGCTCGGGCTGCTGCTGGCCCTGCAGCTCTCCGCCGGGCACCCGCAGGTCTCCTACCTGACGGGCCTGGCGCTGGCGGGTCGCGTGGTCACGGCCTGGCCGGGCGCGTGGCGCGATCATCCCCGGCAGGTCGCGGCCCTTGCGGGCGCCGTGGTCCTGGGCGGCGGCCTGGCAGCGGCCCTCCTGCTGCCTTCCTGGGCCTTCACCCGCGCCGCCATGGGCGAGGTGGCCTTCGATTGGACCTACGCCACCGCCTTCCCCCTGCCTCCGACCGAGCTGAAGGGGATGCTGTGGCCCCCCCTGGTGGGCTCCATGGAGGGCTACGACTACCGCGGCGCGGCCAGCCTGCCCTGGGGCAACTACGGCTACGTGGGGCTGGGCACCCTCGCGCTCGCGGGGCTGGGGCTCGTGGTGGCGCGGCGGCGGACAGCGCTGGCCCTGGGGGTCGCCGTGGCGCTGGCCACCGTGCTGGCGCTGGGCGACGCCACTCCGCTGTTCAAGCTGGCCTGGACGGTCCTGCCCGGGGCCGATCTGTTCCGCTTCGCCAACCGTTTCCTGCTCATCGCCGAGCTGGGCCTGGCCCTGCTGGCGGCGCTCGGGCTGAGCTGGGCGCTGCGGAAGCTGGGGGCGCGGGCCGCCACGCTGCTGGTGGTGGTGGTGCACCTGGCGGTCCTGGCCGACCTCGCCCACCACGCCCGCGTGCGCATGCCCATGGATGCCCGTGGCGCCTGGGACCACCCCCACGCGCTGCGCGACCTGCTGCCCGCCGAGGCCCGCGCCGGGCGCACCTATACGCTGGACGAGCTGGACCTGTGGGAGCGCGCCTTCCACGCCGCCAGGGGCTTTCGCGAGGGCGTCGAACCCTATCGGGCCCTGTGGGAGGTGCCCCTGTGCTCCAGCGGGGTCCTGCTCGGGCTCCGGAGCGCCTCGGGCTACGTGCGGATGCTGCACCACCGCAGCGCCGCGTTCTGGCAGTTGTACGAGCGCCCCTCGGTCTACCCCCGCTACCATCCGCCCGAGCGCAGCGAGGACGGCTTCCACCTCGACCCGCGCCTGCGCGCCCTGCTGGACCGTGGTGGCGTGAGCGTGGTGGTCTCCGCCACACCCCTGGGCGACCCGGGGCTGGCGCCGCTGGGCCAGGCCACCCTGTTGGCCTACGAGAACCAGCGCGCCCTGCCCCGGGCCTACCTCGCCACCCGTTGGCAGCCCGTGGACGACCTGCGCGGCGCGGCGGCCTGGATGCTGCGCGAGGGTCTGGACCAGCCCGCCGTGCCGGCGCTCGAGGGCGGGGATCCGCCGCCCGAGCGAGGGATCGCGATCTTGCCCCTGCACGTGGAGGAAGATGGCCCGAACCACCTCAGCGTCACCCTGCCGCCGATCCACCCCGCGGGCCTGCTGGTGGTGGCCGACTCCTGGGACGAGGGCTGGTCCGCCACCGTGGACGGCGAGCCCGCCGCGCTTCTGCCCGCCAACGGCTACCAGCGCGGCCTGCTGGTCCCGGCCGGTGCTCGGGTGGTGGCGCAGCGCTACTGGCCGGTGGGGCTCACCCGCGGGCTGTGGATCTCGCTCGCCGCCGGGCTGGGGCTGCTGGGATGGGCGCTCGTCGAGCGGAGGGGGAGGTAAGTACCCGTTCGTGCAACACGGACCGAGGGTATGCCCTGGTTTTCGCTACAGATCCGGGTGTCCGGCGCCATGGGCGGCGCGAAAAAGGGCTTTCTCTGGTTGGGCCCATGGCGCGCACGGCCGATCTGTTGCGTCTTGGGGTACATACCTCCCGATCATGTAGCAGGATCGGGGGGATACCTCGCCAGCGGTAGAGCCAGGGGCAGGGGCAGAGGGGGTCAGGTCGTTGCCATTACAATTCCGCCCCTCCCCCTGGCCCCGGCGGTTTCCTTCGTTGCGCGATCGATGGGCCGTCCCCAGGGGGCTCCCCAGCCCTGCGACCGCCGCCCTCCCACACTTGGAAGCCGCGTCCAGGGTCCATGGGGGTAGGAACCGGGAGTGAGCGCTGGCTCACAGCGGTGCCGGCGGACGGTCCTCCGCCCCCCGGGGCTCGAGCGCCGTGGCATACCGCAACCCCACCGCCCACAGCGCGAGCAGGGCCAGCGTCTTGGCCGAGGTGCAGGGGGTGAACAGCTCGGGAAACAACCAGGCCGGCTTCTCCCACCAGGAGGCCGGGATCATCAGCATGAGCGCCGCGATCACGGCCATGGCGCGCCAGCGCCGCCCGAGCAGGCCTGTGCGCGCGCCGTGCAGGGCCACGGCCACGGGCAGCAGGGCCAGCACCAGGTGGTGCTCCCAGGTGAAGGGGGCCGAGACGATCATCACCACGCACAGGGCCGCGGCGATGCCGGGCTCCCGCGCGCTACGTACGGGCCTGGCCACCCACAGGGCGCCGCCCAGCAGGCCGAGGGCGACCATGTTCGCGGCGATGCGGGCGGCCAGCCCGGGCTCGGTCACTTCCCCCTGTCCCTGGATCAGCAGCACCGCCAGGCGCAGCAGGGAGTGCCCGCGGAAGGCCACGATGTCGTAGGCGTTCTGGCCGTAGTGGCCGCGCGAGAAGCCTGGCAGCACCTCGCTCCAGAAGCGCCACGAGGCTCCTGGCCCGGTGAGCGGAGCGGCCAGCAGCGACAGCACCACGGCCCCGGCCGCGAAGCCCAGCAGCGCCCGCCAGCGCCGACGCACCAGCAGCCAGGGCACGAGGATCGCGGGCGAGAGCTTGGTGAGGAAGCCGGCCGCCACGGCCACGCCGCCCAGCCCGCGGCGCTCGTCCGCGCCCTGCAGGGCGAGCAGCACCAGCAGCAGCACCAGCAGGTTCACCTGCCCCATGCGCGCGTTGTCGATCAGCGGGGTGAACAGCGCCGCGGCCATCAGCACGGTGGAGAGCCGCGCGCCGATCCAGCGGCGCAGCAGAAACACAGCGCCGGCCAGCAGCCCCAGGTTGGCGCCGAACCACAGCCAGCGAGCCAGCGGCAGGCTCACCACCGCGGACCACAGGAACCACAGCAGGGCGGGCGGCGGGTAGAGGAAGGCCTCCACCCCCTTGGAGCTGTGCCCCGCGGCCTGGACCGGGGCCTGCAGGGCGGCGAGATCGTACGGATCCTGGCCGTCGAGCGCGGTGCGGACCGCGCACCAGGACGACGCCAGATCGCCGCCCGCGGGCCTGAGCGCGACCTCCCGCACCGAGGGGACCACGATCAGGGCCAGGTGCAGCAGCAGCAGGGCGGCGACGAGCAGGCGTTCGCGCATGGATCAGCGGCTGAAGAGGTGCACCGCGAGCCCGCCTTCGGTGCGCACCGCCCAGGTGGCGCTCCAGCGGATGTTCTCGAAGGCCGTGGCCGGGTAGCGGCGGCCCTTCACGCCGGTATCGTCCCGCTCGGCGGCGGGGATCACCACCAGCAGCGTGGGGTCGGCCTGAAAGCTTCCCTGTTCGCCCGGATCGCCCAGCGATGGCGCGAGCCGGCCCCAAGCCTCCTCATCCAGGGGAAAGTAGGCCAGCAGCTCCAGGTCCGTTGGACCCAGCCCGATGGCTCCCCGGGGCCGGCCGGCCCAGCGCGCGGCGGTGACGCCGTCGGGGACGGGGATGTGGGTGCGCAGGGCGTCGAGATCGGTGCGGACTTCCACGGCGGGCTCCGGGGCGGGGGGGGCGTCGACGGGCGTGCCGTCGGTCAGGGCGCAGGCCAGGGGGAGCAGGAGCGGGAGGAGAAGGCTCATCGCGCGGTGGCGCGGGGACGGCTGTCGTCGGGCAGCCGGGTGCGGGGGGCGCGGTCGAGGTCCACCGCCCCGGCGCCGGTGCCGGAGGCCGCGGGCTCCATGGTGGTCTCGAACGCGAGGTCGCGCGTGAGGGAGCCGCGGTTCAGGTACTCGTTCCCGAGGCCGGTGATCTCGAAGCGGCCGTTGGCGGAGTCGGGGGTGCCCGTGGCGATGTCGGCCGCGCCCGGGTTGAAGTTGTACATGTCCTCCATGTGGAGGGTCAGGCTGACGCTGAAGCGGCGTCCGTAGGTGATGACGGTGTCTCCCTCGGGGGTGCACAGGGGCGGGCCGTTGGGGTCCACCCCGGGCGGATCGGTGCGGGAGACCTGATAGATCTCCACATCGACGTCCATCTCCAGCCAGATGGTGTGCGCCCCGATGGCCTTCTGCCAGTTCTCGGTGGCGGGGTAGGGGTAGCGCCCGTCGTTGCCCACGCCGACAGGATCGGTGCGCATGCGGAAGGAGCTGCGCCCGGGCTCGACCGGCTGGCCCTGGATCATGCCGTCGTGGCGCTCGACCGCGGCCTGGCGGGCGTCCTCCAGCGCCGAGGCCAGCACGGTGGCGCCGCTGCTGTCGCCGTCGATGAAGCGCTGGTAGTCGATGTCGCGGGTGGCGCCGCCGCCGAACAGGAAGTGGCGGTAGGCGGCGGTGCCGTCGATGAGATCGGGCCGCAGCGCCTCGGCCGCCTCCAGCTTGGCGGTCCAGAGCGCGAGGGAGGCGTAGTCGGACCAGGTGGGATCCTCGCGCTTGCTCTCGTCGATGTTCCCGTTGCCGTCGTCGAGGAAGCCGTGGTCGTGGTGGATCTCGGGGGCCTGGTCGTCGTGGTCCACGAATCGGGCGTGCAGGGAGCCGCCCCCGCCCGCAGGGTCGTCCTTGCCGCGGGCCTCGTGCTGCTCGCGCGCGCTGTCCCGGAGGTCGAACTGTGGCGCGCCCAGCGGGGCGCTCCCACCGATCTCCACCGCCCGCCCCGCGGCGGCCTCGTCGGCCACGGCGTGGGCCTCGGCCTCGGGATCGCCCCCCGCGCCGCCACGCCGCCGCCCGGCCACCGCCCCCTGCTGGAGGGTGTGGCTCAGCTCGTGGGCCACGAGCGCGTCGTCGGGGTGCTCGTCGCGGAACACGACGCGGTCACCGAGGGTGGCGGCGTTCGCCCCCTGGGCGTCCAGGGCGGCCCGGGCCTCGGGACCACCGAGCACGGCGCGCACACCGCCGAAGTCGGCGCCGAAGGCCTCGGCCATGCGCTCCCGACCGGGCACCTGTGCGCGCGCACCGGCGGCCGCGGCCCGCAGCGTCGGCGGCCCGGAGGGCGCCCCAGCGCCGGGTGGCTGCCCGCTGTGACCGCTCCCCTCGCCATCCGCACCGCCCGTCGCCGCGGCCTGCCCCTCCTCGGCGAGCAGGGCCATGACGGCCTGGTTGCCGATGCTGTCCTGCAGGGCGCCGAGGTCGAGGGCTTCTTCGGTCTGGAGGCCCTGGGACCTGCCCTGGCCTGCGGCCTGCCCGCGGCCCGATCCCCGCCGTAGTGTCTTGCCGGACATCCTGCCTCCCTGTTCTTGGAGCCAACGTGGGCATTGTAGCACACCCGCCCGGAGACCTCGGCCGCCGGGGCCAGACCGGGTGTCCTCACGTCCCCCGCACCGACTCGCGGGCGGAGGAGCCCTGGAAGCTTGCAAGATCGGGTATTGCGTGGTCCAATGTCGTGGCCCCCGCTGCCCTGAAGGAGGATGCGGACATGCAGTTGAACAACGTGATCGTGGACTTCGTGGATGAAAAGAGCAAGAACACATGGTTCTCCGCTGAGCTTCCGGATGTCCCGCGGGTGGGCGAGGGCGTCGGGGTCGGCGGCGGCGGCTTCACCGTCGTGGATGTCTGGTGGAACCTGGAGGACAACCGAGGGATCGTCGTCGTGGTCGTGCTTCGCCCCCTTCCCAAATGACCGAGCGGCCAGCGCGGGGCTGCCGGCGCGCTCGGTGGCCTCGCCGGAGTGCCTGATCACCGTGGGGCCAACCTCGGCCGCTGCCGCCAGATAATGGGCCTCCATGCCCCCCGCGCCCCCCCGCCCGCTGCCCTCGCCCCTGTGGCTCGGGGTGTTGCTGGGTGGGCTCGCGGCCTTCGCCTTCGCGGTGCACGCCACCGGCCCCTTCCTGGCGGACGACGGGCTCATCTCGCTGCGCTACGCGCGGCACCTGCTGGCGGGGGATGGCCTGGTCTGGAACGTGGGCGAGCGGGTGGAAGGCTACTCCACCCTGCTCTGGGTGCTGCTCTGTGCCGGGCTGGGCGCCCTGCGGGTGGACCTCGTGGAAGGGGCCCGGGCCCTGGGGCTCTTCTGCGGCGCCGGCACGGTGACCGCGGTGGCCTGGGCCCTGCGCCGGCAGCCCGCAGCGGGGTTGGTGGCCGGAGTCGGGGCCGCGGCGCTGTCGGCGCCCCTCGCCATCTGGAGCCAGAGCGGGATGGAGGGCGGCCTGGTGGCCCTGGAGGTGGCGCTGGCCCTGGCGCTGCTGTTGCCCGCGGTGCAGGAGCGCGATGCCCGCGCGGCCCGCACCTGGGCACCTGGGTTGGCGCTCGCGGCCCTCTGCCTCACCCGCCCCGAGGCGCCGCTGCTGGTCGCGGCCCTGGCGTTCGGCTGGTGGCTGGCCCAGGGGCAGGACCGCGCGGCCTTCCGCTCAGGGCTACTCCTCGCCGGGGTCCCCGCCGCGGCCACCCTCGCGCAGGCGGCCTTCCGACTGGCCTACTACGGCACCTGGCTGCCCAACACGGCCCACGCCAAGCTGCACGCACTGACCGTGCTGCGGTTGGAGACCGGCGTGCTGTACGTGGTGGCCTGCTGCCACGCCAACCCCGTGCTCTGGCTGGCGGCCCTGGCCGGGCTCTTCCTCGGGCGCGGGGTCTTCCGCCACGTGGAGCGCCTGCTGCCCCCGCTCATCGCGGTGGCGGTGCTGTGGGTGGTGTTCGTGGGGGGCGATCACTTCCCGGCCTGGCGCTTCCTGCTCCCGCTGGTACCCGCGGGGGCCCTGTTGACCGGCGCGGCGGCGACGGCCGTTGCCCGGCGTGGGCGGCTGGCCCACCTGCTCGTGGGCGTGGCCCTGGTCCCGCTGGGGCTGTGGTCCTGGCACAGCCAGCAGGCTTCCTCCTACGTGCGCATCGCCCGCTACCAGGGCTGGGTCACGGATCAGGAGCCCGTGGGTCGGCTGCTGGGGAAAGCCTTCGGCGTCTCCAGGCCCCTGCTCGCCACCGGCGCGGCCGGCGGCCTGCCCTTCTGGTCGGACCTCCCCTGCCTGGACATCCTGGGTCTGACCGACGCCTGGATCGCCGAGCACTCCGCGGGCGGGCCCTCCCTGGTGATCGGCCACGAGCAGGGCGACACGGCCTACGTGCTGGCGCGGGAGCCGGACCTGGTGATGTTCTGCGGCCCGCGCGGTGGTGCCTGGGGCTGCGTCCCCCAGGAGTATGCCCTGGCCTGGGATCCCACCTTCCGGCGCGACTACACCCTGGTCACGGTGCGCGACCCGGAGCACGGCTTCACCTTCCAGCCCTGGGCCCGCTGGGGCAGCGCGCGGCTCGGGCAGCGCTGGGACCATGAGGAAGTGGTGATCCCGGCCTGGATGCTGGCCTCGGAGAGCTACCCGGCTGTTCCCGGCGCCGAGGGGGAGCTGGTGCTGCCGTTCAACGGCGCGGAGGTGCTGGAGGTCGAGGGTGTCCCCTTGCCCGACGGGGTCTGGTCGGGTTCCACCGATCCGCCCGGCGCCGCCGTGGAGGTGACCCGTGCGGAGGACGGCACCGCCACGCTGCGGCTCCGCGCCGAAGATCCTCTCGTGCTGCGTGGCCTCACCCTCCACCTCGTCTGGCCGGACTGAGCAATGGGGCGTTGGGCCTCTACCTGCCGCGGCGTGGTGCTGTGCACCTCGGAAGGCTCCATGGAGCCCCGCGGTGGGGCCGGCGGGGTGATCTGCAGGGGGTCGGGGATCGGCGTGGTGGCGGTGGGGCGGAGGATGCCACGCAAAGACGTTGAGACGCCAGGATGGCGGTGGTTGACGATGCGATCGCCTGGCCATCCGCCCCTGGAGCACATGGTGGCGCGGTTGAATCGGTCGAGCGGAGGATCCTCGATCAGCCCGCCGGCCTCATCCCGTGACATATTGCGTGAAACGCGCAAAAACCGGCGGGATGGCGCCTCATCCTGTGACATGTTGCGCGAAACGCGCAAGAACCGGCCGGATGACGCCTCATCCTATGACATATTGCGTGATACGCGCAAGAACTGGCGGGGTGTTGGACCCCGTTGCAAGGGTGGAGCACGAAGGGACCGCGAGCGACATGTCTCCACGGGCAAGAGAGGGCTCCACGAGCGGGTGCGCCTGGCCGCCGCCCCCGCGGGCTCGGCTCTGCCGTGCTCCGGGCCCGCCCCACACCGGCACGCCCCCACCCCACCGGGCACCACCCGTCCCGAGCACGGAGCGGCAGCCCACCCACTTCGACGCTTCGCCACCCTCCAGGCCGCTCGGCAGCCCTGCGGCCGCTCGCAGCGTGCGGCTCCGCCCGCGACCCAAAGTGATCGCACCAGCCGCGCTGCCCTTTTTTTTGGCCATGCGGGGGGCTCACCGCCCCCCAACGGGCTGCCCTGGGGGGCGGAGCCCCCCACATACCCCCGCGCCCCATTGGCGCGCGCGCTTGTGACGCGTGATCTACTTACGACGAAATTGCGCGTGGAACACGCAAATTCGTCGTTTATAGATCAGGATCGCTCCGGTTCTCGCCCCCCTCCACGCTGGCTGCCAGCCCCGGCGTACCACCTCAGATCCTCTGCGTCTCTGCGCCTGTGCGTGAGATGCAGCGCCGCCTCATCCCACCACCCGCCGCCCGCCGGCAGCCGCGACCTCCTTTCCGTCTTTGTACCCTTGCACGAAATTTATCCTCCTGTCCCAGATCGTGGCGCCGCGGCCGAACCTGGCGGGCCCGGGGGCGACACAGGTGGCCCGAGATGGTTCATCTCCCCCCCGCGGTGTCGCGTCCGGGGGGCTGGAGGCTGGCGGCGCCACGATTCGGGACAGCAAGAAATTTTTCGCGCCATGCCTGGGACGGGAGCGCCATGACACCGAGCTGCCCCCTCGCCCGTGAAGCCCCCTGGCTGGCCGTCGTGGCCCTGGCGGTGGTGGCGGTACAGGTCCTGGCCCACGAGGCCCCGGGCTTCCCCTTCGGCTCCGACTGGGGCCAGTACCTGCAGGGGGCGGATGCGCTGTGGCGCGGAGACCGCGGGGCTCCCTACCCCTCCTGGCGTGGCCCCCTGTACATGCTGCTGCTGGGCGGAATCGGGCAGAAGCTCGGCTACGTGGTGGCCGGGCGGCTGGTCTCGCGCCTGGCGGCGGCGGTGTGCGTGATCGCGGCGGGCCTGGCCGGGCGCGCCCTGGCCGGGCGCACCGTCGCCGCCGCCGCGGCCCTGCTGGCCGCCGGGTTCATCCCGCTCCAGGTGGCGGCGTTGTGGGTCAACCCCTACGCCACCATGGGCGCCACCTGGGGGCTCGCCATCGCCGCCGGCGTGGCCACCGCCCGCTGGGGCAGGCCCTGGATGGCCGCGGCCGCCGGCGTCGCGGCAGCCGCGGCCGTGGCCACCGACCCCCGCGGTTGGCTGATGGTGCCCCTGGTGCTCGGGCTCGGCGTGATGGCGCCGGATCGCCCGCGTTGGCGCGCGCCCGCCGTGCTGGCCGCGGCGCTGGCGCTCGGCCTCGGGACCAACGCCTTTTTCCAGCGCGATCTACCCCACACCCCGCTGTCCGAGGCCATCCGCGCCCAGCACGTGCTCTCGGGGGAGATGGTCGGCATCAAGACCGGCCCCGAGCACCCCCTCACCGCCTGCCTGAGCGAGGACTCAGCCCAGGGCGGTATGGTCACCTCCTGGGCTTGCGCCCGCCAATTGGCCGCCTGGAACCTGGAGCGCGCGGTGCCCCGTGGCCACCTGCCCGTGCCCTGGGCCCTGCTGGCCCTGCCATTGGCCCTGCTCCCGGTGGGCTGGGGCCGGCGCCGGGCGATGTCCGCTGCCCTCGCCATCGCCGCGCCCCTCGCGACGCTGCTCGCCGGCCTGGCCTGGGTGGAATGGGCTCCGCGCTATTCCGCGCCCTGGACCGTGCCCCTGGCCCTGCTGGGCCCGGCGGCCCTGGCCTGGCTGCTGGCCCGTGGCGCCCGGCCCTGGCGCCATGCCCTGCTGCTCGCCGCGTCCGCCGCGTGGGGTCTCACGGTCATGCCCTCCCTGCGGGGCCTGCACGATCCCCAGGCGGGGCTCTCGGGCGAGGCCGATCTGTTGGCCTTCGCCCACTGGGTGGATGTCGAGGCCGGCGAGGGCGCCGCAGTGTTCAACTGCAGCCAGCAGCCGGTGGACCTCCTGCTCCTGCCGCGCCCCACCTACGCCCGCTACCAGACCGCCGGTGAGCCCGCCCAGTGCCGGGCCTGGGCCGGTGAGACCTCGCCTCGCGCCCTCTTCCTCACGGCCCACAACCCCTACACCGGCGCCTGCCAGGGCGAGTGCGCCGGGATCGAGCCGGAGGCGCTGGGCTGGCGGCCTGTGACCCTGCCCGCCGATGCCCCACCCAACGTGCGGGCCTGGCGGAGGTAGCCGTGCAGCACGCCCTCATCCTCCTGCTTCTCGTCCTGGCCCTCGCCTTCGCCCTGGCCTGGGCCTGGGAGCGCGGCCGGGCCGGGCGGGCCAGTCGGCGGCGGGTGGCCCGGGCCCTGCGGGGTGAGGCAGACGCCGAGCGTCTGCTCGAGGCTGAGGGGTTCGAGATCGTGGATCGTCAGGCCCGCGGCGGCTGGAGCATCCTGGTGGACGGCGACGAGGTGGAGGTGGATCTGTGGGCCGATCTGCTGGTGGAGCGCGACGGCCTGCTGTGGGTGGCCGAGGTCAAGACCGGTGACATCGCCCCCGACCCCCTCCACCCCCCCACGCGCCGCCAGCTCCTGGAGTACCTGCTGGCCTTCGAGGCCGACGGGGTGCTGCTCGTGGACGTGGAGCGGGGGCGTGTCGTCGAGGTGGCGTTCCCGGCCCTGGAGGGGGAGGGCTGGGAGGAGTAGGGCTGGGGTGGCGCGCCCTCACGCCGCCCTGCGGAACCTACTCGCCCGCCTCCGCGCAGCGCTCCGCGCGGCGGAACGCGTCGGACCGGCCGTCGTAGCCGGGCGGCAGCCGCCCGTCCTGGGCCACGAGCGCGTCGAGGACGAGGTACTCTTCGGGTGGCACGCGCGCGGGCGGGCCCGCACGACCCGCGCGGTCGAGGGCGCAGAGCTGCTCGTCGTGATCGGCCAGCCAGCGGTCGATGCCGCGCTGGGCGCCCTCCGTGTAGCGCGACGGGTTGAGGAACTCGTCCCAGTCCCGATCGACGATCTCGGCCCAGTCCCAGGGGCGGGCAGGACCAGCAGGGCGAGGGCCAGGGACATGGGCCCGAGGTGTATCCCGTCGCGGGCGCCGTCGATCCCGTGGACAGCGCGTGCAGGCCGCTGTAGTAGATCGCTCCCGCCACCACCAGGAAGGGTGGATGTCCGTCGCCTCCAGCACCCCGGAGCTTGCGTAGCGCCTCCCGGCGCTCACCAGCCCCCGATCCCCGCGCGCCCCCCGGCGGATGGTCCGCCGTGGCCGGGCATGGCGCGGTGGTGCAGCGCGCGTGCTCGCGCGCGGAGGAATCCATGGACCCCCTCATCTCCCTCGGCTTCTCTGATTTCTTTCGCGCCGCCCTCCCCCAGGGCGCGGTCCCGGCCCGTGTGGCCGCCGAAGAGCGCGGCCGGTACCTGCTCTGGCACGAGCACGGCGAGAGCCCCGGCCGGCTCGCCGGGCGCCTGCTCCAGGAGGACGGCCCCTCGCTGCCCGGCGTCGGGGACTGGGTCTGGCTCGCCGCCAGCCCCGCGGAGGATGGCGCGGTCATCGCCGGCCTGCTGCCCCGGCGCACGCTGTTCGAGCGCGCCGCGGCCGGGCGCGCCGCCCGCACCCAGGTCATCGCCGCCAACGTGGACATCGTCTTCGTGGTCACCGATCTGGACCGCGACTACAACCCGCGGCGCGTCGAACGGTACGTGGCCCGCGTCTGGTCCAGCGGCGCCCAGCCCGCGGTGATCCTCAACAAGCTGGATCTCTGCCCCGACCCCGCCGAGCGGGTGGCCGAGATCGAGCGCCGGTGCGTCGGCGTCCCCGTCCACCCCATGGGCGCCCTGGACGGCGCGGGCCTCGATCCGCTCCTGGCGCTGGGCGCAGGCCAGACCGCGGCCCTGGTGGGCTCCTCGGGGGTCGGCAAGTCCACCCTCGTGAACCGCCTGCTGGGCGCCGAGGTGGCGGCGACCCGCGGGCTTGCCGACGATGGTCGCGGCCGGCACACCACGACCCACCGGCAGCTCCACCGGCTGCCCGGGGGCGGGCTGCTGCTCGACACGCCCGGGATGCGCGAGCTGGCGCTGCCCGACGAGGGCGGCCTCCAGCAGGTCTTCGGCGAGATCGCCGCGGTCGCGGCGCGCTGCCGGTTCCGGGACTGTCGACACGAGGGTGAGCCCGGCTGCGCCGTGGCCGCCGCCATCGCCGCGGGGGAGCTCGATCCCGGGCGGGTGGAGCACCTCCAGAAGCTCGAGCGGGAGGCGCGGGCCCAGGTCAGCCGCCAGGACGAGCGGCTGCGACGGCAGGAGGAGCGGCGCTGGGGCCACTTCATGGACGAGGCCAAGCGCCAGGTGCGCCGCAAGCGGGGGGACTGGGGCTGAGGCCGGGTGGCCGCGCGCCTAGCCCTCGCGCCGCGCGCCCACCACGGGCTTGCGCGCGGGCGTGGACGCGGCCGGAGCGCTCGCCGCGGGGGGCGCTGCGGTCGGTCTCGTCCTCGAAGTGCACGAGGGTGCTGGGGGACTCCTGCCGGTTGGTCAGGGCGCTCATCCGCAGTCTCCTGGACCCCGAAGCACAAGGGCCGGCCCTGAGGCCGGCCCGATCCCGTCAGGAGATCTAGAAGGCGGTGCCGACGCCGAGGTACACGCCGGAGCGCAGATCGGTGATCTCCACCATGTTCCCGCAGTCGTCGCCGCACTCCACGGTGCGCTCGGGGATGATGACGTCACGGCTCAGGCGGTTGTAGCCGAGGTTGACGGTCACGTGATCGATCACCTCGTAGGCCAGCTCCAGGTCTACGTCGGAGGTGAAGACGCCCGAGTAGGTCTCGGTGCCCCAGGCGCCGGAGAGCAGCACGTCGAGGCCGAAGCCGAGATCGGCGCCGCCGCGGATGCCGCCGTACAGGGAGGTCAGGCCCCAGGGGTAGAACCACAGGCCGCGGTCCTGGTCGGGCGGGGTCCACATGGCCACCACGGGGACGGCCGTGGAGGCGACGCCACCCTGGACGCCGATCCAGAAGCGGTTCTCACCCGCGTCGTAGAAGTAGCGGCCCTGCAGGGTGGCCGTGAAGAAGGAGTCGGTCCAGGTCATGTCCACACCCTCGTGGGTCCGCGTGAAGGAGTCGGTCTCCACGCCGAACCAGGTGGTGCGGTAGCGGGCATCCACGCCGACGTACTCGAACATGGGCAGCCATGCGAGCAGACGAACGTCCACGGTGGGGACGGAGAGCGGGACCACGTCGCCGGTGCCCTCCTGGGCGGCGGTGTCACCGGAGAGCTGCAGGGAGTGGGCGTAGGGCAGGGGCTGGCCGTCGGCGTCGAACTCGTAGGGGGTGGCGTTGACGTCGTAGTTGTAGTGGTACCCGGCGGTGCCCAGGGCGGCGCGCACCCGCACCCAGCGGTGGTCGCCGGCGGGCTTGGGGGGTTCGGGCTGCGGGGCGGGAGTGCCGAAGGGCTGGGGCTCGGGCTGCGCCACGGGCTGGGGCTCCGGCACGGGCTGGGCCACCGGCGCGGGGGTGGGCTCGGGCGCGCCCCAGATGGAGGCGGGCGCGGCGGTGATGGGGACCTTCAGGAACCCGGAGGCCTTGCCGTTCTTGTCCTGGACGGAGAGCATGATCTCGCCGGCCAGCCCCGCGGGGACGGTCAGGGTGGCGGTGTACTCGCCCGTGCCGAGATCGGTCCAGGCCGACAGGGTGCCGGCGCTGACCATGTGATCGAAGCCCAGGCCCGTGACTCCGCTGCCCTGGGCGCTCCTGGCGGCGATTTTGACCGTGACCTTGCCGCCGGGCGCGGCGCCCGCGGGCTCGGCGCTCAGGGCCATGCTGGCCAGCTCACCGCCGCCCACGGGGGCCGCGGGCGGGGGCAGGACCACCGCCGCCTGGCCCTCGCGCTCGACGCGCTTGAACTGGACGATGGCGGCCCATGCGTCGCGCTGGGCCAGGGAGGTCTCGGTGCCGCTGCGGGGCAGGACCAGGGTGGACGCCGCGGTGGCGGGGGCCTGGAGGATGGCCACCGCGCCGGTGGCGGCGCCGGCGGTGAACTGGATGTTCACCAGCCCCGTGCCGCGGCCAGCCTGGTAGTAGAGCTGGGCCACGCCGGCTTCGTTGGTGGTGGCGGCGGCGGGGATCTGCCCGTCGCCGGCCACGACCTTGGCGGCCAGGGGGACGCCCGCGACCGGGTAGCCGAACTCGTCCACGGCGACGACGGTCAGCATGGCGCTGGACATGCCGTCGTTGGGCAGGCGGGAGACGGAGGGCAGCACCACCAGGCTGCGCAGCGGGTTGCCGGTGGACGCGGACAGCACGGTGGCGGTCAGCTCGACCGGGCCGTTGCCGGTGAGGTCGAACAGGCCCTGGTAGTCGCCGGCCTTGAGATCTTTGACGGACTCGCGCAGCTTGGCGCCGTTGGCCTCGAGCAGCACCTGGCGGTCGGACAGCCCCGCGCCCCCTGGGCCGACCACCTGCACCAGCGCCTTGAAGCCGGTGGCGGCGGCGGGCAGCAGGGCAGGCTCGGTGCTGAGGGTCACACCCGCGGGCCGCACAGGGATCAGCGGGATGGAGGCGGCATCCGAATGGGTCGCCGCCTGGCCGTCCAGGCTGGCGGCCAGGTTGACCTGCCCCATCACCAGGCTGGTGCTGGGGGTGAAGTCGGCCCGGTAGATGCCGTTGCCCTCGTGCACCGGCTTGGTGATGGTGCCCGAGGAGGCGCTGATGCTGACCATGGCGTTGGCCGCGGGCTCGCCGGTGGGGGCCACGACGGCGACGCGCACCGGGATGGTCACCGACTTGTCGCCGGGGATGCCGGCCACGGTGGGCAGCAGGGCGATGCGCTTGTTGTCCGGGACCTTGAGATCGATGTTCTCTGTCTTGGTCTCGGTGCCGCTGGCGGTGGTCAGGACGGCCAGGCTCACTCCGGGGGGCACCACGATGGGCACGTTGGCGCGGCCGCTGGCGTCGGCCTGGATCGGGCCGAAGTCGCGGGTGCCGACCCGCAGCATGACGTTGGCGCCGGGCGTGGTGGTGATGGGGTAGGAGGTCTTGCCGACCAGGGGCATGGAGATGTACCCGTAGGAACGCCCCGGATCCTGGCGGTCGGCCACGGTGATCATGGCGATGTGCGGGTAGTTGACCTTGGGGGGGGTGTACAGCGCCGAGTAGCGCCCACCGCCCAGCGGGGTCAGGTTGGCGATGGTGCCGGCGGTGGCGCCCACCTCCAGGGCGACGCCCGACAGATCCTCACCCGGCGCGGCCGCGATCTGGATGTTGACGGTGGAGGAGGCATCCTGGCCGAGGATGATCTCGGGCGGGTTCGCCGTCACCGTGATGCGGTGGGAGGGAGGCGGGGTGACGGTCACGCCGTAGACCTTGCCCACGGCCACGCCGGCCGCGCTCTTGCCCTTGATGGCGAGCTCGATCTGGCGCGGAGCGTTCACCTCCGGGGGCGTGAAGGAGAAATCGTAGACCCCGCCGCCGATCTCCCGCAGCGGCGTCACGGAGCCGCCGGTGGGGACCACCTTGGCCTTCAGGGCGGCCATGGGGGTGCCGTCCGCTTGCAGGGCGATCAACGAAAACTTGACCGCGGTTTTGCCATCTCCCACGACCTCGCCGGCCGGGATGAGCTCCACGAGTCCCGCCGCGTCGAAGACGGCCTGGGCCTGGACAGGATCGGCCAGCAGGACCGAAGAGGCGACCCAGCCGACGGTGAGAGCGAGAATGGCCAGCGAATACCGCAGCCAACGGGCGAACTGATGCATGTTCGAGCCTCCGGTCGTCTTCCTTCTCCGGATGGCGGGGGGTTCCGCGTCACCCGGGTGCCTCCAGACCCGTAGGGGGGCCTGGGAGACGACAATAGTAACTCAATGTCGGCCCGGGATGGTTAGAGGCTGCGCCTCATCCCTCGATCGGAGCCCCCGGATGCACCTGGCCGACGAAATCGGCGCGGCTGGCCTCACGCCCTCCATGCGGCGCGTGCTGGCGCGTGCCCTGCGCGGGGTGGCGGGCGCGGACGGCAGCGTCTGTGAGGCCGAAGAACGCGCCATGCGCGCGCTGCTGGGGGGCGACGCGGGCGAGGGCGCCCAGCGTGAGCCCATCGAGTCCATCTGGCCCCACGCGGAGCTGTGCGTGCGGGCCTGCGTCCATCTCGCCCTGGTCGATGGCGATTATTCGGTCGAGGAGGCGCGCGCCGTGAGCCAGGTGGCGCACAGGCTGGGCCTGTCGGCCCCCCGCCTCGCCGCCATCGAGCGCCAGGTGTTCCGGAGCCTGCGGGCCGCCGTGGCGCGGCATGCGCGGGTCCCCCAACCCCGCTGACCCAGGAGCCTCCATGTCCACTCCAGTCGAGACCTCCACCCGCGACTACGTGGCCACCCTCCTGAGCCCCCGCCATCGCAGCCTGTTCGAGAACATCACCCGCCGGGCCCTGGCCGAGGAGGAGGGTGACACCTGGGCCGCCAACACCATCCGCTCCTGCCCGGCCTCCCACGGCGAGCGGCTCATCATCCAGTTCGCCTACTCCCTCTGGCGGGGCTACGGCCCAGCCCTGCAGGTCGAGCAGCTGCAGGGGCTGGAGCCCGAGGTGGCGGAGCGGCTGCTGGCGGGGCTCGCGGTGATCGCGGCCGGCGAAGGGGCCGCCGCGCTGCTGTCCCGAGCGGCCGAACGTTGCCCAGAGGGCACGCCCGAAGGTGCCTGATCAGCGCTCGACGCGCTGCAGGGCTGCGCGCAGGGGGGGGAGGTCCGGGGCGAGGCGCAGGGCCTCGAGGTACAGCTCCCGCGCGGCCGAGGGCTCGCCGCGTAGCTCGTACAGCTCACCGAGGACGAGCGCGACCCTGGGCTCTCCGGGCGCCGCGCGCCAGGCCATGCGCGCGTACCCGATGGCCTGGCCGAGGTCTCCCGCGCCCCGGTAGATCCGGGTGAGGATCAGGAGCGCCCCCAGCGCAGCGGGGTCGAGGCGGACGGCCTGTCCAGCGGCGTCGACGGCGGCGGCCCACTCCCGGGCCTGCTCGAAGGTCGCGGCGACCCTCTCCCAGGCCTCTGCCGTCGGGCTGCCCCCGACGATCAGGGACGCGCGCAGCGCGTGGGCGGCGTCAGCGGTCCGGCCCTGGGCCAGCCGCACCTCGGCGAGGGCGCTACCCAACCGGGCCGCCTCGTCGTTCTGGAACCCCATCGTGGCGACGGCCGCGCCCCGCTGGTCGGCGGAGACCTGCTCCCAGGTGGCGCGAAAGGTGTCGGAGGCGAGGGCCGCCTCCAGGAACTGCGCGGCGTGGTGGACATCTCCGAGATCGTTGAACATGAGGCCGAGCTGCCCGAGCAGGGTGCCGTCCTGGGGGTGGAGCGAGGCCACCCTGGCCAGCAGCCGCAGGGCCCCCTCGCTGTCGGCGGCCTGCTGGGCGTGGGCGGCCTGCTCCCGCCAGCGATCCGAGATGTCGGCCACGTAGCTCTGGACCTCGCGCGCCGCGGCGCGCGCGCCGGCCTCATCACCGGCCAGCAGGAGCGCGGCGGCCGCGTCGCCGAGGGCGTCCGGGTCCGGTGTGCCGGAGTCGAGGACGTGGTGGGCCGTCTCGCCGGCTACTTCGTTCGCCCCCGCGCGGGCCAGAAGCCAGGCCAGGGAGGCCTCGCGCCGGGATGTTGGCGCCAGATCGTAGGCCCGCCGCTGGGTCTCGGAGGCGGCCGGATCGTGGTGGGCGAGCTGCAGGAGGGCGGTGAGGTCCAGGACCGCTGGATCCTCGGCATCGCCGCCTTTGGCGGCCTCGATCAGGGTGGCGCCCTCGTCGGTCCGCCCGGTGCGGATCAGCGCCTCCGCCAGGGCGAGGCCCGCGCCGGGCTCCTCGAGGCTGAGGGCCCTGCGCGCGGGTGCCTCGGCCTCCTGGGGCTGGGCGTCCGCCAGGTAGGCCCGCGCCAGGCTGAGCTGCAGCTCTCCCTTCGAGGGACGGCGCTCGCAGGCCTGCCGGTAGCAACGGACCGCGAGGGTGGCGCGACCGGCCTCCATGTAGGCATCGCCCTCACGCGCGAGGCGGTGGGTGGCGCACCCCGCGCCCAGCAGCAGCGCCGCCACGACCGAGAGGCCCCCGTGGGCGACGCCCATGGCCCCTAGAGCCCCGACCCGAGGACCCAGTAGGGCGAACCCGCGAGCTGCTTCTTGATGGCGGGCACCTGGTGAGCGGGCACCTCGAAGGTGGCGGGCTGGCCGGTCTGGGGGTCGAGCTGGGTGGCGAACCAGCGATCCCCGGCGCGGTTGCGATGGAGCATGAGCCCACGCGGGTCGTCGTAGACCAGGACCATGTCGTCGGCGGGGTCCTCCTCGGGTTCAGGTTCCAGCGCGGGTTTCGGCGTGGCCTGCTTCGGGCTGGCCTCCTCCAGGACCTCCTCCAGCTCCCAGCGCACCTCCAGCAGGGCGCCGTGCACGGCCTGCTCCACCAGCTCGCGGGCCGGCCCACCCCCGGGCCCCTTGAGCAACGCCACCAGCGCCGCCTTGGCCTCCTCGAGGGCCTCCTCGTCATCTTCAACCGCCAACGCCCCGATCCGGGCAATCAACTCATCGGCCGCCTGCATGGCGTGCTCCCTGACTGCGGGGCCTGGGGCCCCTGGACGCGGCAAAGCTTATCACCGTGGGGAGGGGAGCAAGATGTGGCGGCGGTTGCCGAGTCGTCGGACACAGAGCCATCAGCTTTCAGGTATCAGGTTTCAGCAAGCACCTTCCCCGCGAGTCACCCGGCTCGGGCCTGTTCACCCCGCGGGTGAGGTGCGCTGATGCCGGCTGTCGTTCGAAAGAGCTGATAGCTGACCGCTGATACCTGACGGCCTCGTCGGCGCAGCCGACGTTTCGGGCAGGGCCGGCCGCCTCGGGGTCCCTCGATGGGCCCCTCGGTGCAGCCCCTCGGTGCCTGACACCCTCGCCAGTTAGCCTCCAGCCTCCAGCCTCCAGCCTCCAGCCTCCAGCCTCCAGCCTCCAGCCTCCAGCCTCCAGCCTCCAGCGCCCACCTTCGCTCCTCGTCAGCCACCGAGGCCCATGGCGCGTGGTAACGGCGCGGAGCGCCGGCAGTCTCCAGACCGATTAGCACTCCACGATGTCCCTAGACTTCCTCGCCCGTCTCAGCCCGGAGGACCGCGCCCGCCTGGAGGGCATCGGCCAGGCGATGGAGCTAGAGCTGCGGCAGCACCTGCTGGTGCGGGGAGCACAGGGCGGTGATGTCTTCCGGGTGGAGAAGGGTCAGCTCGAGATCGTGGACCGCCGCTCGCGGCCCGAGGTGATCCTCGACGTCCTCGGGCCCGGCGAGCTGGTCGGTGAGCTGGCCTTCATCGACGGCACTCCGCGCAGCGCCGACGCCTTCGCCACGGCGGGCACGGTGGTCACCCGCTGGCCCGTGGAGGAGCTCGAGGCCCTGCTGGGATCAGACACGGCCTTCGGCGCCCGCTTCTGGCGGGCCATGGCCGAGGAGGTGGCCGCACGCCTGCGCGATGTGACCTCCAACGCCGTCACCGGCGGGCTGCGCGGGGCGGGGTCTGGGAGCGCGGGGGATGGGACCTCCCTGGTGGGAGCCGTGGTGTCCCAGAGTCTGGACGGCCTCGCGCGCGTAGACCAAGCCCTGCGCCGGGATCCGGGCGACGCTCGGGCCGCCGGTCGGGTCGTGGCCCTGCTCGACAGCCTGGGGAACGAGCTGGGGGCCCGCTGGCGCGACGGCGTCGATGAGGAGGCCCTCGGGCTCGCCGTGCGGAGGCTGGCACGGCAGGTCCACCCCTACCTCTTGCGCTCCACCACCGCGGAGCTGTGCCTGTCCCGACCAGACGGTTTCGCCGGCGGTCCGAAGGTCCTGGCGCACGTCCTGGCGGGGACACCCCAGGGGGACGGGCCCCTCGGCGAGGCCGTGGACCGCTGGCTGCTGGGCCTGCCCCGCGCTGCGGGAATGCGCGCCCGCCTGCGAGCCGCCGAGGTCGCCATCGAGCCCCTGCTGGCGCGGCACCTCGGACAGCTCACGGTGGTCATGATCAACACCGCGCAGGGCAGCCTGCTGCAGCGGATCTGGAAGCGCACCGCGGCCGGCGAGGGGGAGCTGTGGGTCGTCGAGCCCACGCGCGACGCCCTGATGGAGGTCGACATGGCCCTGGCCACGGCCCGCGCGCGGATGCGCCTGCGCCTGGTGCACGAGCGCGCCGGGGACCCCGCCCAGGGCGGCTCGCTGCGCCACCTGAGCGGCGTCGATCTCGTCGTGGCCGACAACCTCTTCGACTACCTGCCCGCGCGCCTCGCCGCCGATCTCGCCCGGCAGCTCGGCGCTGCGCTCGGCCCACGCGGGCGCCTCGTGGTGACCGCCACCGCCGCGACCCCCGACGCCCTGGTGTGGAGCCAGCTGCTCGAGTGGCCCGTGGTGGCGCGCGACACGCGCTCCCTGGCAGCCATCCTGAAGGCCGCAGGTTACGCCGATGTCCAGGTCACTGCGGTAGAAGGCGCGGGCCTGTTGGCCACCGCCGGCACCGGAGCGCAGCCTTGAACCCTCCCCTTCGCCCTCGCCCCCTTGCTCCCTGGCGCCCGCTGGCGTAGGGTGCCAAGCCGGATTCCATCCCCTGGAGGAAAGAAGCATGTCTGCCCGCTGGATGAGAGCTCTCCTGGTGCCCGCCTTCGCCGCGGGCCTCTACGGCTGCGATGCACCGCAGGCCCCGGCGCCTGAGCCGGCCCCCCCGCCGCCCGCCAAGGCCCCCGCGCTCGACCTCGCCACCCTCCAGGCGGAGGCCGAGAAGGCGGCGCTCACGCCTTCGCCCGCCGAGATGCAGGCCTCCCTCGGCAAGGCCGGGATCGTGCATTCCCTGTCCGATCTCGTCCAGACGCGCAAGATCGACCTGGACACCGACAACCCCGACCGCATCGCCGTGGGCACGGGCGTGCTGGTGGCCGATGTCGTGCTCACCGTCAAGGCGGCCCCCAAGGAAGACCTGGTCGCGCGCCTGCAGGCCATCCAGCACGGCATGAAGCAGCTGGGCGGCGGCGAGGACATCGACAACACCATCACGGACCTGATCAACCGCATCCAGAACGACGCCGTCAGCCGCGACGTCCTCGTGCGCGAGCTCGACGAGCTCTCCGGCGTGATGATCCCCGAGATCAAGTACCAGAACGGCGATCGCGTGGTGCCGCTGCTGCAGGCCGGCTCCTGGCTGGAGGGCGCCAACCTCGTGTCCACCGCCGTCATGAACTCCGGCAAGTTCGAGGCCGCGGACACGCTGCTCAAGCAGCCCGAGGTGGTCGACTACTTCCTCAAGGTCGTCATGGTCCAGGGCGGCGCCGCCCCGGACGAGGTCATCGCCAAGCTCGTGGCCACCCTGACCTCCCTCAAGGAGATCACGAGCAAGGAATCGCTGACCGAAGAAGACATCAAGTCCATCCACGAGCAGACCGACGCGGTCCTGGCACTGCTGTAGCGGAGGCCCACATGCGTACCCTCACCAGAGCCACCATCGCCCTGCTGGCCCTCTCGACCTTCGGCGCGGCCGTCGCCATCGCCGATCAAGACGAAGCCGACACCTGCGTCCGCTCCAAGGTCTGGGAGGCCTACCCGGAGGGCTGGGCCGTCCGCACCATCACCAAGTCCAGCCTGGCCGAGACCGAGCACCGCATCTACCTGCTCACGCTGTATGCCGGCAACGAGTACAAGTTCCTGGGCTGCGGCGACAACGCGCTCACGAACGTGGATCTCGTGCTCTACGACGCTGACGGTCGCATGCTGGTCCAGGACCAGACCGAGGATCGCCAGCCTGAGGTGTCCTTCCGGCCCACCACCACGGACACCTTCTACCTCGCGGTCCACGCGGCCAAGCTCGTCGAGGGCACCCAGGCCGGGCACAAGGCCTCGGTGTCCACCGCCGTGACCTACCGCTAGTCCCCGCCTGGCTGCCGCGCGCGCCATGAGCAGCACGGTCAGCGGGCCTCTCGACGCCTCCGGCCGCCCCGTCACGGGGCGGCTGCGTGATCGGCTCCAGGGCCTGCTCGCGGCTCAGGGGCACCCCACCCCGCCCGAGGTGATCCGGCTGCTGGTGGATTTCACGCGGGCCCTGGTGCGCACCGATCTGGTGGCGGCCGGGCTCTCGGAGCAGGGCACGCAGCTGCTGGCGCGCCGCCTCGGCGCGCGCACCAACCTGCCCGAGGCCGCGGTGGCTCAGCTGGTGCGGGTCGCCCTGGCCCCCGAGTACCGCCTGACCCACGGCAAGGTCGAGATCGCGGCCTTCTCGGCGCGCTACGGTGATGCCGCCGGGGCCGCGCTGGCCGAGGAACAGCAGCAGTCGCTGGACCTGCCCGGCTTCGCGCGGCGCCACGGTTCAGCCGACGCCCTGCTCCTGCTCGATGCCCTGGTGGAGCTGCACGCCCAGTCCGGCGGGGTGGATCCGGCCGCGCTCACGGGCCTGCAGGCGGCGGCCGATTCCCTCGGGGTGGACGGCGTGCTGTTCGGCAGCCTGCTGCGCAAGCACGATCCGCGCCACGCCCAGGGCGAGCAGCGCTTCGGGCTCACGGGCGACCAGGTCACCATCGGCCGACGCGCCGGGTGCAAGGTGCGCTTGCTGGATCCACAGGTCGCGCCCCTGCACGCGCGGCTCGTGCGCGGCACGGACGGCTGGCGCGTGGTCGATGCCGGCAGCGGGCGCGCCACCGTGCTCGACGGCGAGGCCGTGGCCTCGGCGCCCTTCGCCCTCGGCCAGCGCCTGCGGCTGGGGCCCTACACCCTGGCCCTGGCCGAAGAGGGCGACACCCTGGTGGCCGAGTCGGACCGCGCATTCTCCGCGCTCACCCTGCGCGGGGTCAACCGGGTCATCACGGCCCGGGGCGGGAGCCGGAAGGCGCTGCTGTCCGACGTCGCCTTCACCGCCTACTCCGGCGAGGTCATCGCGGTCATCGGGCCCTCCGGGGCCGGCAAGACCACCCTGCTCAACGCCATCACGGGCATCGCCCCGCCCGATTCCGGCGACATCCTCTTCGATGGCGCCCCCTTCCACCGCCTGCTGGCCTACGACCGCAGCGCGGTGGGCATCGTGCCCCAGGACGACCTGGTGCACCCCGAGCTCACGGTGCAGGAGGCCCTGCGCTACGCCGGGCGGCTGCGCTTCCCCTCCGACGTGACGGATGAGGAGCTGGACGCCGCGGTGGAGCGCGTCGTGCGCACCCTGGACATCGCCGACATCCGCCACAGCCGCATCGGCGATGTGCAGAAGCGGGGTATCTCCGGCGGGCAACGCAAGCGGGTCAACCTGGGTCAGGAGCTGCTCACCCGCTCCACCCGCGTGTTGTTCCTGGACGAGCCCACCAGCGGTCTCGATCCCCGCTCCGCCCAGGACATCGTGCGCCTCTCCCGCCGCCTGGCCGATGAGGGCCGCATCGTCTTCCTGGTCACCCACGACCTCACCCCGGCGGTCATCCGGCAGGTGGACCACATCCTGGTGATGCACCGCGGCGGGTACGTGGCCTTCTTCGGCCCGCCAGACGAGGCCTGCGCCTTCTTCAAGGTCCCCACCCCGGACGCCCTGTTCTCCCGCCTCGACGACCACCCGCCGGCCGAGTGGGCCCAGGCCTATGCGCAGAGCGCGGCGCACCAGAAGTACGTGGCCACCCGCGAGTACCTCATCTCCAGCGGTGGGCTGGCGCGGGCCGAGGGAGCGGCGGAGCAGGGGCCCCTGAAGCCGCCCCGGCGTTCCATCCTGCGTGATCTCTGGACCCAGACCTCCCGCTACGCTCGCACCAAGTGGCGCGACGCCCTCGGGGCCGCCGTGCTCGTCCTGCAGCCGCCGGTGCTGGCCATCGTCATGCTGATCGTCTTCCCCGAGCCCACCGCGCCCTGCATCTTCATGCTGGCGCTCTCGGCGCTGTGGTTCGGCATGTCCGCGGCGGTGCGCGAGCTGATCGCGGATCGCGCCATCTGGCGCCGCGAGCGCCGCATCGGGGCGCGGCTGCTGCCGTACCTCGGGTCCAAGGTGGGCGTGCTCGGGGCGATCATCGCGGTCCAGTGCGCCTACCTCACGGCCTTCCTGTACTTCCCGCTGCACCTGGGTGCTCACGGGTTCTCCCTGCCCCTGCTGGCGGCGGTCATGGCCCTGACCGGGCTGGCGGGCATGGGGCTCGGGCTGCTGGTCTCGGCCTCCTTCACCTCCTCGGAGGCCGCGGTCGGGACCCTGCCGCTGATCATCGTCCCCCAGATCACCTTCTCCACCATCATGGTGCCCTTGCAGCGCATGGGGCTCATCGCCAAGGCGGCCACCTGGGTCACCCTGCAGCGCTACGCCCTGGACGCCGCCATCAAGTGCGGGGTGAAGCTCGAGGTGGCCTTCCAGTACGACAAGAGCCGCTGGGATCGGCAGAGCATCAGCGGGACGCTGTACGATCTCGGCCTCAAGCCCGCGAACCCCGACGACATGGGGCTGCCGCTGTGGGCGCTGATGGCGGCGTTGGCGGGCTTCGGGCTGCTGTTCGTGGTGCTGGCCGCGGTGATCACCAGGCTCAGGGATCGGCAGGGAGCGTGAGGGGGCTCGGGCTGTGGCTGCTGGGGGGGCTGTTCGCGGCGACAGCGCGCGCGCAGATGGATTGCCCCGACTTCGCCTCACCGCGCATACGAACGTTCACGGGCGCCTACCCCAGCAATCCGCTGATCTGGTGGGAGAGCGCGGGGCATGGCCACGAGGAAGCAGGGCGCTGCCGGTTCGTCGGGGAGCAGGGTGAGCGCCGCGTGGCGCGCTGCACTGTGACGGCCGAGGGGCGGCGGCTCGCTTCCTTTCGGCGCAGGCTCACCCCGGGCACCTGGGCGTTGGAGGTCGAGAGGGCGCCCTCGAGGGTCCTGCCCTGGGATGCACGGGCCCTGTCCTTCGTCGTCGAGGACGGGATGGATCGAGAGGCTCCCCTCGGCGGCGCGGTTCGTGAGATCCGCTGGGACGCGAACCCCGACACGGGCAGGATGCTGCTGTTCGCCTTCGAGGAGATCGTGGACGACCCCCCCGTGCGGCTGGAGGTGGAGGTGATCCCGGACGCGTCGGAGGGGCGGGTGGCGCGCTTCTCGGACGCGCTGATCCGCCTGCGGTTTCCAGGAGGGATCGAGCTCGATCGGCGCGTCGGGTATCTCGACCCCACCTGGCTGCAGGGACTGAAGGACAGCTTCCTCGCGGGGGCCACGGACGACCCCTGCGGCACCGGAGACCAGGTCGGCCTGCCCTTCTTCGGGCGCGCGCCCGTCGCCCTCCGCTGGCGCCTGGTGGACGCGGCGGGCAACGCCACGGCCTTGCAGGAGGCCGAGATCCCTGCAGGGCCGCGCTACGGCGCCCTGGTGTTCTGATGCGCCTCCTGGCCCTGCTCGCGTTCCTTCCGGCCTGTGCCGGGCCCGACCCCTGTGAGGGCGAAGGCGCCCTGTCCACCTGCCTGGAACCCACGATGGAGGATGACTACTACGCCGCCATGGGCAGCATGTACTTCGACACCATGGACTCCTCGGTGGATCTCGGCGGGGAGTGGCCGCCGTACTCCGCGCTGGTGGCCCGCTGGGAGTGGCCGCCCTGGCTGAAGCTCACGGCGTTCGGGCGCGACGACATCATCGCGGCCGACACGCTGCTGCAGCTCTACCCCTCCACCGTCCCCGAGCGCGACTGCCGGGCCTTCGCCGAGCAGCCCTTCGCCCGCTGCCACGTGGTCTTCTACTACGAGGCCCACGAGGGCCGGGGCTGCCCCATCTACGAGGAGTTCACCTTCGACGCCGCGGGTGGGATCACCTGGATCGAGGCCTGGTCCGATGTGGACGGGCTGCGACCCGTGGCCACGGGGGATCCCTGGGGCGAGGAGGGGATCGAGCGGCTCTCCACGCGGGTTCCCGGGCTGGGCAACCCCGAGGGGAGGATCGACCTGGACAGCCCCTGGATGGCGGCGGCGGTCGCCGCCGACCCAGACGTCGCCGACTTCGTGGCCCGGGCGCGGGACTGGCATGCGGCCTGGCTGGAGGAGTACGCGGCCGCGGGCGACGAGATGTGGGAGGTGGGCTGCGGGTGGTGACGGCAGCGGGGGGCACCCATGCCCCCTGGATCGCAACACCCGGCGGACCCATGCCCCTTGCATCGCAACACCTGCGCGGATGAAGCGGTGTGTACGGGGTGAAAAGGGCGTTTTTCCGGGGCCGCGGGAGGCGATGACGGGGAGACGGACCCCTGGGTGTTCGAATCCAAGGGGGATGGGTCCTGGGGGTGTTCGACTTTCGGGGGGATGGGTCCCTCGCGGTGGTAACGATCCGCCCCCGCGCCCGGTAGAGGGAGACGAACCCCCCCGGAGTCTCCGTGGACCCCTCCACTGTCAGCGACGCCGATCTCATGCGCGCCGTGCAGGCGGGCGAGCGCGCGGCCTGGGAGGCGCTGTACCACCGCTGGAAGGGCCCGATCTTCGCCTTCCTGCTGCGGCGCAGCGGGGCGCGGGTCCCCGCCGAGGAGGCCCTGCAGGAGACCTGGCTGCGGCTGTACCGCTCCCGGGCGCGCTTCGATCCACAGCGACCCTTCAAGGCCTGGATCTTCACCATCGCGGCCAACGCCGGCCGCGACGCCCGCCAGCCCGAGCCGGACCTGCTGCGCCTGCCCGAGGAGCTGGCCGGGCCGCGGGACCCGCTGGAGCTGCGCGATGCGCTGCTGAGCGCGCTGTTCTCCCTCACCCCCGGGGACCGGCGCCTGCTGCTGCTGGAGACCGAGGGCTTCGAACCCAAAGAAATCGCCGCCATGCTGGGTATCCGGCCAGGCACGGCGCGCGTGCGCCTGCACCGCGCGCGGCAGCGCGTGGCCGCGGCGCTGGGAGGCATGCCATGACCGATCCCCACCCCCTCCTGCGCGCCCTGCAGGGTCCGCCCCCTCCCGAGGCGCCACCCGCCTGGCCCGCGATGGCCCCCCGCCGGGGACACATCCCGCTGTTGGCACTAGCGGCCCTGCTGCTGGCCGCACCCATCGCCGCCTGGCGCCTGCGCGGCCCCGCCGCCGACGGCTGGACCCTGCGTGGCCCGGCCGCCGCCCCCGCGGTGGATCTGCGCCTGGCGGTGCAACAGGGCGCGGCCCTGGAGAGGGCCCGCGCCGGACGCCGCTACCACCAGGGCGATCGGGTCTTCTTCCAGGTGGGTGCTGCGGCACCGGTCGAGGTGGAGGTCTGGGCCGAGCGCTCCGGCCGCCGTGAACCCCTCGCGCGCGTTCAGGCCGGGCCCACCCCCGTGGACCTGCGCTCGGACGGCGGGCTGATCGCCTATGATCTGGGGGAGCCGGGGCGCTTCTCTTTCTGCGCGGCGCCCGCCGGTGCCGCCCCCACCTGCATCGACCTGGAGGCCGAATGATCGCCGCCCTCCTCCTCTGCGCCGCCAGCCTCGCCGGCCCGCGCGGGGTGGTCACGGACCTGCCCGCGCCCCCCGCCCTCGCCCAGGCCTTCGCCCCGCGCCGGGTCGCCCTGCTCGTCGGGGTGGACGACTACGACGACCCCACCCTGGGGAGCCTGCGCTTCGCCGCCAAGGACGCGGAGGATCTTCGGGCCGTGCTGGCGGATCCGGCGCTCGGCGGCTTCTCGGTGCGCGCACTCACCACCCGCGTCACCCGCGAGGAGCTGTGGGCCGCCTTCACGGACGTCACCGCCGAGCTGCAGCCCGACGACACCTTCCTGCTGTACCTGGCCGGCCACGGCACCCTGGAGATGGTCCCGGCCGCCGCCGGGCAGACCGTGGCCACCGAGCCGCGCCTCTACCTGATGACCACCGACTCCCGGCTCGGCGCCCCCGCCAGCACCGGCGTGTCCCTGGCGGAGCTGGACGCGGCGGTCTCGGCCCTGCCCGCGCATCGCCGCGTGGTGGTGGTGGACGCCTGCTACTCGGGCAAGGGGCGCTCGGCCCTCTCCCCGGCCGCCGCCCAGGCCCGTGCCAACCTGCGCGGCCCCATCGCCTCCCCCGATCTGCCCGCGAGCCGCTACGACGTGCGCCTCTTCGCCGCCGACGTGAACCACCCGGCCCTGGAGGCGCCCGAGCTGCAGAACGGGATCTACTCCCACTTCCTGGTGCAGGGCCTCGAGGGCGAGGCCGATCTCGACGGCGACGGCCTGGTGGACGTGCGCGAGCTGCGCCTCTGGGCCCGCGACCGCACCATGGCGTACACCGGCGGCGCCCAGGTGCCCTGGAGCCACGAGACCCAGGTGGGCTGGGGCGAGATCTTCCTCTCCGGCGACCCGCGCGCCCGCCACCAGGCCGAGCACGCCATCCTGGTGGGCCTCGAAGCCCTGCCGGAGCAGGCCGAGGTCAGCGTGGACGGCCAGCCCCGGGGTGCCGGCAGCCTGCCGCCGGGCGAGCACGAGCTGACCATCCTGCTGGACGGCGTGCCCATCGGCGTCTGGACCGTGACCCTCGGCCCAGGCGAGCGCCTGGACGTCTCTTCCATCGTGGGCCAGGGCGTGCCGCCAGAGAACCTCACCTCCGTGGGGCTGAATCCAGCCCTGTACGCGCCGCCCGAGCGAGCCGGTCGGCTGCTGATCGGGCTCACCGGTAGCGCCCTCGCCGGCCAGGACCTCGCGCCCTCCTTCGCCGCCGGCGTGAGTGTCTGGGCCGAGCTGGAGCACGCCGGCCCCCGCCTGGCGCTGGGCGTGGCAGCCGAGTACGGCCTCGGGCCGGTCTGGGATCTGGAGGCCCTCTTCCCCGTGGGCTCCGCGCGCCTGCGCGGCGGGTGGTGGTGGGGTGAGCGCTGGGTCGTCGGCCCCACCCTGGACGCCGGCATGCTGGCACGCTCCCTGCCCGCCGGCCTTCAAGCCGGTCTCCTCCTGGCCCCCGGCGCCCACCTGCACCGCTCGCTCGGGGCCCTCGACCTCGGCCTCGAGGCCGACCTCCCCCTCGTCTGGACCCGCGGGGGCATGCGGGCGCTCCCGGGCGCGCGCCTCACCCTCGGCACCCACCTCGGAGGGCACGACCATGCGGACTAGCCTGCTCCTCCTGGCGCTCACCGCCTGCGCCCCCATCTCCAACCAGGATCTGGACGCCGACGGCTGGACGGTCGCCCAGGGCGACTGCGACGACTGGGACACCGCCCTGCACCCCGAGGCCTCGGACGCCGCGGGCGACGGCATCGACCAGAACTGCGACGGCGCCGACGGCATCGACGCCGACGGTGACGGCGTGGCCTCCACCGCCAGCGGCGGTGAGGACTGCTGGGACGACGACGCCACCCGCGCCGGCATCCCCACCTGGTACATGGACGCTGACGCGGACGGCTGGGGCGCGGACTGGTACTCCTGGCAGGCCTGCCTCTCGGGCGAGGGGGCGGCCCAGGACGGCGACTGCGACGACCACGACGCCTCCGTCCACCCCGACGCCACGGAGACCTGCGACGGGATCGACCAGGACTGCGACGGCGACGTAGATGAGGATCTCGAGATCTTCACCTGGTACGCGGACGCAGACGGCGACGGCTTTGGCGATCCCACCGCCCCGGAGGCGGGCTGCGAGCCCCCCAGCGGCTTCGTGGCCGACTTCTCCGACTGCGACGACACCGACCCCGACGTCCACCCCGGCGCCGACGAGTGGTGCGACGGCGTGGACACCGACTGCGACGGCCTGGCCGACGATCCCGACGCCCTGGACGCCACCGCCTGGAACCGGGACGACGATGGCGACGGCTACGGCGACCCCTACGCCACCACCTTGGCCTGCACCCAGCCCCCCGACACCACCACCGACGCCAGCGACTGCGATGACGGGGACGCGGCAGTCCATCCTGGCGCCACCGAGGTCTACTACGACGGCATCGACCAGGACTGCGACGGCGCCAACGACTACGACCAGGACGCCGACGGCTACCGCGTCGATCCCTGGGGCAGCGACTGCGACGACGAGGACCCCACCATCAGCCCCGCCGCCCCCGAGATCTGGTACGACGGCACAGACCAGGACTGCGACGGCCTCTCCGACTACGACCAGGACGCCGACGGCCACGACGCCGAGCCCTGGGGCGATGACTGCGACGACACCCGCGACTACATCAGCCCCTCCGAACCCGAGGCCTGCAACCTCTACGACGACGACTGCGACGGCCTCATCGACGGAGACGACCCCGACTTCGAGCCCATCTGCTTCGCGGACGCCGATGGCGACGGCTGGGGCGATCCCGAGGTGGGCCTGACCACCTGCACCTGCGGCGCCGGCAGCGTGGCCGACGACAGCGACTGCGACGACAGCGACGCCGACGTGCGCCCCGGTGCGCCCGACGCGGACGACGACGGGGCCGACGACGACTGCGATGGCCTCGTGGACGAGGAGCGCTGGGTGACGACCGCCGACGCGATCCTCTCCGCCACCGCCGGGATCGAATACGCCGGCACCAGCGTGGCCTTCCTGGAGGAGGCGCTGGTGGTGGGCGCCCCGGGCGCGGACGTGGCCGCCACCAACGGTGGGGCTGCCTATATCGCGCCCTGGCCGGTGTCCGGCGAGGTGGACCTCGACGCCCTCAGCACCTTGCGCGCGGGGAGCGCGACCGGGGAGCTGGCCGGCGAGGCCCTGGCGAGCGGCGACGTGGACGGCGATGGCGTCCTGGACCTGGTGGTGGGCGCCATCGGCTGCGACGACGGCGGGACGGACGGCGGGGTGGCCTACCTGGTGCTCGGGCCGCTCACGGGCGGCGGCTCCCTGGCCCTGGCCGACGCCGCCTTCCTGGGCACGACGGGCGACGAGGCGGGCATCGCGGTCGCCCTCGCGGACGCCGACGGCGACGGGCTTCACGACCTGCTCGTGGGGACCCGCGGCGGAGACATGGCGGGGCTGTTCTACGCTCCCGTCGGCGGGACCACCGACCTGGCCTCGGCCGACGCGCGCCTGCTGGGCGCCTCCGGAGACCGGACCGGGGAGGCCGTGGCGGGCGCCGGGGACGTGGACGGCGATGGCCTGGACGATCTGCTGATCGGCGCGCGCTACTCCAACGGCACCGCCGGCTCCCAGTGCGGACGAGCCTGGCTCGTGCTCGGCCCTCCGAGCGGTGACGTGGACCTCACGACCGCGGCGGACGCGGCCCTCACCGGCCTCGCCGCCTACGACAACGCCGGCCTCTCCGTGGCTGGCCCCGGCGACGTGGACGGCGATGGCTACGCCGATCTGCTGGTGGGCGCCCCCTACGACGACACCGCCGGCATCGACGCCGGCGCGGCCTACCTGGTGAGCGGCCCGGTCACCGGGACCGTCTCCCTGTCCACGGCCGTGGCGATCTTCACCGGGGAGAGCGCCGGAGCCCAGGCGGGAGGCACCGTGGCGGGCGCCGGGGACGTGGACGGCGATGGTCGGCCCGATCTACTGGTGGCCGCCCGGTCCGAGCGCTGCGACGGCGACTGCGACGGCGCGGTCTACCTCTGGCTGGGCCCGGTCGGCGGGACCTTCGGCGGCGACAGCGCGGAGTTCACCTGGCTGTCCGAGAGCGGGGCGGCCGGCCGGAGCCTGGCCAGCGGCGACATCGACGGTGACGGCCTCTCCGACCTCCTCATCGGCTCCGACCAGGCCGGCACCGGCGGCGGCGCCTGGCTGGTGCTGGGCAGTTCGCTCTGAGAGGCGTTGAGCGGTGTCATGGGCGGTGTCTGACACCAGCTACTCGTCGCGCTCCGGGATTCCCGCCCAGGACTCGAGCGCGACGCAGTGCTCGGAGTCTCCCTCGGGGCAGGGGCCGCAGGGGTTGCCGAAGGAGCCCATCAGCGCGCAGAGATCGTCGATGCCGTCCACCCCGTCGATGGACTCCGGGACCTCGGTCAGGCCCAGGGTGAGGCTCAGGGCGCCGCCGCGGGCCTCAGCCCCACTGGCGTCGAAGGCCATGTCCAGGCGCAGGTCCCAGGCCGGTTGGAGCTGGTTCGCGGGGAAGGGGAAGGCCAGCGAGGGGAGGGTCCAGGTCAGCGCGCCGCTGGATGACAGCTCCGCCTCGCCGGTGGCTGCCACGCGGGCGCTGTCGGGGTGGCCGTCCTCGTCCGTGCCGATCAGCGCCACTTCGGCGCCGGTCGCGGTCACACCGCCGATCCACAGCCACAGGGGACGGGCGAAACCCGAGCCGATCTCGGGCCCCCAGGGGAAGGTGCAGGACTCCCCGATGTCGTCCAGCCGCCAGGTGCTGTTCGCCACGGAGGTGCGCTCGAAGGCGTCGTCGGTCCCCCAGGGACCCACCATGTGCCAGCCCGCCGTGGTCCAGGCGATGGGCTCATCGCCCGGCTCCCGCCATGCTGTGAAGCGCCAGGTCCCGGCGTCGAAGCCGCCCTCGGGTAGCCAGCGTCCGCAGGTGCCCCAGGGCTGGACCGTCACCCGGCCGCCGTCGTCGCCCTCCAGCAGCGCGATGCCGTGGTCGAGCTCACCATCGCCGCTGCAGCCTTCGGGCCCCAGCAGGATGCGGACCCCGTCCTGCGGTGCACGGCCCTGCGACTCCAACGTGGCCTCGTCGCAGACGCGGTCCCACTCGGGTTCCTCCTCGGGCGCGGTGGGGCCCACCAGCGGCGGGCACCAGCAGCCCGCCAGCAGCAGGGGGAGCAGGCGGCTCACCACGACCACTCCGGGCCGATGTCGATCACCAGGAAGGGCTCGCGGCCGCAGATATCGCTCATCCACAGCACCCCGACGTGGGAGGACCAGTGCGCGCGGTGCCAGGTGTGGAGGGCGGCGCCCACCGTGTAGCCGAGGTGGGTCTGGGGCATGGGGAGCAGCGCGGGGCCTGCGCCCAGCTCCAGGGTGGTGACGCGCAGCGGTAGATCCAGCGCTCCCTCCAGATAAACCCCCCACCAGGAGCCCTCCAGCGAGGCGAAGCGGCGGAGCTGCGTGGTGGTCTGGTAGGCGATGGGGCTGGCGGCGACCCCGGCGCGCAGGGACCAGGAGGCCAGCAGGGGTCTCTCGACTGGCACCGTGAGGCGCGCGCCCGCCGCGGCCAGCGCGCTCAGCTCCAGGGCGAGGGTGGCGTGGTCCGGCGCGAGCGGCTGCCGGGGCTCGGCCTGCTCGGGCGGCGGGTCCGGTGGCCCGGGGTAGGGGGGGGCCGGGACGGCCACCGTGGTCTCGATCCAGGTCCGGGGTGGCGGGGGCTGCGGCTCCCGTGGCGCGGGCGGCGGGGCAGCGGGCGGTGCCTCCTCCGAGTCCTCCCTGAGCACCCTGGCGACCTGCGCGTAGGGCACGGGTCGGAGTGTGCCGTCGGGCAGCAGTAGGTAGAAGGCGCCGTCCGCCTGGTCCACCAGCTCTCCTTCGATCCATGTCCCGTCCTGCAGCGCCAGCTTGACCAGGGGCCAGGTCGGTGGGGCGGCGGCCGCTGCGCCGGCGAGCGTCCATGCGAGCAGCAGGGTGGGGAGCGCGCGCATCTTGGCTGTCCCGGGTGCGTGCCGCGGAGAGCATACCGCGCTTGTGGGTGGATCGGGATGTGTATAAAGTGTGTATTGTCTACACCCAGGAGGCCCCATGCGCACCAACATCGAGATCGACGACGCCCTGGTGGTCGAGGCCATGGCGCTCACCGGGCTGCCCACCAAGCGCGCCGTGGTCCACGAGGCCCTCGAGACCCTGGTCCGCGTGCGCTCACGCAAGAGCCTGCTGGACCTGCGCGGCCGGATCACCTTCGCCGATGGCTACGACCACAAGGCTCTGCGGGAGGGCGGTCGGTGATCGTCGTCGACACTTCCGTGCTCGTCGCTCTCTTCCGCGGTGGCACCGATCCCGCGGTGGAGCGGCTCTGTGCGCTGGAGCGCGCCGGCGAACCCTTCGCGGTCCCCACCGTCTGCTGCCAGGAGTTGCTCCAGGGAGCTCGGGACGAAGGGGAGTGGCGCCTGCTGGAGACCTACCTCGGCACTCAGCTCCAGCTCGCGCCGCGGGATCACTGGGTCAGCCATCGGGCCGCGGCCCGTCTGTATTTCGATTGCCGCCGCCAAGGCATCACACCGCGCAGCACGCTCGACTGCCTCATCGCCCAGCTCTGCATCGAGAACCACGGCGTCCTGCTGCACAACGACGGGGACTTCACCCGGATCGCCCAGGTAGCGCCCCTGCGGCTGTGGGACGCGCCGCGCTGACCTGCGCGGGCTCATCCGGGATACCCTCTATCCAGAAGCCCGGAGCGCCGCCATGCACCTCACCCTCGCCCTCCTCCTGTGCGCCTGCACCCCGCCCACCGACACCTCCGAGCCCGTAGACACGGGGGACACCACCGATACCGGCGAGGAGGCACCGCTCACGCACGCCTTCTCCTTCGCCGTCTTCGCCGACACCCACATGTACGGCTCGGCCGAGAGTGAGGCCCGGGCCACCGCCGCCGTGGACTGGGTGAACCAGCACGCCACCGAGCGGGACATCCAGCTCGTGCTGGTGGTGGGTGACATCGCCTGGAACAGTGGCCTCGACACCGTGCGCGACGTCTTCGCGCCGCTGCCCGTCCCCTGGGTGCCCGTCACCGGGGACAACGAGGTCCACTCCGGCGACGAGGGGGCCTTCTACACCACCATGCAGCCCCAGTGGGAGGCCCTGGCGGGTGATCTCACGGGCTGGAGCCTGGCACCCGCGCCGATCCACAACCCGGAGTACGACCAGGACTCCTGGTTCACCAACCTGCGCTTCGAGCACGGCGGGGTGCGCTTCGTGGGCCTGGACTGGGGCTCGCGCTCCGACTCCGACATCTTCGGCGAGATGGCGGACCTGCAGGACTTCGAGGGTGCCACCCTGCCCTGGCTGGAGGAGAGCCTCGTCGGGTGCGAGGAGGCCCCCATCGACTCCGTGGTGCTCTTCTCCCACCACCCCATGCACCTGTTCCCCGGAGCCTTCGACCAGACCGAGCTGGACACGCTGATCGCGCGCCTCGCGCCCTGGGGCGACGCGCTGTATGCCGACTTCGCCGGGCACTACCACGTGAACATGGAGGACTGGCCCGCGGGCGCCTCCTGGGGTGCCTTCGTCACCGACGCCATCTGGGACGACGAGCTGACCATCCGGGTGGTGGAGGTCAGCGCCAACGGGCGACGCTTCGCCTACGAGCACGAGCTCGTCGTGGTGGAGTAACCTCCACCGCCTATGCGCCGCGCCCTCGCCACCGCCGGCCTGCTGGGCCTCGCCTACCTGGCTCTGGCCTCGCTGCTGACCTGGCCCCTGGCCCTGCACCTCGCCGATTCCCTCCTCGGTACGCCCGCCATGGATCAGGTGGACACGGCCTGGCTGCGGCTGGCCGCGGCCCGCTGGCTGACCGGCCAGGAGCCGGGGATCTTCGCACCCTTCGGCTATGACCTGCCCGCCGTGGTGCCCAACTGGATGGACCACCTGCTGGGCGCGCCCCTGGTTCTGCTCCTGCCCTGGCCGCTGGCCGACAACCTCTGGTGGATCGGAGTGCTCGCCGCCAACGGCCTGGCGGCCCACGTGCTCGGCCGGCAGGTGGGTGGCGGCCACGGCGCGGGCTTGCTGGCGGGGTGGCCTTCATGGCCTCCGAGCCGCTGCTGCGGGAGGTGAACCTCTCCCACGCGCCCCAGGTCCTGCTGTGCGCCGCGCCCCTGTTCCTCGCCGCCCTGCTCCGCGCTCTCGCGCCCGAGGGCCGCTGGCACCACGCCGTCGCCGCGGGCGCCCTCCTCGCCCTCGCCGCGCTCTGCTATTGGTACCAGGCCATGTTCCTGGCGGGGATCGCCGCCCCGCCGGTGCTCGCCGCCGCCCCGCGCCTGCGCCGGG
>JBDRKM010000298.1:0-24516 GCA_043814015.1 Pseudomonadota bacterium
GGCACTCTCGCCCGCCACGATGTTCAGGCTGTGGGAGTGGTCCTTGTTCGGGGCTGCCGCTACCCGGGGCGTGACGCCGTGCCACATGCTCGACTCGGCAGCTGGAGAGGTTGCGCCTACGTTGCGGCAGCCCCCTCCTGCACGACGACACCCCACCCCGCCTCGGCGAACCCCGTCAGCCGCCGACATCTTTGCGGCTTTGCGGCTTTGCGCGAGATCCTTCTTCCAGACGTCCTGCGCTTGGTTTCCCGGCCCCGCCTGCCTGATGCAGCGACCGACCAACATGGGGGCGACCTGGCTCATTGGTGGACGGGATGTACGCCATCTCCCGCGGTGGGCGTGGCTGGCGGTGGCCGATCAACAGGTCCTGGAGCCCATCGGAGTCCGTGTCCCCGAGGGCGAGGGCGACGCCGGATCACAGGCGAAGAGGGTGCGGTCAGGGGCGCGCTTCGGCGCGGGGGGTCCAGAGATAGAAAATGCTATTTCCTAGTGTCTGACACCTGATTTCTGATTTCCCAGAAGTGGGAGTGGACCACCGAAAGACACGGAAATGGGTGGGGTGATGAGCCGTGGTGTCGAAGGAAGGATCAGTCTCCCCGGCACGTGACGGTGGTCCAGATCGCGCCTGCTATCGTCCCGTCGTTGCCATACGCGGAGTAGTCGAAAGCCGTTGTTCCACTACCCTCATCCAGCGCCCAGAGGCCTCGGGTGTCCCACTCTACTCCGAGGTAGGTATCTGGCGAAAAGTCAGTGGTGTACTTGGCTGACCGTGAGATCCTCACGTCCGCGATGATGCCCTCGAGCGGTTGCTGGGGATCGCCACCACGGGGGCTCGACCCGATGTAGGCCGTTCCCGTAGAGTCACCGATGTCCCGTCCAGCCACGGTCGCGGTCGTGGTACCAGACAAAACCCCGTTGAGATACACCCGCGCCTCGCTCCCGTCGTACACGAACGCGATGTGGGACCACGTGCCACCCACAACCGTGGTGGAGGAGCGAGTTGCGAGCGTCCAGGCGCCGGAGCCATCCCGCCCCCAGACCCACCCCAACACGGATGGGTCCACCGCCAGGAGCTTGTCCTCGGCGTTGCCGACCATCTTGTTGAAGACCATGCCGCCACCCTCGTAGTAGACCCAGGCCTCAATTGTGCAGGCGGTTCCGAGGTCAAACGCGTTGTCGTCCGGAATGGCCACCCAGTCGGGATAGCTCGTGAAATGAAGCCCCACGATGTCGTAGTCCACGGTCCCATCGCAGTCGTTGTCTACACCATCACAGAGGTCCGTAGCCGACGGATGAGTCGTCGCGACCCCGTCATCGCAGTCGGTCGCATCTGTGAGATACCCAGCCGGGGCCGAGCATGCGCCCACGAAGGCCGCCGCATCCCCATACCCATCCCCATCCCCATCCCGATACCAGGTCAACGCATCCACCGCATCATCCTCATCCACCGTCCCATCGCAGTCCGTGTCCACGCCGTCGCAGTGCTCCGTGGCACCTGGCCAGGCGTCGGGATCGTCGTCGTCGCAGTCGGTCGCGCTGGCCACGTAGCCGGACGGCTGGGTGCAGCCGGGGGCGGTGCTCGTAGCGTCCCCGAAGCCATCCCCATCGGCGTCCGCGTACCAGGTGGTGGCGTCGGTGGCGTCAGGTTCGTCGGTGGCGCCATCGCAGTCGTCGTCGATCCCGTTGCAGCGCTCCGTGGTGCCCGGGTAGACGGCCGCGCTCGTGTCCAGGCAGTCGGTGGCGTCCACCTCGAACCCGGCGGGCTGGCTGCAGGCCACCACGCTGTAGAGGGCCCCGCCGTAGCCATCGCCGTCCGAGTCCAGCCACCAGGTGACAGCATCCACCGCGTCGTCCTCATCCACGCTGCCGTCGCAGTCGTCGTCCACCCCATCGCAGATCTCGGCGGCGCCGGGGTTCACGGCCGCGGCCCCGTCATCGCAGTCCGTGGCGTCCGCCAGGTACCCGGCGGGCGCGGTGCAGGCGGCCGCGGTGCTCCCGGCGTCACCGTAGCCGTCCCCGTCCATGTCGGCGTACCAGGTGGTGGCGTCCACGGCGTCGTCCTCGTCCAGGGTGCCATCGCAGTCGGTGTCCACGCCGTCACAGCGCTCCATCGCGCCGGGGTGGGTGGCGGCGGCCGCGTCGTCGCAGTCGGTGGCATCGGCGACGAATCCGGTAGGGGCGGCGCAGGCGATCATGGTCACCCCGGCGTCCCCGTAGCCGTCCCCGTCGGCGTCCGCGTACCAGGTCGAGGCATCCACCGCGTCGGCCTCGTCCACGGCGCCGTCGCAGTCGTCGTCCACACCGTCGCACCGCTCGGTCGCCGCCGGGTTCACGGCCGCGTCGCTGTCGTCGCAGTCCACGCACGCGGCCCAGCCGTCGCCATCGGCGTCTGCGTACGCCGTGATCCCATCGCAGTCGTAGTCGGCGGGGTCGGTGCAGTCGGGCTCCGGGGCGCCGGGGTGGAAGGCGGAGTTGAGGTCGTCGCAGTCCCCGCCGTCGGCGACGAAGCCGCTGGGGGCCGCGCAGGCCACGGCCGTGGAGAGGCTGTCCCCGTAGCCATCTCCGTCGCCATCCTGGTACCAGATGGGGGCGTCGGCCGCGTCCGCCTCGTCCACGACGCCGTCACAGTCGTCGTCCACCCCATCGCACAGCTCTGTGGCGCCGGGGTTCACCGCGGCCGCCCCGTCGTCACAGTCCGTGAGGTCCGCGACGAAGCCGGTCGGGGCCGCGCAGGCGGTCGTGGTCACCCCGGCGTCCCCGTAGCCATCGCCGTCGGCGTCGGCGTACCACGTCAGGGCGTCCGCGGCGTCGGCCTCGTCCACGGTGCCATCGCAGTCGTCGTCCACACCGTCGCACCGCTCGGTCGCGCCGGGATGGATCTCGGGGTCGCTGTCGTCGCAGTCCCCCGCCTCGGCCAGGTAGCCCGAGGGTTGGTCGCAGCCCGCGGCGCTGACGGCTGGATCGCCGTAGCCGTCGCCGTCGCCATCGCGGTACCAGGGCGTGTCGCACTCCATGACCGTCAACACGACGGAGTCGGTGCAGCGCGCCCCCAGCTCGTCGCTGACCGCCAGGGAGATGGTGTGGGCGCCCGCGGACAGGCCGGCCACGGGCAGGGTGACGGAGCCGTCCGTGTCCGGGGTGACGGTCCCCAGCGCGCCGTCGAGGTGGCTGGTCCAGGTGGTGGAGAGCCAGTCGGCGGGGACGTCCGGGTCGCTCACGGTGGCCTCGAAGGTGACCAGCACGCCGTGCTCCACCTCGGCGCCGTCCGAAGGCGCCGTGATGGCGCAGTCCGGCGGGGAGTTCGGAGGGCCCACCGTGAGGGTCAGAGCGTCGTAGGCCTCGTTGCCGCCCGTGTTGCGCACCTTGAGCAGGAGCTGGTGGTCGCCCTCGGACAGGTAGCCCGAGCCGATGACGCCGCCGCCCCCGTCGGGCGCGGCCTCCACCGCGAGCAGGCCGTCCAGGCTGCTCTCCCACCAGGCCTCCAGCGCCGCCGGCGGGTCGGCCGCGTCACCCACGGTGCCCTCGAAGGACACCAGCCGGTCGCTGTAGTACACGCCCCCGACCTGCGGAGAGAGGATCTCGACCCAGGGATCGCCGTAGGGCTGGACCTCGAGGGTCACCTGGTCGGAGCCGAGGCCGCCGAGGGGGTCCTCCACCTGCAGCGAGACGCCGCGCGCACCGGCCTCCAGGAAGATCTCGCAGGTGGTCAGACCGTTCTCGTCCGGCGCCAGGGGTGGGCAGGCCTCGGCGCCCTCGTAGCGCCAGCTCGCCACCAGCTCGCCCACGTCGTGGTCGGGATCGTCCACGACGCCCACGAGCTGGCGCAGGCCCGCGTCGGGGGTGTCGCCGTCGCCGTGGCTGGTGATGTCCGCCCGCGGATCCGCGTTGCGGACGCCGGGGATGTTCTCGGTGGGGCAGCCGCACAGGGCGAGGAGGGCTACGAGCGGTGAGGGGCGCATGGCGGGATCTCCTGGATCCCGCAGAGGATGCCCTGGCGCCGCCCCCGACCCTGCCTCCGCCTGCCAGCCCCCTACAGGGTCAGCCCGGTCTGCTCCGGCTCCAGCGCCACCCGCACCTGCCAGCGGCGCTCCAGCCGCCGCCGGGCGAAGAGGGCGCTGGCGTTGGCCACCCCGCGGGCGTGCAGGGCGCGACAGACCCGGCTGCGGTCCTGCCCCACGCGCTCGGGGTCGGACCCGGGCTGGGGGTGCAGCTCCCGCCAGCGGCTGAAGGCGGCGTCCAGATCCAGCCAGCCCTCGCGCGGCATGTCCACGATGCGCGCCTCCAGGTAGGGGGCCAGGGCCCAGAGGTAGGCCCCGCGCAGGGTCAGGGAGGCGGGGCCGTCCCAGATGTGGAGCTGCGGGAAGTCCTCCCCACGGAGCAGCTCGATCCGGCAAGCGGGGTGGGTGAGATCGAGCCGCCGGCGGGCGGTGGCGGGCGGCGGGACTGCGTCGTGGAAGCGGAAGGCGCGCCCGCCCACGGTGAAGGTCTGTCCGTCGCGCAGGGGGACGACCTCGTCGCGGCGCTCCCAGTCCGCGGGCAGGGGACGCTCGGCGTCCTCGGCCACCAGGGCCAAGAGCGCCTCTCCCTGGACCACATCGCCGGAGTCCAGGGCCACGGCGAACCGCTCCGGGGCGCCCTCGTCCAGCAGCTCCAGCACCACCCCGCGCCCGTTGAGGCGCTGGCCAGGACCCAGCAGCCACCACCCCGGCGCCTCGGCCCGGGCCTCGCGCCGTGGGCCGCGGGCGTCGCCGCCCAGATCGCGCCAGAGCCAACCCGCGGCGCTCCAGCGCAGCTCGACCCAGAAGGAGGGGATCTGGGGAGCCCGCAGCACCCAGGTGCAGCCCTCGTGCCGCCCCAGCACGGTGGCCGCGGCCAGCGGCACCCTCCGCTCCTCTCCATCCCCGACGATGCGCATGTGAGCCACGAGCTGTCCACTCCTCCGAAGGTGCACGGGGCTCCTATCGCGAGCGGCGGCCGGCCGCGCGGACGGGCTGTGGGGGGTCCGCAGACGTCAGACGCGCAAGAAGTCGAGGGGTAAGGCGCCACCCCAGGAGTTGTTGCGTGTTTCGCGCAATAAGTCGAGGGGTAAGGCACTGCCCCCGGAGTTGTTGCGCGTTTCGCGCAATAAGCCGAGGGGTAAGGCGCCACCCCAGGAGTTGTTGCGTGTTTCGCGCAATAAGTCGAGGGGTAAGGCGCTACCCCCGGAGTTGTTGCGCGCCAGTGGCTCAGATCCCGCTCTCGCCCCCCGGTGGCGCCAGCAGGGCCCGCCCGGCGTTGGGCAGCACATGCCCGCCCACCACACGGCGCTCCTCGACGTCGAGCCAGAGCGCGCGGTGGGCCAGGATGGCCCACACCCCGCCAGCTCCGAGCACCAGGTGCGGCGGCCCACCCAGGGAGATGTCACCCGACAGGGAGCCATCACGATCGACCCAGGCGATCCCGTCCGCCAGCGCCACCAGCCAGCCACCGGGGATGGCCAGCACGTCGCACCCCTGCGGCAGCGCCAGGTCGAGCCGCCAGCGGGCCCGCGACGTGTCGGGATCGTAGGCCACCAGCGCCGCGCCCACCGCGGAGGCACAGGCGAGGTCCCGCCCATCAAAAGCGAGCCCATCGCAGTCGAGCCGCGGTGTCGGCCGACGCTCGGGGTGCAGCGCGGCGTAGCTGTGCGGGTCGCGCTCCCAGAGGCTGGCGCTGCTGGCGGTCCAGAGCCGCCCGGCACCCCGCGCGTAGGCCTGCAGCATGTCGCCGGGCTCGTCGAGGACACGCTCCTCACCTGAGAGGGGGTCCAGCTCGAACACGACGTAGCCGCCTCTCGGCTCGACCCGCAGGAAACGGCAGCGCCCCTCCCAACCACAGCCCAGGGTGTGGCCCTGCAGCCCGGGCCGGAAGAGCCGCAGCTCCTCACCGCCACGCCGCAGGACCAGCTCCGCAGGCCGATGCACCGACCAGACCTCGAGCCCCCAGCCATCGCCCTCGGCATGGAAGGCGAGCCCGGGCTCGGCGGGCAGGGCCTGGCCAGGCACCACGGCGCGGCCGCCGGGCCCGAGCAGGGGAGGCAGCTCGGCGTCCTCCAGCACCAGGCTCCGCGCGCTCGTGAGCCCTGGCCCCAGCTCCGCGGTCATGATCCGCCCGCCCGGGGTCACGACGAGCACCTGCCCCGCCACGCGATCGGGCACGTACAATGGCCCCTCGTCCCGCACGACCTGCAGCCAGGGGCCGGGCGCGGTGGCCTCCAGGCAGGTCCCGAGGGGGAGCGGGCCACCGCCGGGCAGGGTGAGCTCCAGCGGCCACTGGCGCGCGGAGACCTCCCCGACGTTGTGCCAGCCCCGGTGATCCGGCACCAGCCGCTCGGTGTCGTTCACCGAGAGCTGCAGCAGGTCCAGCCGCCCGTCGTGGTCCACGTCCAGGGGCAGCAGCGGCGTGCCGTCGGTGGGCAGGGCCAGGGAGGCGGGCAGCTCCACGGGCTCGAAGCGCAGATCGCCCAGGTTGCGCCAGAGGCGGCTGCCGGGCGCCCCCTCGTCTTGGTAGCCGGCGCTGCCGGCCAGGATCTCCGGCAGACCGTCGGCGTCCAGGTCCACGAGCTGCAGCGCACAGAGCAGCCCGCGGCCGGTCTCCTCGGGGCTGCGCAGGGGCAGCTCGGCGCCCCGCACCCGCACCAGCGCTCCCTCCAGGGGCTCGAAGAAGACGAGCCGGTCCCCCTCGGCGTCTCCCAGCACCAGGTCCTCGTCGCCGTCCCCGTCCAGGTCGGCGATGGCCAGTGGCGGCAGGCTCCAGGCGCCCCACTGCATCAGCGGGAAGGTGCCCAGCGGGTCGCCGCCCCAGGCCACGCCGTCCCAGCGCAGCAGGGCGGGCAGGCCGCCAGGGGTCTGGCAGAGCAGCTCGAGGTCGCCGTCCGGCTCCAGGTCGATCCAGGCCAGCAGCCGGCACCCATCGGGAGGCGAACCCCAGCGCGCCTCCCAGGCCCCCCGATCCCCGAAGGGCGCGCGCCGCGCGGAGGCGCCCAGCAGGCCCGTCGCGCCCGCCGCGGGCACCAGGAAGAGCGATGGACCTGACAGCTCCCAGGATTCTCCGCCCCCTCCGGGGTAGACCACCACCCGCCGGCGCTGGGCCTCGTCGATCCCCTCCCCGACCCGCTCCGGGACGCGGTCACCGTCCAGATCCTCCACCCGCCAGTAGTCCACGCTCAGGGAGCTGCCCGGGCGCTCGTCCAGCGCCAGGTCGAAGCCTCCCCGGACGGGCGCCAGGAGCAGATCACGCCACAGGGGCGCCGGCGCGGCCTGCCAGGGCCGGGCGCCGCGGGGCACCAGGATCCGCCAGCCCCCCTGGTGCTGTTCCAGCGAGGGGAAGGTGATGAACCCGGAGCTGTCGGGGGCTCCCTCGCGCAGGGGCTGGGCGTCGGGCGCGGCCACCCGCAGGCCCCACGCCTCGCTCGCGTCCTCGAAGGCGATGGGGGGTGGCGCGGCACCCGCGGGCCACAGCAGCACCGTGGCCACCAGCCCGGCGCCGCCCAGGAAGGTGGCGACCGGCGTCCAGCGCGCCCGCCGCGGCCCGACGCGCCCCCGCCGGATGTCGGCGAAGCCGCGCGCGAGGTCGGCGGCGGTCGGCCGGCGGGCCGGGTCGAGCCTCAGGCCGCGCGCGAGCAGGCGCACCAGCGCCAGGTGGGTGGCGTCGGAGGGATCGAGCCCGCAGGCCTGGAGCTGGGCGTCCACGTCCGCGGGCCAGGCGCGCTGCTGGGAGCCGAGCAGCCCCTGGGCCAGCAGCTTGCAGAGCACGAACACGTCCCCCGGGGGGCCCACCTGGCGCTGGGCGGTCATGGCCTCCGGGGGCACGCGGTCGTGGCTCCCCGCCAGATCCGTGGTCACCGCGTCACGTTCCCCGAGGCTGCGCCCGATGCCCAGGTCCACCAGCCAGTAGCGCCGCCGCCCGGCCACCCCCTCGGCCACCACGATGTTCTGCTCCTTCACGTCGCGATGCACCACGCCGTGGCGGTGCAGGCAGGCCAGCGCGCCCGCGATGGCCTCGCCGACCTCGATCACATCGCGGAACCCCACCCCCGCGCGCGCCCAGAGGCGGTCGAGCTGGAGCCCCCCCACGTCCTGCGCGAGCATCCAGGCCCACCCCGCCTCTTCACCGTGCGCGATCAGCGGTGCGAGCTGGGCGGCGCGCGCCTCGGCCGCGGGAATGCTGGCGAGCAGGGCCGCCTCCCGCCGCAGCTCCTCGGCTTCCGGCGCGTCCGCGGCGGCCAGCTTGAGCACCCCGGTAGGCCCGCCCCCCAGCGGCTCGACACGCCACACCCCGCGCCCGGCCCAGGGTGAGCCGAGGGCTGCGACCAGGCGGAAGCGGCCGAGGACGATCTCTCCAGGCTCCACGCAGCACGCCCCGGGGACAGACCAGCCCGCCTATGCCGCCACCCCACCGCCGGCACGCGGGGGACAGGCTAGACTGCCCCATCCCCGGGAGCCCACCATGCCGCTCTGCACCCTCGCCCTGCTGCTCGCCGCCGCCCTCCACGCCGAGGAACCCGCCCTGGCCCACGTGGAGCTGATGGTGCCGGTGCTGGCGGTCCAGAAGGTGAAGCTCCCCGATCCCGAGACCGGCAAGCTGAAGAAGCAGCCCGTCGCCCTGCTGGAGGGCGGCCGGGACCGCGGCCTGCTGGCCACGGGGCGCGGCACGGCCTACCGCCAGGACCCGGCAGTGGGCCTGGTGGAGCTGGGCCCGGTGGAGGTGCTGGCAGTGGAGGACAGCGAGGCGGTGGTCCGCTTCCTGGGCGAGGGGCGCCTGTCGGAAGGTGACCTCATCGAGCTGCCCGCGGCCGTGCCCGAGGTGCTGTTGGGCACCCTCTGCTGGACCCTGCTCTCCGAACGCATCTCCTTCACCGACGAGGACGAGCTCCCCCTGTGCGACGAGCGCGCCATGGTGGCCGAGCCCGCCATGGACCACGACGCGCTGGCCTTCCTGCACGGCGCCGAGGTGGTGGCGCAGTACGCCTGGTACGCCCATGACGACGATGACCCCGCCCCCCTGGCCGAAGGGCGCTACGCCGGCAAGACCCTGGAGGAGGCCATGGCCGGGGCCACGGCCGAGGACGTGCGCGACTTCCTGCTGTTCGTGGCCAGCTTCCCGGGCCGCTACATCGGCACCACCTGGCGCCTGACCGAGACCTGGGCCACCTGGGCGCTGAACAGCGGCTTCACCTCCTGGCGGGAGATCGCGCTCAGGGCAAAGGAGATGACCCCCGAGGAGCAGGCCGACTACCTCTTCGACCTCGTCCCCACCCTCATCGAGGACGACATGGTGGCCTCCTGGTACGACGCGAGCCGGCAGGCCGTCGCCGCGGAGGACTTCGAGGAGGCCCAGGTGCTGGTGGACCTCATGGGCACGGCGGCGCGCGCCACCGAGCGCCCGTGGGACTGGGCGCTCTACACGGCCGCCCACGCCGACCTGCTGGACGACATGGGCCAGCACGAGGATGCCATCCCGGCCTACCGGGAGGCCGTCGAGCAGGCCGCACAATTCCCCTATGTCGCCGCCATCGCCGCCAACAACATGGCCGCGGCCCTCTCGGGCTTGGCCCGCTACGAGGAGGCCATCGCGGCCTACCGGCAGGCCCTGGCCCTGCGGGAGGGGCTGCCCGCCGACCAGCAGGGGGGCTCGGCCGACTCCTGGCGCGGCATCGGGGTCTGCGCGGAGCAGCTCTACCGCTACACCGAGGCCCTCGAGGCCTACGAGACGGCCCTGGCGCTGTACCGCCAACGCACGGATCTGACCGCGGTGGAGCGCGAGACCACCACCCTGCGCGATCTGGGCGATGTCCACGCCGCCCTGGGCCAGTACGAGCAAGCCATCGCGCGCCGGCAGGAGGCCCTCACGCGCGCCCGGGAGCTGGGCTGGAGCGGCACGGTGGCCAAAGCCATGGACGACATCGGCGCCTCGCTGTGGGATCTCGGCCGCTACCAGGAGGCGCTGGACGCCAAGCTGCAGGCCGCCGAGCTGTACGCCGAGAACGACGATCCGCGCGCGCGCCATCACCCTGACCAACGCCGCCAGCCTGCTGTGGACCCTGGGCCGCCACGACGAGGCCCAGGCGCGCTTTGACGAGGCCCTCGCCATCCACCGGGAGCGCGACGAGCTGGAAGATGTCGCCGACGTACTCACCCGCGCCGCCCGCATGCAGCGCGAGCGCCACAACTACGCCGCCGCCGCGGAGCTGATCGGCCAGGCCCTCGCGCCCCTGGAGGAGAGCGGGGATGAGGCCGCCCAGGCCGACGCCCTGCTGGAGCTGGCCGAGGTCCACCAGGAAGCCGGCCGCTACGCCGAAGCCGACCTGGCCTACCAGGCCGCCATGGAGGGCTTCCAGGCCGCGGGCGACCGCCACGAGGAGGCCCGTGTGCTGCAGTGGTGGGCCATCAGCGCGCAGCAGCGCCGCGACATGGCCCGCGCCCAGGAGCTGTTCGAGCGCTGCATGGCCATCCAGGAGGAGATCGGCGACCTGGCGGGCCAGGCCGACACCCTGCGCTCCCTGGCCGCCTACGAGGCCGCCCTCGCCGGCCGCTACGACCAGGCCCTCGCCCTGATCGAGCGCTCCCTGGACATCGCCCGCCAGATGCCGAGCAAGCCGGCCGAGGCCCAGGCCCTGGCCCAGCGGGGCGACATCCTGAGCCAGGTGGGCCGCTTCGACGAAGCCCAGGCCGACTACGAGCAGGCCCTGGCCCTCCACCAGGAGACCGGCGATGAGGGCGCCCAGGTCGCGCTGCGCCAGTCGCTGGGCCAGGTGGAGGTGGTGCGCGGCCACGGCGCCGCCGCGCTGGCGCGCTACCAGGAGGCGGTGGACCAGGCGCGCGCCTCCGGGGTGCAGAGCCAGCTCGCCAACGCCCTGGACAGCCTGGCCTGGCAGCTCGGTGTCGAGGGCCGCGCCCAGGAGGCCCACGCCGCCGCCCAGGAGGCCCTGGCCCTCTTCCAGGAGACCGGGGACGAGTGGGGCCTGGGCAACGTCTACAACACCCTCGGCACCCTGGAGACGGGCGCGGCCGACTACCGCGCCGCGCGCGAGTGGCACGAGCAGGCGCTGGCGCTGCGCCGCGCCTGGCAGGACCCCTTCGGTGAGGCCGGATCGCTGAACAACATCGGCACCATCTACACGGATCTGGGCGACTGGGCGGCCGCCGCCCCCTACTTCGAGCAGGCGCTCGAGATCGGGCGGCGCGTGAACTTCCTCAAGGTCCTGACCATCAGTGTGGGCAACCTCGCCACCTGCTGGCTCGAGCTGGGCCAGCCCGAGCGCGCCCTGGGGCTGGCGGACGAGGCGCTGCAGCGGGCGCGCGACAACGATCTCGCCGCCCTCGAGCCCGAGCTCACCCTGCTGCAGGGGCGCGCCCTGCAGGATCTCGGCCGTGCCGCGGAGGCCCGCGCCCACCTGGAGCGGGCCCTGGCGCTGGCCGTGGAGATGGACCTCACCTTCCTGTGGATCCGCATCGAGACCCAGCTCGGCATCCTGGCCTGGGAGCAGGGCGCGCTGGAGGAGGCGGTGGAGCACCTGGCGGCCGCGGCCGCCACCGCCGAGCGCACCCCCTCCCCCGGCGTCCGCTGGCGGCCCCTGTTCTACCTGGGCCGTGCCCAGCGCGATCTCGGCCGGCGCGAGGAGGCCGCCGCCTCTTTCAGGGCCGCGGTGGACACCCTGGAGCGCATGAAGGCCGGCATGGGCGCCGAGAAGGAGGCCGAGCACAGCTTCGAAGCCAACCACGGCGAGGTCTACCGCGAGCTGGTGGCGCTGCTGAACGAGCTCGGCCAGGCCGAGGAGGCCTGGCAGGTGCTGGGGCTCATGAAGTCCCAGGAGCTGCAGGGCGAAGGCCAGGCCCTCTCCTCCGCCTCCGTAGCCGAGGGCGACCGCGATGCCCTGGCCCAGGTCCAGGCCATGCGCGCCCGCGAGCGCGATCTGGAGCGCCGCCTGCGCGCCGAGCTGTCCAGGCCGGTCAAGGAGCGCAACCAGGATCTGCTGGCCCGCCTGCAGCAGGATCTGGACGAGGCCCAGCTCCACTTCCAGGACTACACCCGCGACCTGGAGACCACGCATCCCGATCTGTTCCAGCGCCTGCAGGTGGCGCCTCCGAGCTTCTTCAAGCTGCAAGCCGATCTCTTGCCCAACGAGGCCTTCGTGGAGCCCGTGATCCTGCCCGACCGCATCGCCACCTTCGTGGTGCGCGGCGGCGGCACCCCCCTGCTGGTGCGGGAGACCCCGGTGGACGAGGCCGAGGTGGACCGCCTCATCGTGGGCCTGCGCGCCGCCCTGGAGGATCCTGCGGCCGCCTGGGGCCCCACCCGCGGCGCCCGCGCCCTGAGCGCCGCCCAGGCCACCCCCCGCGAGGACCCGCTGGTCACCTCCAGGGCCCTCTTCGATCTCCTCATCGCGCCGATCCTGCCCGATCTGGAAGGCATCGACACCCTCGTCGTCAGCCCCTCGGGCCGCCTGCGCTACCTGCCCTTCGCGGCCCTGTGGGACGGCGAGCAGTACCTGCTCGAGCGCTACCGCCTCGCCCTGCTCACCCAGGCCGGCGCCCTCACGGAGCACCGCCCCATGGACCGCAAGAGCACCATGCTGGCGCTGGGCAACCCCGACGGCTCCCTGCCGGGCGCCGAGCAGGAGGTGCAGGCCCTCGGCCAGATCTGGCGCAGCAAGGATCTTCTGGCCCTGCTCGGCCAGGACGCCACCAAGCAGGCCCTGCGCGGCAGCCTGGAGGGTCGCCGCATCCTGCACCTGGCCACCCACGGCCGCCTGCTGAACGACAACCCCGAGGGCTCCTACCTGCTGCTGGCCGGCGAAGGTGCGGCGGCCCACCTCACCTTCCGCGAGATCCCGTTGTTGCCGCTGGGTGACGTGGACCTCGTGGTGCTCTCCGCCTGCCAGACGGCGCTGGGCGAGCAGGGCGAGGGCAAGGAGATCTCCGGCCTCGCCTACCAGTTCGAGATGCGCGGCGCCGCCGCGGTGCTCGCCACCCTCTGGGAGGTGGACGACATCTCCACCACCAGCCTCATGAGCGCCCTGTACGGAGAGCTCGAGCGGGAAGGGGGCACGCGGGCGGATCTGCTGCGCAACTCCCAGCTCTCCCTCCTGCGCGAGCAGACCACCGCCCACCCGTACCACTGGGCGCCCTTCGTGCTGATCGGGGACTGGAGGTAGCCCGTTTTTTCCCTTGGACACCGCCCCATTCCCGGTCCAGAATACCCCTCCACCCGCGCCCGAGGAGACCCCATGACCATCCGCCCCCTCCTGCTCCTTGCCCTGGCCCTGCCCCTCTCCCTGTCCGCCTGCGGCGACGACAAGGACGACACCGGCACCCCCGAGGGCGACACCGACAGCGACACCGACGCCGACACCGACACCGACACCGACGCGGACGGCGATGGTGACGCCGACGGCGACACCGACGCGGACACGGACGCCGACGGCGATGCGGACGCCGACACCGACGCCGACACCGACCTCCCCTACACCCCCATGACCCCGGTGGAGGGCGTGGCCACGGACATCACCTTCGAGATCTACTCGGACGGCTGGGGCAACCTCATCGAGACCTGGACCCTGGACACCGAGGGCGACGTGGTGGTCTCCGTCGAGGAGGAGTTCCCCTACTCCGAGCCGCCCGCCTACTACATGTACGCCAAGGCCGAGGGCTTCTACACCGAGCTGTACCGCTGCGAGAAGGGCGACACCGTCACCGTGGATCTGGACGCCGTGCCCGAGGCCTCCTCCGCCGTCACCGGCGTCATCTTCGGCCAACAGTACTACTTCGCGGACCACTACCTCGACAGCAACCTCATCAAGGTCACCGACGGCGCCCGCAACGCCGAGCTGTACACGGACGCCCAGGGCCGCTTCGGCCTGGCCGACCTCGACACCCGCGAGGTGGTGCTGTCCTTCCGCTACGACCACGTGGACTTCAGCTTCACCCTCACCAACACCAGCGCCGCCGACTACACGGATCTGTACTTCGACGATCCGGCCCAGGCGGCCAAGCCCAACATCTACCTCTACCCGGAGGCCACCCAGTGGGTCGATGTCGGCCTGACCTTCCCTGGCGGCGGCGCCGTGGTGGACTCCATCCCCGCCTACGGCTCCGGCTGGCATGTCGAGGTGGACCCGGACGGCACCATCGACGACACCTACGGCTACCTCTACTACGAGGCCAGCGTCCCGCCCGTGCTCGACACCTCCGCCGGCTGGCTGCTGGACGGCGCCGATCTGGACGGCGAGTTCCGGGCGCTCCTGGCCGAGCTCGGCTTCGAGGGCGCCGAGATCGACGACTTCGTGGAGTACTGGGTGCCCGAACTGGAGGGCGCGCCCTTCTACGCGGTCTACCCCCAGGATCCCGAGCCCATGGTGGGGCTCGACATCGTGCCCGCCCCGGACAGCGTGCTGCGCTTCCTGGCCCTGGTGCGGCCCGTCCCCTACCCCATCACCATCACCGAGCCCCTGATCGAGCCCTTCGAGCGCGACGGGTTCACGGCGGTGGAGTGGGGGGTGCTGAGGGGGATCTGAGGCCTCCTTCCTGATCACTGGCGGGCGGACAGGGACAGGTTGACTTCAAGACGATTTTGTTTTACAACAACATCGTTGTAGAACGATTCCGTCTGGAGACCGCCATGCACAACGTCGTCGGCCGACCGGTCCGGGGTGCGGAATTCTGGGACCGCCGAGCGGAGCGCGCCCGGATCTGGGCCCGCCTGGAGCACGATCACCTCCTGCTGCTGGCGCCGCGCCGGGTCGGCAAGACCTCCATCCTCTTCCGGCTGGCGCTGGAGGCGCGCGATCGAGCGCACCTGCCCGTCTACGAGAGCGGCGCGTCCCACCGCTCCGAGATGGCGCTCTTCAGCGCCTTGTACGTGGCGTCTGCCAAGGTCGACGAGCGCGTGAAGGCCAGCCTCACCAAGGGTCTCCTGAAGCGCTGGGTCAAGCAGGTGGGCTCGGTGGGGCTCCTGACCGGAGAGCTGGTGCTGCGCGACCCTACGGCCCCCGACCCGACCGACCTCGCCCGGGAGTGGATCAACGCCCTCCGCGCCAGCGGGAAGAGCTGGCTGATCCTGCTCGACGAGCTGCCCGTCTTCGCGACCACGCTGCTGGGACAGCCCGAGGGGTTGGCGCGCGCCCGACACCTCCTCCACCTGCTGCGTGACCTGCGCCAAGGTCCCGCCGAGGGCTCGGATCCGGTTCGCTGGATCCTGGCAGGGTCCATCGGGCCCGACGCGCTGGCGCAGCGACTGGAACTGACCGAGGCGGTCAACGATCTGCGTCCGGAACGCCTGGGACCGCTCACGCCCGAGGCCGCAGACGAGCTGCTGGTCGAGCTGGCACAGGGCTGCGGCCTGCAGCTCCCCGCCCCGGTCCGCGCCCAGGCTCTCGAGCGCATCGGCTGGCTCATCCCACACCACGTCCAGGTCTTCGTCCACCAGCTCTGCGAAGCCGACGCCCCCCTGGACGTGCCCATCGACGAGGCTGGGGTGGAGGAGGTCTTCGAGGCCCTCGCCGGGCCCTCGTCGCGCCTGTTCTTCGACACCTGGTACCAGCGGCTCACGCCGGAGCTGGGTGCCCCCCGGGACGCCTGGGCCCGCGCCCTGCTGAGCGCCGCCGCAAAGGACCCGAGCGGCGCCGCGCGGGGCGTGCTCGCCGCGGTCCTCGGTCGCGAGCTGCGCGGCCCCGAGCGCGACGGCGAACTCACCTGGCTGCTGTCGGTGCTGGAGAACGACGGCTACCTGGTGCTCCAGGACGGCCGCTGGCGCTGGCGCTCGCCCCTGCTGCGGGCCTACTGGCTGCGGAGGACCGCATGATCCCCCTCCTCTCCAGCCCCTCCCTGGCTGTCTACAACCCTGACCTCCTCTCCGACGAGGTGAGCGCGCGCCAGTTCGTGGCCAGGCTGGGCCTGCTCTCCCGGCTGCTGGAGGATCTGCGGGCCCCCGAAGGGCCACAGCACCACCTGGTGATCGGGCAGCGCGGCATGGGCAAGACCACGCTGCTGCGCCGCATGGGCGGGGCCATCCGGGAGGACGCCTCGCTCTCCGAACGCTGGCTGCCCCTCGCCTTCCCCGAGGAGCAGTACAACGTCACCCGTCTGAGCGATCTGTGGGCCAACTGCCTCGACGCGCTCTCCGACGCCCTGGAGCAGGCAGGCGGTACCGGCGAGGCCGCGGCCATCGACGCCCTGGTGGACGCGCTGCCGGCCGCACCGGAGCCCGCCCGGGCCCAGGTCGCCCTGGACGCACTGCTCCGCTGGACCGAGCAACACCGCGGCGTGGTCCTCCTGCTCGACAACGTGGACCTCTTGCTGGAGCGCCTGGCCGAGCACCACTGGGCCTTGCGGGAGGTCCTGAGCCGACACCCGCGCCTCTGCTTCATGGGCGCGAGCACCGGCGCGCCCGATGGCCTCACCCGCTACGAGGACGCCTTCTACGACTTCTTCTGCCTTCACGAGCTGCGTGGCCTCTCCCTGGAGGAGGCCCAGGACGTTGTCCTGCGCCTGGCCGAGATCCACGACACCCCGCACGTGGCCGAGGTGGTGCGGGGGCAGCCGGGCCGCTTCCACGCCCTGCACGTGCTGACCGGCGGCAACCCGCGCACCCTCGTGCTGCTCTACCAAGTGCTGGCGCACGGCGACTCCGACACCGTCCACGTGGACCTCGAGCGCCTGCTGGACGCCTGCACCCCCCTGTACAAGGCGCGCTTCGAGGCCTTGCCCATCCAGTCCCAGCAGGTCATGGACGCCCTGGCCCTGGGCTGGGATCCGCAGCCCGCCGCCGAGGTCGCCGCCGCCGCCCGCCTCGACGTGAACAGCGTCTCCTCCCAGCTCGCCCGCCTCGTCCGGGACGGCCTGGTAGAGAAGACCCCCCTGCCCTACACCGAGCGCACCGGCTTCCTCGTCTCGGAGCGCTTCTTCAACGTCTGGTACCTGATGCGCGCCAGCCGCCGCTTGCGCCGCCGCCTGGTCTGGCTCGTCCGATTCCTGGAGCTGTTCTACGGGCCGGAGTCCCTGCCGAGGCAGGCGCGAAGCCTGCTGGGGCGCGCCCACGGCCGCCGCGGGGCGGAGCTCTCGCTGGCCTATGCCTGCGCCGTCGCAGATCGCGGCCTCGCGCGAGCGCTGGAGCTACGCGGGGTGGATCTCCTGCTGGGAGAGGAGGGCGGCGCCCGCAAGCAGCTCCGGGAGCTGCTCGATCTGGACGGCGAAGACAAGCCCATCGCCGACATCGCCGAGCGCAAGGCGGCGCTGGCAGAAGCCCGGAAGAACGTGCTGGCGGCGCCGGTGGACTGGGAGAAGGTGGGGTGCACGGCGGAGGAGTTCTGGGGGTTGCTGGGGGGGAGTCCCAGCATTTCCGTGGAGCAGAAAACAACCATCTCGGCTGCAATCTCTGGTCCGGAGCCAGGGCTCATGGGCGAACTCCTGTCAGGCCTGCACGAGGAGGCTGAAGACGCCAGGAGACGGATCGGTCCAGCAGGTTGGACCGCAATGCAAAGCGCCCTCTCGGCAGGGAACATGTCAGGCACTGATGATGTAGTGGGGGCCGAAGCGACGGTCCACCTCGGCGGGCCCGAGGTGATCCAGGCCATCGCCCTGGCCGCGGCCTTCGAGGCGCGCGCTCTCACACAGGAGGAGACCCAGGCCTGGGCGTCCCTCATGGTCCGATGCGAAATCGGGGTGGTGTGGGTCGACTGGGCTCAAGCACTCTCGTTGCGCCTCGGACGACACGAAGAGGCGGAGCGCGCGTTCCGCCGGGCCATCGACCTTGCTCCCGGAGAGGTCACCGCCTGGCGAGGTCTTGGGAATCTCCTCGGCGACCGCCTCGGGCGGCCCGAGGACGCAATCCGGGCCTACCGAAGAGCACTCGAGATCGACAGCCACCTGGTGGAAGTGTGGATCACGCTCCTGCGGTTGCTCAGCGAGCGGCTTGGCCGACATGAGGAAGCGCTATCGGAAGTGCGCGCGGCAATCGCCTCAAACCCCGACCGGGCGCTCTTGTGGCTCGTTCAGGGATTCCTGCTCCACGACGCATTCCGGCAGAGAGATCAAGCCGAAGCGTCTCTGCGCCGGGCCATTGAACTCGACCCCACTGGGCCACTCGCGTGGCGCGAGTTGGGGCGGTTGCTCGCCGAGGAGCCTGCACGTCTTCAGCTCGCGCGGGAGGCTCTCCGGGAAGCCATCCGGCTCGATGGTGGCAATGCGGACCACCTCAACGACCTCGCATGGCTCATCTTCGAGATGAGCGGAGACCAGGATGAGGCAGAAACCCTCGCACGCCGAGCCGCAGAATTGGAGCCCAATGAGCCCAACTTCCACCATACCCTCGCCTGCATCCTCGCCCGCCGCGGCGACTGGCCTGGCGCCGAGAAGGCCGCACGACGCTACCTCACCCTCGGCGACGAGACCTACCACCAAGACAACTGGCCCGACGCTCTCCGCTTCTTCCGCGAAGCCGTCCTCACCAACCACGCCCCCGAAGCCGCCGCCGCGCTCGACGACCTCAACCTCAGCGAGCGCTGGCATCCCCTGCGCCAGGCGCTGGAGGCGGTGGTCCGCGGCCGGCCCGACCACACCCTGGGCCTCGCCCCCGAGGTGCGCGAGGCCACCGGCGCCCTGCTGGACCAGCTCTGGCCCCCGGAGGAGCGCCCCCAGCCCGCCCCCCAGAAGCGGCGCCGGGGCTCCCGCCGCCGATGAGTGCGGGCCGCCACCACACCGCTCGTCAGCCACGCGGTCCCAGCCAGGATCTCTGCGTGCCCCGCGCCTCTGCGTGAGACCCGGCGACATCGCATCCCGCCTCCCACGGATCGCCGGCAGCCACCGCCATCTTTGCGTCTTTGCGTCTTTGCGTGAGATTTTTCTGCCCACCGATTCCGGTTACGCCGTGCCCGCCCTCTGGAGGCTCCCCATGCTCCCCCTCGTCCTCCTCCTCGCCGCCTGCCACCCGCCCGCGGACACCGCCGACACGGGCCCCACCCTCCCCTCCGTGGAGCGCGTGGGCAACGTGACCGTGCTGCGCGTGGCCGGCACGCCCTACGAGATGGGCTACGCCCAGGGCGAGCTGCTGCACGACGAGCTGGAGGAGGGCGCGGACTGGATCGACGACAGCGAGCTGGTGGTGATGGAGGGGCTGGCGAAGTTCTACGGGCTGCTGGATCAGGCGCGGGCCGAGTCCTACCCGGAGGTCGTGGACGAGTGCCAGGGCATCGTGGATGCCTTCGGCGACGAGGAGGCCTGGTCCATGGACCGCTGCCTGCTGCTGGCCTACGGGGATGTGGCCATCGAGAAGGTGGTGCAGTCCCTGGGCTGCACCCAGCTCGTAGCCGCCGGCGCCGCCACGGTGGATGGCGAGGTGGTGCACGCCCGCAACCTCGACTGGACCCAGATCGACTTCATCATCGACCACCCCACCCTGATCGTGCGCCACCCGGAGAACGCCCTGCCCTGGGTGGCCTTCGGCTTCCCCGGCAACGTCAGCCCCTACAACGGCATGAACGCCGCGGGCCTGGCCTTCGCCTCCAACGAGGCCTACGGCACCGCCGAGGTCCTGGATCACGGCTACGCCCACACCCAGATGGCGCGCTACGCGCTGGAGCACCTCGAGAGCCTGACCGACGTGGAGTCCTACCTGGCCGCCCAGACCCACGCCTCCGCCGAGATCCTCACCTTCTCCGACGGCAACGCGCGCGACGCGGCCGTCTTCGAGCTGGGGGTGGACGCCCAGGCCGAGCGCCCCCTGTCCGAGGACGCGGTGGTCTACGCCACCAACCACTTCGTAGACCCGGCCACGGCCGCGGTACACCTGGAGCCCTCCTCCGGCTCGGTGGCGCGCTTTCAGCGCCTGCAGCAGCTCGCCCCTGCCCGGCGGCGGGGACAGCCTGCACGGCCAGCTCGACCTCGCCACGGGGATCCAGGTGCTGCGCGACACCTACAACCCGGTGCAGGACACCTCCTACCCGCCCGAGCAGTTCGACTTCGGCGACACCATCGCCAACAACGGCGCCATCCAGTCCCTGGTCATGCTGCCCGGCAGCGGGCGCATCTACGTGGCCTCGGGCCCCATCCCCGTGCCCCAGGGCGCCTTCACCGGGTTCTCACTGGACTGGTTGTTCGGCCAGGCGTCCACCAACGACGTGGACCCGGTGGAGGTGCCATAGATGCTACTGCTGGCGGCCCTGCTGGCATGCGCCCCGCCCGAGCCCTCCCCGCCCGGCACCCCCGCCTGGCCCGGCGAAGACCTCCGCCCGCCCCTGACCCACCCCTTCTTCACCGAGCAGCCCGGCCTCTCCGACCTCTCGCTCTACGCCAGCCGCGTGCAGGGCCCCCTCGACGAGCGCCCGGATCAAGCCCACCGCGGCGCCTTCGCCGTGGGCAACGGCCGCGCCTTCGCCCTGCAGGGGCTCACCGATCCGCTGAACACCCTGCACGGCATCGCCGGCCCGGTCTATGAGCGCGGCGACCGCTTCTTCGGTGATGAGGCCGTCCGCCTGGTGGTGGACGGAGAAGAGCCCGCCACGGACCGCGAGTGGCTCGCCCGGGTGCGGGGCACGGCCGTGAACGTCACCCGCGCCGAGGCGGGCGATCTCACACTGAGCACCGTGGACTTCGCGGCGCACCCCGCCAGCGTCGACGACCTCGACGTCCCCGCCCTGATCGTGCGGGTGCTGCTGGTGGAGAACGGCGACAGCGCACCCCACGACGTGGCCCTGCGCCTCGATCCCTACCGCGCTCCGGAGCTCCAGGACGGACTGCTCGTGGAGAGCGACGGGGCGCACTTGCTCGCGTACCTGCCCTGGGAGGGGGATCTCGATCCCGACACGCTGACGATCCCCCTCGGCGAGCTCGAGGCCGGCGCCAGCGCCCGCGCCGTCCTGACCCTGGGTTTCGGCGAAGACGACGACGACCTCGCGCTGCTGCCCACCTCCGATCCCGACGTCCTGCTGGAGGACACGTTGGCCTGGTGGGCCGCCTTCTCCGCCACCGGCGTGCAGGTCCGCAGCGACGACCCGCGCATCGCCGACCTGTACGACGCCTGGCGGGTGGGCGTGCGGGTCCAGCAGTCCGCGGCCGGCGCGGTCTGCCCCATGTCGCGCTACACCGGAGCCTGGCTCAGGGACACCATCGGGCCGGTGCGCTTCCTGCTCAGGGCGGGGCTCCAGGAGGAGGCCTCAGCCGCCCTGGACTACCTGCACCTCTGCCACGCCGCGCGCGGCGACTACGGCAACGCCTGCTCCTCCGGCCTGGAGCCGGAGGATCTCGGCGAGGAACCGGACTGGGCCGCCCTGGGCTCCTTCTCCGACCGCCTGGCCGCCGAGGGTCCCTCCTACGTGCCGCTGGGCTGGCTGCAGCAGGCGCGCTTCACGGGCGACTGGCAGCCCATGGCCGAGCACTGGGCCTACCTCTCCCGGGCGCTCACGGCCCAGCAGATCACCGCCGAGGGCCTGCAGCCCTTCTCGGGCGACGAGACCTTTCGCATCGCCATGGCCGCCGCCCTGGGCCACGACCTGGACGAGGCCTACGAGGAGAGCGCCTGGTCGGCCAACTCCTCCTTCCTGATGCTGGCCGCCGCCCGCGGCATGGCCGAGGCCGCCGCCGCCATCGGCGAGGACCCGACCCCCTTCGAGGCGCTGGCCGACCTCGCCCAGGCCGCCCTGGACGAGCGCTTCCGCCTCGACAGCGGCTCCTGGGCGCCCCTGATCTGGCGCGAGAGCGGCGAGGTCGAGCCCCAGCCCTTCGAGGACGTCAACCTCAAGCCCCTGTGGCTCGGCACCCACGCCCCCGAGGATGGCGACGCCCTGGCGAACTTCGCCGCCCTGCGGGTGAGCGCGGGCCAGGGCGACGGCACCATCCAGACCCTGCTGCCCGAGCCCTACGAGGACTTCGGCATCGAGGAGGGCATGTGCACCGGCATGGTGCCCGGCTACTACCTGGCCAACCTGGTGGCCGTGGGCGATCCGGAGGCCGGCGCGGCCTTCGACGCCCTGCACCGCTACGCCGACGACGGCGGCCAGGTGGACGAGTACATGGTCTACGACGACATGAGCGCGCTCGCCCCCCTGTACGACGCCACGGGCCTGATGGGCGACTTCACCGCGCGCTTTCGCCCCTGGGAGGGGGCCATCGACGCCGACGCCATGCTGCTGTACCTGGCCGGGCCCGTGGCCGGGGAGGACGCCGACCTCGTGCTGGCCCCCCACCTCCCCACCGGGCACCGCCGCCTGGAGCTGGCGGGCCTGCGCGCCGGCGCGGGGCTGGCCGACCTGGTCCTGACCCGCGTGGGCCCTGTCCTGACGGCCCAGGTCACCTCCCGCGCCTCCCAACCCTTCTCCCTCGCGCTCGATCTACCCCTGCCCCCGGACTTCGGCCCCGCGGCCACGGTCGCGCCCGCCGGCGCGCTGCACGCCCTGCCCGGCGGCGAGCGCCGGGTGCGTTTCGAGGTGGTGGAGCTGGCGCCGGGCGCTGCGACGACGTTCCTGATCAGGACTTCCAGCGCTGCCGCTGCCCCGTGACGTCACGGGAGCTGGTGGCCGCCTGTGTTCTGGCGTAGTCCGACTTCCGCTTGCTCTCGGTGACGGGAGCCCGGTAGGCCTCGGCCTCCTCCTCGAGCTTCTGCACCACGCCCTGGAGCTGGCCGTCCTGGCCGGCGTAGCCGCGTACCCGGCGGGCCACGCCCTCGATGGCCGCGGCGGCCCCCTTGTAGTCCCCCTCGCGGTTGCGCCTGGAGGCCTCCTGCATGGCGCGGGCGGCGTAGCGCTCGGCCACGAAGCGATCCACCGCCACATCGCGCGGCTGCGCCTTGGCCGCCTCGCCGCTGACCCAGGTGAAGTCCAGACGCGCCTCCAGCCCGGCCAGGACCCCCTCGGCGTCGAGCAGGCGCAGGCCGATCCGCAGGTCCTCGCCGTTGGGGCCGGCGGGCAGGCCGAGCTTGATGGGCAGCTCAAAGAGCTGTGCGCTCACCAGATCCGGCAGGCCGACACGCGCCAGCCCCGGACCCAGCTCCACGTCATAGGGCCCCAGCGCCGTGATGGTCACCCCCGCGGGCAGGGACAGCTCCAGCACCACGCGGCGCGCCACCACCTCGAGGGTCTCGCCGAGCTCGCGGTCCATGATCCGCGGGATCTCCTCGGCGCTCTCGATGTACTGGAAGGCCCCGCCCCCGGCGTCGGCCATGGGCCCGAGCATGTGCTCGTAGAAGTCCTGGCCGACGCCGAAGGTGGAGGTGGACACGCCCCGGCCGCGCAGCTCGCGGGCGTGGTGGCAGAGGGTCTCGGGATCCACGATGCCCACGTTGGCCTGACCGTCGGTCAGCAGCATGCAGCGCCCCACCGCCTCCGCCGCGAGGTGCTCGGCCACCTGCCCGCAGCCCATGAGCCAGCCGCCACCCAGATCCGTGGAGCCACGGGGCCGATAGCGGGAGAGGGCCGCCACAGCCTCCTGGCGGGCGCCCCCCGTGGCCGGGCGGCTGGGGAAGACGAGGTCCAGCTCGGAGTCGAACACCACCACGGCGAAGCGATCCCGGGCGTCGAGCCTGGCGATGGCCTGCTCCACCGCGGCCTGGGCCAGGCGGAACTTGCCGCCCCCCATGGAGCCGGAGCGGTCGAGCACGAAGGCCACGTTCACGGGCGGGCGCTGGCCACGGGCGGGGGCCTCGGGGGCCTCGATGGCCACGCGCACGTGGCGGTGGCAGGTGCGGTGGGAGGGGAGCAGGGAACGCTCGGTCTGGGCGCTGATCTTCATGGTTCCTCCTTCTCGAACAGGTCGTGGGCGAGGGTGAGCAGCCGCTGAACCCTGCGGTCCTGCTCGCGGGTGAGGGGGCGCCGGATGTGCAGCTCCACATCCGGGCTCAAGGGGATGTGCTCCCAGGTGGAGCGGGACGGGGGATGACGGGGCGCTGGCGCAGCGGTGGACAAGGCGCGAGCCTGGCCCGGGGGGGGGCCCGCGGCCGGGCGCATCCCCGCCAGCACCTTCTGCACGTACTCGCTGGCCGTGCTGGGGCGCGGCTCCTGGCGCTGCACCGCCACGAGATCCTGCACCTCCAGCGCGGTCATGGCCTCCAGCTTGAGGCGGATCTCGGCCAGGGGGAGGTGCTTCTCCTTGAGCTGGAGGATCAGATCGAGGCGCCGGAGGTGATCGCCACGCCAGCGGGCGGCGCGGCCCGTGCCCGGCGAGGGCAAGAGCCCCTGGGCCACGTAGTACCGCACCGTGCGCTCGGACACGCCGGCGCGCACGCACAGCTCGGTGAAGGTGTAGGTCTCGGTGCTCATGGCAGGTAGATTACACCATCACGTCAGGCTGTCAAGTTTATCGCATCCCCTTGGCTGCGAGAGAGTGAGGTGCGGCCCCACTTCAGTCCAGAGCGGAGGATTTCCTGGTGCACCCTCCGGGAAGCGCGGGGCCGGGCAACAACCGCCAGGCGGTCAGTACTCCGCGCTCCGCGGCCCGAGAGGCCAGTACGGGCCGCCAGGCGGTCAGTACTCCGCGCTCCGCGGCCCGAGAGGCCAGTACGGGCCGCCAGGCG
>JBDRKM010000299.1:0-22502 GCA_043814015.1 Pseudomonadota bacterium
GGCGGTGAGCGTGCAGGCCAGCAGGGCCGCCAGCAGCGCGAGCAGGGGGGCCCTGCCGGGCTGGGCCTCGGGCGCGGCGGCGAAGGGCTCCAGGACCAGCAGCACGGCGAGGGCCACGGCGACGGGCGGGGCGGCGCCCCAGGGACCCAGGGCGGCGGCCGGCAGGGCCACGACGGCGACCGCGGCTGGCGCCTGGCGCAGCCAGGGCAGGTGCAGGCGGGTGGCGAGGGGCGCCAGCAGCACCAGCAGACCGAGGCCGGCCAGCCCGGCCCAGGCGGCGTTCCCCGGCAGCAGCGCGACGAGCCCGAGCCCACCGATGCTGGTGAGCCAGGTGGCCCAGCGTTGGCCGGCGCGCAGGCGGCGGGCGTCGTGCGCGTGCCAGGTGCGGGCGCTCACGGCTGTGGCTCCTCGACGCGGGGCAGCAGGGCCAGGACGGTCAGCAGGACCCGCAGCTGCCCGGATCCGCGCCGGGCGGGCCAGGTCCGGGGCCCGACGGCCAGGCCGACGGCGTGGCCCCGGCGCACGTGCTGCACCACCTGGCCGCAGGCATCGCCGATGGCGCGCTCCCAGCGCACCGGGTCCTCTTCTTCGGGGAGGGTGACCAGGACCTGCTCGTCGGCCTCGCGCCCGCGCACCACCACCATGGGGCGCCCCAGGCGCGCCGAGGTGGGCCAGTGGATCTGGCGTGGGCTGTCTCCGGGGGCGTAGTCGCGCAGGTCGAGGAAGTCGCCTGTGCCGCCGCGGCGGGGGTCCCAGCGGCGATCGTCCGCCCGGTGGCTGCCGGAGGTAGCCCGCTGGTCGGCGCCGTGGCGCGAAACAGGCGCGGGCCAGACCAGCACCTCGGCGGGGCGGGGCAGCAGGAGCGCGTGCTCCAGCAGCCCGAAGGGGAAGCGGCTGGACAGCTCGATCCCGCAGAGCTGGTAGGCGCCCCGGCTCGGGAAGCGCCAGGCCACGGGGACCTCGATCTCACCGCCCGGACCGACCCAGGCGACCTCGGCCGCGGCCTCGCCGCAGTCGCGCTCGCCCAGCCGCAGGGCGGCGGCGGCCAGCCCGCGGCGGCGGTTGCAGAGCAGGAGGTGGCCCAGCCCGCGGCAGCCGGCGTACAGCTCGGGCGGCAGGCGCCGGGCGACCTGCAGCCCCCGGAGGTTCCAGGCTCCCAGCACGAGGTCCAGCGCCAGCAGGGCGCCGAGCGCTCCAAGGACCAGGAAGAGCTGGTTGTTGGCGGTCCAGAGTGCCGCGCCCCCCAACAGCAGGCCCAGGGCCACCAGCCCCCGGCCGCGGCCCGTGAGCTGGCGGCGCATGCGGGCGGGGGCGCCGCTGGGCGTGGTCATCGTGGCGCCGGGTGGCGCCATCAGCCGGGCGCCGGGACCGCCCAGAGGATCTCGCGCAGGGCGTCGGAGGCCTCCGCGCCCATCCCGGCGGGCCGGGCCAGCACGCGGTGGGCCCAGACGGGCAGCAGGAGCTCCTGCACGTCCTCGGGCAGGCAGTGGTCGCGCCCCCGGAGCAGGGCCAGGGCCCGGACGGCCCGGTGCAGGGCCTCGAGCCCGCGGGTGGAGACGCCGCGCAGCAGGCGATCATCCTGGCGGGTGCGGCCGGCCAGGGCCAGGAGGTAGTCTTCGATGTCGGGATGCAGCCGCACGGCGCGGGTCTGGCCCACCAGGGCCATGACCTCCTCGGGGGTGAGCACGGGCTCCACGTGGGCCTCGTTGAGGCCGCCTGAGCGCAGGATGGCGCGCTCTGACTCCGGGTCGGCGTAGCCCATGGACAGGCGGACCAGGAAGCGATCGAGCTGGGCGTCGGGCAGCTCGAAGGTGCCGTGCAGATCGTGGGGGTTCTGGGTGGCCACCACCAGGAAGGGGCGTGGCAGGGCGCGGGTGATGCCGTCCACGGTGACCCGGCGCTCGTTCATGGCCTCCAGCAGGGCCGACTGGGTGCGGGGGGTGGTGCGGTTGATCTCGTCCGCGAGGACCACGTTGGCGAAGATGGGGCCCGGGCGGAAGGTGAAGCGGCCGGCGCCGGGATCGAGCACGGAGACGCCCAGAAGATCGGTGGGCAGCAGGTCGCTGGTGAACTGGACGCGCTTGAAGCTGCCCCCGAGCGCGCCCGCGAGCGTGGTGGCCAGGGTGGTCTTGCCGACCCCGGGGATGTCCTCGATGAGCAGGTGGCCCTCGGCGAGCACGGCCACCAGGGCCAGCTCGATCTGGGAATCCTTGCCGCGCACCACGGCCCGGATGGCGCCCCGCAGGGCGGCGAGGCGCTCGCTGTGGGTGGTCAAAGCGCTGCAGGCTCCTAGCCGTTGCGGCCGGTGAAGGTGCCCACGACGGACATGGTGTAGGTGCAGCCGATCTGCAGGCTCGGGTCGTCGGTCTCGACGATCTCGAAGGTCTCCTCGCCGACCCAGTCGATGCCTTCCTCCACGATGTCGCAGGAGGAGCCGCCCTGGCGCAGGGTGGCGTCGCCGGTGATCTGCCACTTGACCCAGAATTCCTCGTTCTCTCCCCGTCGCTCGCCCACCACGGGGGAGTCGTACTCCAGGGCGCAGCCGGACATGATGCCCTGCGCGAACAGGTCGGGGCCGATGTAGATGGAGGTGAGGCTGCCGTCGAAGAGGAGGGAGTAGGTGACCTCTTCCAGGGAGCCCTGGGGATCGGTGGGGTTGCAGAGATCCTCGATGCCGGTGATGGTGACGTCCCAGTCGAACGTGCCGGATGGTGGGCCGGGCTCCTCGACGCAGGCGAGGAGGGAGAGCGGCATCAGGGCGAGCAGGCTGCGCATGGGGCACCCCTGGGTGGCGCGGAGTCCGCCAGTATAGCCGAGGCCACGCGGGCCTTCGACCCCCCCACGCTCCGTTGACATCGCGGCCCGGTGGGATACTCGCCCCAGCCCGTATCCACCCCCCCCGGGCGCCCCCGGCGCCGCACACGACAGGGAGCCACTGTGGCTGATTCCAACGAGAAGATCTTCGTGGCCCGCGAGTCCGATCTCCAGGTGCTCCGCGACCACCTCGCCGCCGCCCGCGAGGGCGACGGCCGCACCGTGATCCTGCAGGCCCCCCTGGGTGGCGGCAAGCGCGCCCTGGTGGGCGAGCTCTCCCGCAGCCTGGCCGCCGCCTCCGACGACGTGCTCGTCTGGCGCCTGGCCTTCACCGAGGAAGAAGATGGCCTGCGCTCCCTGCTGCGCCTCTACGCCACCCTCTACTCCATGCTGCACCGGGATCCGATGCTGCGCACCAAGGCCGAGATGGTGCTCAACGCCCAGCTGCCGCAGCACCCCAAGCGCGTCCAGCAGTGGTTCCAGGCCTTCATCGACGGCCTCAAGAAGGGCCCCAAGCCCGGCGAGGAGACCTTCCAGGTCGGCCTGCCGCGCGACAACCCCCTGCTCGGCCTGATCGAGATCGTGCTCGGCATCTCCCGCAAGGTGCCCGTGCTGATCGACATCCAGAACGTCAACGTCTGCCACAGCGTGGGCGTCTTCGCGCTGCTCGAGGCCCTGATGCAGGAGTCCACGGGCAAGAGCCGGCTGCTCATGCTGCTGTCCACCGAGAGCCCCGAGGATCCGCGCGCCCGCGCGGCCATGCCCGCCCCCTGGCTCGAGTTCCTCGAACGCCGCAAGGCCGACCTCCACACCTTCGACGTGGCCCCCTGGGGCGAGGAGGAGGTGCGCGCCTTCCTGGCCAGCAAGGGCTTCGAGGGCGCGGACGTGGCCGGCCTGATCGAGGTCACGGGCGGCCTGCCCGGGTTCGTGGCCGAGGTGGCCGAGTACCTGCAGGCCGATGGTCGCCTGGCCGAGCCCCTGGCCGGCAAAGCCCTCGCCGATCTCGTGCCCACCGCGGTCGATGCCGACGCGCTGGACGACGACGACGAGGCCGCGGCCGACGGCGAAGGCGGCGACGACGAGGTCCAGGCCACGCCGAAGCGCCGCAAGGTCACGGTCGACGACGCCCCCGTGCTGCAGCACGTCACCGCCCTGCTGGGGCACACCTTCCCCTCCAGCATCGCCGCCGACGTCATGGGCGTGGACCGCGACAGCATCGACGATCTGCTCGATGCCTGCGAGGGGCTCTACAAGGAGGAGCAGTACCAGGAGCAGCTCAAGTCCTGGCTCTACACCTTCCAGCGCCCCTTCTTCCGCTTCGGCGTGCTGGCCGCCCACCGGGACGACGCCGGCCGCCAGCGCACCGCGCGGGTCGGCGCCTTCATGGAGCGCTTCCTGGCCCCCCGCGGCCATGAGTTCATGGTCCGCACCCTGCGCACCTACGCCGAGGCCGGCGAGGCCCAGCGCTGCATGATCGTCAAGTGCCTGGCGCTCACCGCGGATCGCCCCGAGATGTGGGGCATGTGCCACGAGCTGGTCCAGACCTACGACGACATCGCCTGGCCCGTGCCTCTGCGCCGCACCGTGTTCATGAACCTCCTGGAGCGCATGGTCACCGGCGGCCAGGTGGAGCCGGCCGAGAAGCTGTTCAACGAGGCCATCCAGTGGGCCTCCGGCCAGGACGACCGCGCCATGCAGGCCTGGGTGCTGTTCGCCGGCTCCCGCCTCGACTACCGGCGCCAGGATCTGTACCGCGCCCGCGACCGCGCCAAGGACGCCCTCACCCTGTTCAAGGGCCTGGAAGACAAGCTCAAGACCGCCGAGGTGCTCGGGCACCTGGCCATGATCGAGCTGTCCGACGGCAACCCCACCGCCGCCGTGGAGAGCGCCGAGGCCGCCGAGGCCGCCGCCGCCGTGCCGCCCATCCAGGGCCAGGCCGAGTTCGTGCGCGGCCTGGTGGCGCGCCGCGATCGCAAGCTGGAGCCCGCCATTGAGCACTTCCGCAAGGCCAACGAGTTCGCCGGGCAGGCCGGAGCCGGCCCCCTGGCGCTGGAGGCCGGCATCAACCTCGGCGAGACCCTGCTCTTCGCCGGGCAGGCCCCCCGCGCCGCGGACGTGCTCGGGCGCTGCATCGGCATCGCCCAGGGCCTGCGCAACCCCGTGCGCGAGCGCGCCGCCAACGCCATGCTGGCCCAGGCCCAGAGCGCCCAGAAGAACCACGAGGCCGCCCTGCGCTCCGCCCGCCGCACCCTCGAGATCACCGAGGCCCTCAAGCTCACCCAGTTCGTGCCCATCGACACCTACAACGTGGGCCTGTTCTCCCTGCTGGCCGGCAAGGTCAACGAGGCCGTGGCCCTGTTCCGCAAGGCCAAGGAGGGGCTGAACCCCAACGACACCATGCTGGCCAAGGAGCTCAACTTCAACCTCGGCGGCGCGCTCAAGTCCATCGGCGAGTTCAGCGAGGCGGCCAAGGCGTTCGAGGCCTGCCTCGAGCCCGCCACCCAGAGCAAGGACCTCCGCAAGCTGGTGGTGGCCCGGGCCGAGCTGGGCGACATCGCCCAGCGGGCTGGCGATGTGGCCGCGGCCAAGCGCTACCTCAAGCAGGCGTTGGAAGATGCCGAGCGCGGTGAGCTGAAGGAAGAGCGCAAGCAGATCAAGCGCAAGCTCGAGGCGCTGGGGTAGCACCCCACCGCGTCATCGGGGGGCGGGGCTTCGGCTCCGCCCTCGGCGCTTCAGAGGCCCTCACTCCTCGTAGCAGGCGGGCAAGCAGTCGTCGTACAGATCCTCGATGCAGTCGTCGACCGCGCCGACGGTGAGCAGGGGGCGGTGGGTCATGGGTTCCCTCCAGGGGGCCTTGATGAGTGGGTTGAGGAGATCACCGCCTGCCGCGCCTCGGCCGGGATAGGGCGGCGCCCATGAACGTCCTCCTGCTCGCCTTGTCCATCGCCCATGCCGGCGCGACGCTCACGCCCTACGACGGCGCGCCGCCGGTGGTGCCCTTGACCACCGAGGAGCAGACCCGCCTGGCGGCCGGCGAGGCGGTCAAGCGCCAGGTGCGCACGGCGGACGGCGGGCGCGGGGTGGCCGTGGTTGACGTGCACGCGCCGGTGGAGACGGTCTGGGACCGCATCCTGGACTTTCCGGCCTACCCGCGCATGGTGGACAACGTCTCCCTGTGCGAGATCTACGCACGGCGGGGTGATCACATCTTCGTGCGGTTCGAGATCGGCGCCCTGTTCATGAGCATCCGCTACCAAATCGATCACACCCTCGACCGCGACGCGGGCTGGATGACCTGGACCCTTGACGCCGCCCAGGAGAACGAGCTGGCCGCCACCGTGGGCTTCTGGCGGGTGGAGCCGGTGGCCGGGCGCCCCGGTTGGACCCGGGTGGCCTACTCGGTGGAGGTGGTCCCCTCGGGTTGGGTGCCGGCTCCCATCGAGGACTATGTCACCGGCCGCGGGCTGACCAAGGCCACGGCCTGGGTCAAGCGCGAGTCTGAAGCCGCCGCGGGGAACTGACGTGAGCGAGGCCGCACCGGCCCGGCGCGGGCTCCCTGCGGGGGTCCTGCCCATGCTCGCCTCGGTGGCCACCTTCGCGCTGGCCAACGTGGCGGTCAAGGCGGTGCCGCGCATCCCGGCGCACGAGATCGTCTTCTTCCGGGCGCTGGTCACGCTGGTCCTCGGCTGGCTCCTGATCCGCCGCCAGGGGCTCTCCCCCTGGGGGGTGAACAAGCCCATGCTGCTGGCCCGGGGTGCCGCGGGCACGCTGGCGCTGCTGCTGTACTTCCACACCCTGCAGCACCTGCCGTTGGGCACGGCGGTCACGCTCCAGAACACCTCCCCCATCTTCACCATCCTCATCGCCGCCCTGTGGCTGGGGGAGCGCCCGCGCTGGCTCCAGCTCCCCTTCCTGGCCCTGGCCTTCGCGGGGGTGGCCGTCATCAAGGGGGCCGGCGGGGGCGTCTCCCTGTCCATGCTCGTGATCGCGCTGGCGGCGGCCGTCTTCTCCGGCGTGGCCTACAACCTGGTGCGGCGCCTGCGCACCTCGGACCATGCGCTGGTCGTGGTCTTCTACTTCCCCTTCGTCTCCATGCTGGTGGTGGGCCCCTGGACCGCGCTCTCCTGGGTGACACCCAGCGCCATCGAGCTCGGCGCCCTGTTGGGCATCGGCCTGGCCACCACGGTGGCCCAGATCCTGCTCACCGTGGCCTACCAGCGCGGCAGCGCGGCCAACGTCAGCGCCTCCACCTACCTCGGGGTCGTGCTCGCGCTCGGGTTCGGCGCCCTCTTCTGGGCCGAGATCCCCACCCCCATGCAGCTGCTCGGCGTGCTCATCACTGTGGGCGGTGTGGCCCTGTGCACCTGGCTGGGACCGCGCGGTTAGGTCTGGTCCCTCCCCCGCACCCCGGAACCCCATGCCTGCCCTGACCCCCGGCCCCTGGACGCGCCGCGACACGGCGCTCGGGCTGGGGCTGGCGCTGCTGCTGGGTGGGCTGCACGTGGCGTGGGCCGCGGCGGACTCCTCGCTGCCCGTGAACGACGACGCCTCCCTCTTCGAGACCGGGGCCTGCCTCTACCACGGGTTGGCCGTGCAGGGGCTGGAGGCCCTCAGCCGCTGCTCCCAGGGCGCGCCGTACCCGCCGGGGATCAACATCGTGGCGCTCCTGCACTACCTCGTGGGCGGCGGCCCCGCGTTGAGGCTGGCGGTGGGCTCGCTGTGGTGGGCCCACGCGCTGCTGGCCGTCGCCACCTTCGCGGCGGTGCGGCACGCGGCGGGGCGCCTGGCGGGGGTGGCGGCGGCGCTGCTCGCCTCCGTGGTGGTCCTCGACACGGGCCTGCGCGGCGGCTTCTACACCGAGGTCGCCATGGCGGCGTTGGGGATGGCCGCCCTGGCCCTGCTGTCGGCCCCCCGTGGGCTCCGGCGCCCGAAGGTGGCGCTGGCCCTGGGGGCCGCGCTGGGGCTCGGGCTGCTGATGAAGTGGTCCTTCGCTTTCTTCATGGGACCCTTCATGGTGGGGGTGGTGGCCTGGTCCGTGGGCCGTAGCCTGCTTCGCCCCGCGCTCGGGGTGGCGGCGAGCCTGGCGGCGGCGGCGGTGCCCGCGGCGCTGGCGGCCTTCGCGGCCGGGTGGGGCTGGGGGTTCGGCCTCGCGGGCCTGGGGCTGGCCCTGGTCCTGGGTGTGGCCCTCGCGTTCCTGGCCGCCCGTCGGCCGGGTCTGATGGCACCCGACGGTCGCGCCCTGCTGCTGGGCGTTGGCCTGTGCGCGGGCGCGGCGGCCCTGGTGGCCGCCCCCTGGTACCTGGCGGCCCACGGGGCGGTGGCGGCATTCCTGGCCACAAATCTTGATCGCGGCTACGGCGGCGATCCCATGGGCCTGGCGGAGACCTGGCCCTTCTACCCGGCGGTGCTCGTCTCCTGGGTGCAGACCCCGCTGCTGGTCATGGCCGGGTTGGGGGCCCTGCGGCTGCTGGCACCCGGGCGCGCGCGGCTGGCCCTGGTCTGCTTCGGCATCTTCCTGGTCTTCGCTCTGGTGCTCACCTTGCTGCCCTACCGCACCTCCCGCTACCTCCTGCCCGGCCTGGTGCTGCTGGCGCCCCTGGGGGTGCTGGGTTGGGTGGGGCTCGGGCGCCTCGCGCAGGGGGTGTGGGCCCTGCTCGCGCTGCTGGCCCTGGTCTACCACCTGGGGGGGCTCGTGCCGCCGCCGCGTTGGGCCGCCGCCTGGGCCACACCGCAGATCTTCGGGCTGGGGGGGAACACCCGCGATGGCCTCTTCCAGGCCCGGGAGTTCCTCCAGCGCCCGCCCCTGGTGCTGCGCCCCCTGGCCCGCCAGCCCATGCCCTTCGGGGCGCCCGTAGAGGCAATGGGGCAGCGGATCACCGAGCAGTTGGGCGTTGATGCTCCGCTGTACGTGGTCATCGCGGCCAGCTCTCAGCTCGAGCCCATCGACGTCCACGTGGGCCTGGCCGCCGCGCGGGAGACCAGGGCCCTGCGGGTGGAAGAGCGGCGCCTGGTGGACCTCGCCGACCTGCAGGCCGCGGCCCGCGACGGCTTCGGCGGCTGCCGGCTGCCCGCCGGGCGCTGGCCCCGGGGGCTGGTGGTGATCGGCGCCCGCTCCGGGGTCCTCGGGCCGGGCCCCGACGATAGCCCCTGGCCGGCCGCGCTCATGGATCAGGCGGGCATGGTGCCGCTCTGGGAACGCCCGGGCACCGCGCGGCAGCGCGACAGCTATGCCATCTGGTGGGCCGGCGCCGAGGGGATCCCATGTGGGGGTTGAGCGCCTGCGCGGAGGGCTGGCGCGCCCGCGCCCTGGCGGCGGCGCTGCACCTCGGGATCGCGCTCGTGCTCACCTTCCCCATGGTGCTGACCGTCGGCGGCCGCCTGGTGGGTCACCCGGACATCGACGTCTGGAACCACGCCTGGGGGCCCTGGTGGTTCTGGCACACCCTCTCCCATGGGGTCCTGCCCTACCGGACGGATCTCTTGGCCGCGCCGGAGGGGGGCCTGCTCTGGTACATCGATCCGCTGGGGGCCCTGCTGGGGGCGCCGCTGGTACCGCTCGTGGGCGTGGTCGCCGCCTACAACGCCGTGATCCTTGCCAACGTGGCGCTCGCGTCCGCAGCCGCCCGCGGGCTGGCCCGCGCGCTGGGCGCCTCTCGCGTGACCTCCTGGGTCGCGGCCGCGGCCTTCGCGGGCTCCTCCTACCTGCTGTGCGAGGTGCACAACGGGGTGAGCGAGCTGGTGGGCGTGGCCTGGCCCCTGTTCGCCCTGACCGCGGGGATCCTGGCCCTGGGGGGCGGGGGCTGGCGGGCCTGGGCCGCGACCGGCGCCTGGCTCGCCCTCGCCACCATCGGGACCTGGTACTACGGGGTGGCCGTGGCCATCGCGCTGTGCGTGCTGGCCGTGCCCTGGCTCGCGCGGAGGCCGGCGCGCGCCGATCTGGGGGGCCTGGCCCTGGCCGTGGGGCTCACGGCCGCGCTGGTGGCACCCGCGGCCTGGGCGGTGCTGCACGCCATCCACGCGCCCGACGCCGTGGTGCTTCGGGGCGCGGTGGGCGACGCCGACCGCCTGCTGCTTGCCAGCCACAACGCGGTGGACCCGCGCGCCTTCTTCGCCCCCGGGGGCTTCCAGTCCGTGGACCTGAAGAGCGGCGGCGAGGCCTTCCTGCACGCCTCCTACCTGGGCCTGCTGGCCCTGGGGCTCGCGCTCTCCACGCGCCGCTGGGCGCCGCTCGCCGCGGCCGCGGTGCTGTGCGTCTTCAGCCTCGGGCCGGCCCTGTGGTGGGCCGGGCACTGGGTGGTGGTGGGCGATCAGCCCCTGCCGCTGCCGTATGCGGCGCTCTCCGCGCTGCTGCCCGGCGCGGGCGCCACCCACGCCCAACGGCTGGTGATGCCGGCCATCGCCCTGGTGACCGCCCTGGCCGCCGTGCGCATCGCCACCCTGCCGCGCCGCCTGCAGCTCCTGATCGGGGTCGCCCTGGTCTGCGACGCCCTGCTGGCCAGCGGCGCCCCCTGGCCCCTCGCCCGCGCTCCCGCGCTGGACACCGCCGCCCACCAATGGATCGCAGGCCAGCCCATCGGCACCTACGGGGAGCGCCCGTTCGGGGCCGTGCTCGACCTGCCACCCGAGGTGGGCGCCACCATGGCCACCTCGCGCTACCTCACCTGCCAGACCGTCCACGGCCGCCCCATCCCGTACCGGCCCGACGCGCGCGGTGACACCTCCACCCTGCTGCGCTTCGCCAGCTTCCGCGTGATGGCCGTGATGAGCGCCTCCCGGGAGGCCCACCGGCGCGCCCTGTGGCAGTCCCTGGACCGCACCACCGCGGTGGAAGCCGACGAGCTGGCCCGTGCGGGCTTCGCCTGGATCGTGGTCCACCGCGAGCTGGAGCGCGGCGGGCAGCACGTGGCCGCCATGGAGCGCCAGCTCGAGCGCTGGTTCGGCCCCCCGCGGGTCTTCGGAGAGCACGCGGTCTACGCCACCATCCCCCCCGAGGGCGCCGATGGGCGCGTGCTGCCCTTCCCCGAGGAGGTCCTGGAGCTGAACAAGGACGTGCCGCTGCCATCACACGGAGAGTGAGCGCGTCCTCGCCCACACCCGGTACCACACCCAGGCCCCCGCGGTGGCCACGTGCAGGGCCGGGGAGCGCAGCAGGCGGCGGCCGCCGGGCAGGGCGCGGACGGCCTCCTCCACCCGTGAGACCAGGTTGTGGCCGGCGGGCTGGAACGGGGGGAGCGGGGGCAGCTCGCCGATGATCTCGGTGGGCTCGGCCGCGTCGGGTGGGGCGCAGGCCGTGAGGTGGGCGATGGCGCCCGGATCGAAGCCCATCCAGCGGGCGGTGAGCGTGTCCAGGTGCCAGGCGTCGCGGGCGGCGAGCACGTGGTCCACCCGGCGCGGGGTGCCGGTCTTGGGGCCGTCGCCCTCCAGGGCCACGGTGGCGTCCATGACGCACAGGGCGGGGGGCGCGGCGGCCAGCAGCATGCGCAGGGCTGGGGCGAGCCAGGGGTGGAGCTGGTGGCGATCCTTCGGCAGCAGCCCCCAGAGGTTCTTGATGGCGCCGGAAACCGTGGTCTTGGCGTGGGTCTTGAGCACCGGCAGGTCGATCAGGGGGTGCTGGCCGATGAGCTCGGGCAGGCGCAGCGGGATGGGGGCGTCGGGGTGGACCGGCCCGACCGTGCGGTAGGATTGGCGGGAGAGGTTGACCCAGGTGACCCGACGGCGGCGGCAGAGCGCGGGTACGCCCGCCAGGGCCGCGGCCCGCTCCATGTCCACCAGCACCTGGTCGGCCTCGATGATGAGCACCTCGTGCCCATGATCGAGCAGCAACTCCACCACGGCGGCCAGCACGGCCGGGGAGGTCACCGAGCCGGGGTGGGGGAGGTCGAAGCCGAGGTTCGGCTTGAGCAGCACCCGACGCTGGCCCTGCAGCGCGGCGCGCCAGTCCACGGCCTCCAGGGCCTGTAGGAGGGCTTCCCGGAGGCGGTCTGGCGGGGCGGGGACGACGGCGACGCGGTGCACAGATGCTGCCACGGACCTACCAGGGGGCGACGAGGTCGAGGGTCTGGGCCGCGGCCTCGAGGCGCACCAGGCCGAAGCCCGCGGCGAAGGACCAGGCCCCTGCGAGCCCGCCCGCGCCCTCGCAGGTCACCACCATGCCGTCGTCGAAATCGGCGTACCAGGAGGTCACCGCGGTGGGGAAGGTGGCGATGCAGGTGAGCCCGCCGCTCGCGCTGCTGTCGCCGCTCCCGCTGCCGGTCGCCACCAGGGTGACGGGCTCGGACCCACTCTCGGACCCGAGCCGCCAGCTCTCGAGCGTGAGCCCGTGGCCCTCGGCCCACCGCAGCTGTCCGGCGTCGGTGCCGTCGGCCCAGCGGGCGCCGTCGCGCAGGGCCACCAGGCCGTCGCCCTGGAAGCGGGCCGCCATGAGATCCTCGGCCTCGACCGCGCCCGTGTCCAGCACTTCGCGGTAGGTCCAGGAGGCGCCCTCCTCCAGCGCCAGGTAGCTGGAGAGATCGCCCGAGCCGGGTACGGAGTCCTCGTCGCCGCAGGCCGCGGCGGCGATCCCGCCGGCCAGGGCCAGCGTGGCCAGGGCGGGCTGCAGGCGGCTCACTCTCGCCACCAGATGGGCAGGTGGTTGTCGGAGCGCAGATCCTGCCCCGGCAGCCAGAAGGCGGCGCGGGAGGGATCTTCGCCGGCGGTGGCTCGGGTGGGGTCGATGGCGGCGATCCAGATCTGGGGCCGCTGGTCGCGGGTGCCGTCCTCCGGGGGCCGCGGCGGGTAGGAGCGGCGTGAGGAGAAGGCCAGCCAGAGCACGTCGTCGTCGGGCAGGGGCGCCCAGCGCGGCATGCTGTTGCCGAGCTGTCCCTCGCCGTTGGCAGCGTCGAGGCGCATGAGCTGGCTGCCGTCACGGGAGACCAGCCAGACCTCCGCGTCCGGGTCCGAGTTGGCGTCGCCCGTGGAGCGGGAGAACGCGATCCAGCGGCCGTCCGGGGAGAAGGCGGGGGCGTAGCTGTTGACCCCGGCCTCCCAGGGGACGATCACGGTGGGCGCGCCCAGCTCCTGGCCGTCCCAGGGGTAGAGCGCGATCTCGCCCTCGTAGAAGCTGAGGTCGGAGTAGACGGTGCCCCGCACCCGCACCATGACCACGTCGGCGCCGTCCGGGGCCCAGTCGGGTTGATCGACGTAGCCGTCGGTGGAGAAGTCCCGGATCAGGGCGCCGCTGACGGCATCCCAGAGGGAAGCCAGCCCGCCGCGGGTGCCGAGCAGGCTCAGGCCGTCGGGTGAGAACGTCTTGAAGGTGGCGCGGCGGGCGTCCTCGCCCGACAGGAGCAGGGTGGGGGCGTCGGGCTCGGAGACGTCCACCACCGAGAAGGTGCCCTGGATCCCGTCGTGGGTCACGGACATCAGCCCGCTGGCCTCGGACAGCACGTGGCAGCCCACACAGTTGGCGTTGGAGTCCGCGGCGGTCCAGTAGGTGCTGCGCTCGGTGGCCCCCACGGGCAGCCGGGCCACGGACTCGGTGTTGGTCTCCCAGTACAGCACGCTGCCCTGGGCGTCGAAGCGGTTGGCGTACAGGCGCTGCTCGGGGCCGGCCACCACGCCGGAGAGGCTGGCGCCGTCCCAGGCGCCGCAGGTGACCCCGACCTCCACCTCGGCCTCGCGGTTGGTGGCCGTGATGCGGGTCCAGAGGGTGGAGGAGGCGGTCCAGCGGTCGGAGGCGGTGACCACGGCGAGGTCGGTGAGCTCGCTGCGGAAGCGCAGCTCGCAGACCCCTGCGCCCTCGGGCAGATCCCAGAGGAAGGTCAGGCCCTCCAGGTTGCGCGGAACGCCCACATCGGCGGCCGGGTACAGGAGCGCGGGGTGCTCGGCGGACGTGGGCGTGGCCGCGTCGAAGGCCTCGGCCAGGGCTGGATCGAGGCCCTCCTCCACTGTGCGCGACACGTAGGTGACCGTGACCTCGGCCGTGGCCTCGATGCCCAGGTGTGAGGCGGTCACCAGGGTGGCGCCCCCGTTGGTCCGCGCGGCCTCGAACCAGCCCTCCTCGTCGATGGTGCCGGCCGAGTTGTTGGAGACCTCCCAGGCCACCAGATCGATGGGGCCCTCCTCGCCGCTGTCGAAGGTGGCCCAGGCCGTGAACTGCTGGCCGGCGGGGCTGTCCTCGCCCACCTCGAGGCTCACGCTGGCGGGCTCGACGCGCAGGGCCGTGACGTCGCTGGTGATGAGCTCGTCGGGGGGGGTACAGGCCAGCAGCAAGAGAGGCAGGACGCGGTGCATGGGGCGCAGTCTAGCCATGGTGCCTGAGGGGGGCAATGGGGGACGGGAGCTGGTGTTTCTTGATAGTCTCCCCCCATGGCACCCGCTCCCATTTGGCTCACCCTCTTCGCCGCCGCGACAGGCTGCATCGACTACGACGTGCATCGCGAGATGATCCGCGACAGCTTCACCCAGACGGGGCGCGCGGGCGGGGTGGACGTGCTGTGGGTGGTGGACGACTCGCCCACCATGCTGGAGGAGCAGGCCCTGGCCACGGCCCAGGCCAGCGCGTTCTCCACCCTGCTCGGCAAGCTGGCGGTGGACTTCCGGGTGGCGGCGGTCTTGACCGACATGGACGGCGAGACCGCGGGCCAGCTCACGGGCCCCGTGCTGAGCGACGACACACCCGGGCTGGACACCGCCTTCGCGGCCCTGCTCGCGGTGGGCGCCGACGGCAGCCGCACGGAGCAGGGCTTCGCCGCCGCGCTCTCGGCGGCCGATCCCGCGGTGGAGGGCGACTCCTTCGCCCGCGCCACGGTCGATCTCGAGCTGGTCTTCCTCTCCGATGAGGACGACCAGTCCGGGATCGAGCCCGCGGAGGTGCTGCAGGCCCTGGTGGGCCAGCGGTCCGGGGTGGAGGTGGTGGTCAACGCCGTGGTGGGCGATGCTCCCGACGGCTGCTACTCGCCCCTGGCGGCGGCGGATCCCGGGCTGGCGTACCTGGAGCTCCAGGAGCTCTCCGGCGGGCAGCGGGAGTCCATCTGCGACGCCGACTACGGCGCCATGCTGCAGCGCCTGGCGCTGGGCGTGCTCGATCTCACCGACCGCTTCCAGCTCTCGCACGTGCCCTCCCTCCCCACCCTGGAGGTCGAGGTCGATGGCGCCCGGCTGCACCAGCGCGATCACGACGGCTGGCGCTACGATCCCGGCGACAACAGCGTCGTCTTCGACGGCTACGCCGTGCCGCCGCCGGGCGCGGGGATCGCGGTGCGGTACTACGAGTGGATGGGGCTCGCGGAGCCGGACACGGGGAGCTGAGGAGGAGCCGATGAGCACCGACGACGGAACATACGCCAGCCTGCTGGCGCGGATCGAGGACCTCGAGGTCCGCTACGCCTACCTCGAGCGCCTGCTGGGGGAGCTCGACGGGGTGATCCGCGAGACCGCCGACGAGCTGGCGCGCGTGGGCCGGGTGGTCACGGAGCTCCGGCACCGGGCCGAGGCCGAGGCGGACCAGGTCCAGCGGCGCAGCGCCGAGGAAGAGAAGCCGCCCCACTATTGAAGGGGTCAGGTTGTTGCCATTACCTTTTTATCGCCGATATCTACCCTTCTCCCGTCATCCGTCCAAGCCGCCGTCAAGAGTTCCAGCGTTCCAGGGCGCGCAGTCGTGCGGTGGGGGGCCGAAATGGCAGGAGGAAAGGGCTGTGACCTGCCCTCGAAATAGTAATGGGAACGTCCTGACCCCTACCCCTACCCTCTGAGAGGAGGCAGCCATGTCGGACCACCCCCCAACCGCGAACGTCCTGGTCAGGGGCAGCCACCACGTCTTCCTGACCGCCTCGCGGGGCTTCGCCGTCGACGCCGACGGCACGGTCCCCACCTCGCTCGATCGGCTCGGCGATGCGCTGTTCCATGCGGGCGAGTGGGTGCAAGCGAGCTTCGGTACCCACGACAACCTGTTCAGCCATGCCGCGCTCGACGAGGACGGCAAGCGGGCTGTCCTGGTCCAGCTCCGGGGTCTGCTCGACGCCGACCTCGGCGGGCTCAACCTGCCCCAGCGCCAGCAGCTGCTGGGCAACATCGCGGGCCTCACCGTCGAGCTCATCAAGTCGGTGGAGCCGGGCGGCTGGCTCACGCCCGGTCACCGGGCGGGGCGGGCGCTCATCGACCAGGCGTTCGCGCTGCTCGACGGCGTGCTCGACGACGAACGCCTGAGCCCGCGGATCAAGCGTCAGCTCGTCGGCTACCTGCACGAGGCGGAGGGGTTTTGCGCCCGGCTCACCCAGGCGCAGGGGAGGTCCATCGACGACAAGTTCCTCGCGCTCAACCCGGCCGATCCCTTCCCCTACGAGCGGTGGGAGGCGGAGGGCAAGGACACCATCCACGTGGACAACCTCTCCGGTGTGGGCGAGGGGTTCCTCTACGGCTTCGTCCGCTGGTTGACAGAGCGTGGCCTGGGGGATGAGCAGGGGTATGACGGCCACCACCTGCTGGCCGTCGTCAGCGGCGATCCTGGCCGCGACCGCGGTCCTGTCCGGCTCGATGTCACCATCCCGGCCAACGAGCGGATCAACACCTGGGGGCGGCCCATGAAGGTGGTCGTCTCCCTGCGGAGCTTCCAGAACGACATGCTCAGCGGCCTGGAGAAGGAGGACGTGGACATCGCCGGCTACGACGGCCACTCCGGGTTCGGCCGCAACACGCTGCGCAGCCTGGAGGTCCCCGTCCAGCAGCGGGGGCACAAGCTGTTCTACCGCCACCTGTGCGCCGGAGTGGACGCGGAGAACGGCATCGCGCTGGCGGCTCCGCGCGCCTACGCCAACTCGTACACCACGCAGGAGTCCGGCTTCTTCCACACCTGTCCAGGTGGTCCGGGCGGCGAGCGGTACTGCTGTGAGGCCGAGGGCTGGGAGGCGGTGCGCTGCTACATCCGCGCCGCGCTGGGCAAGAAGTCGCACAAGGAGCTGCAGGCCGACCTCGCGGCATTCGCCAACTGGCCGGGGCACTCGCCCGGCAACCGCAACAACTACGTGGGGCCGGGGGATCCGCGCCGTGGCGGGGCCGGCGACTGGGACAGCGACGGCATCCCCAACATGTACGACGTGATGCCCACCGTGAACACCTTCGACGTGCGCGAGGACGTGGCGCGTGAGTTCGAGCTGCGAGCCCCGGACCTTCCCGCGGGCCAGATCCAGGGCGGGCGCGCCTTCCAGGCGCTCCAGTTCGTCAACACCGCCACCGCCTACTCCACGCTGCTGTCCGCGCTGAACACGGACCGTCAGCTCGCCGCCAACCCCCAGGGGGTCTTCTTCGACGGGCGCGACGATCCGTTGGTCTACGTCCGCTTCCAGCGCGCGCCCGACGGCAACACCTACGTCCAGCTCAGCTCCGCGCTCGCCAGCATGACCATGGAGAGCCTGCGCGCAGTGCTCTACTACGAGACCTCGCGCCACCTCCTGGGCTCACATCGCACCCGGCACGTCCGCGACCACGCCAGCCTGGTGGCCGCGGGCCTCCTCTTCGCCATGGCGTCGCTGGAGTACGACATGTCGTTTCGGGACCGGGCCGTGTTCGACGGGCTCAAGCGGCTCTACGACATCCCGGACAGCGTCCGCTTCCAGGACATCGATCGCGCTCAGGCCGCCGCGGATGGCCGCCACAACTACTGCGGTGATCCCCAGTCGCTGCGGGAGATCCTCGACGCCTGCGGCGATGCCCTGGAGCCCGAGGACGTGGGCGTGCCCTCGGTGGCGGTTCAGTCGCTCGACAGGCAGTAGTCGCCCGAGGATGAGTACCCGCTCGGACAGCTCCCCCCCCTGGGCACCGCGTGGTGGGAGCTGTCGGAGCTGGCGAGGCAGTAGTCGCCGGAGGTGGAGTAGCCGCTGGGACAGCTGCCCACCTTGACCACGGCGTAGCGGGCGCTGGAGGAGGGGCTGCAGTAGTCGCCGGAGGTGGAGTAGCCGCTGGGGCAGGAGCCCACCTTGGGCAGGGCCTGGGGGGTCAGGTCGGGCTGCGCGGCCGAGGAAGAGGACGAGGAGCTCTGCAGGCAGTAGTCGCCGGAGGTGGAGTAGCCGCTGGGGCAGGAGCCCACCTTGGCGACGGCATGCTGGGAGCTGTCGGAGCTGGCGAGGCAGGAGTCGCCGGAGGTGGAGTAGCCGCTGGGGCAGGCGCCCACCTTGGGCACGGCGTAGCGGGCGCCCGAGGAGGGGCTGCAGAAGTCGCCGGAGGTGGAGTAGCCGCTGGGGCAGGAGCCCACCTTGGGCACGGCCACGGCGGCGGGGCCGGCGGTGGCGGAGGCGATGAGCAGGGTGAGGAAAGGGAGCATGGGGGGCCTCGCGGGTGGAAGGTGATGGTAGCGCCGGATCGGGGCGAGCGTCCACGGTGGCCACCGAGAGCCTCTGGCTGCAGCTCCCGGGCAGCCCGCACCGTCCCGCGCTATCTGGTCGGCTCGGCCAGCCCACGGCGAGGCTTCGTGGTCCATGGATGCGTGCTCCCGACATGCTCGTCACACCCTCGTGGTCAGCGACCTGCACCTCACCGACGCGCAGGAGCCCCTCCCCCGCAAGCCACTGTGGAAGCGCTACAAGCAGCGCGACCTGTTCATCGACGGCGTGTTCGACCGTTTCCTGGCGACGTTCGAGCGGACCCTCCCGCCGGGGGGCGAGCTCGTCCTCAACGGGGACGTGTTCGACTTCGACTCCGTTATGGCCCTGCCGAAGGCGCGGACCTTCCCGGTGACCTGGCTGGAGCGGCACCGCGGGCTGGGGGCCGAGGAGGAGAAGTCCCGCTTCAAGATGCGCAGGATCCTGCGGGATCACCCCCTGTTCGTGGGCGCGCTGCGCCGCTGGGTGCTGGCGGGGCACCGGGTGGTCTTCGTCATCGGCAACCACGACATCGAGCTGCAGTGGCACAGCGTGCGCAGGGATCTGCTCGACAGCCTGGAGCTGCCCGACGGGCGGCGCGATGCGGTGCGCGTGTGCGAGTGGTTCTACCTGAGCAACGAGGACACGCTGATCGAGCACGGTAACCAGTACGACTCCTACTGCCTGGGCGCCGACCCCATCCACCCCACCATCCGGTGGCGGGGCAAGGAGCGTGTGCGCGTGCCCTTCGGGAACCTCGCCGAGCGCTACATGCTCAACGCCATGGGCCTGTTCAACCCCCACGTGGACGGCTCCTTCATCAAGTCGGGCCCCGAGTACGCCAGGTTCTTCTTCCGCTACATGATCCGCATCCAGCCGTTCATCGCCTGGACCTGGTTCTGGGGGGCGCTGGTCACGCTGGTGTCCTCCCTGCGCGAGGGCTTCCTGCCCGCGGTGCGTGATCCGCTCCACATCGAGGACCGGGTGGCCGACATCGCGCGCCGGGCGAACGCCACCACGGCCGTGGTGCGGGGCCTGCAGGCGATCCACGTGCACCCGGCCATCTTCAGCCCCTGGCGCATCGCCCGCGAGCTGTGGTTGGACCGCGCGGCGATCCTGGCGGTGCTCGTGTTCGGCAGCTTCCAGGTGTTCTCCGTGATGAACGCGTTCTCGCCGATCTCACCATGGTGGGCCGGGGTGGTGTTCCTGCTCCTGCTGCCGCCATTCCTGTTCTACGCCCGCTCCGTGCAGTCGGGCGTGGGCCGGGCGCTGGCCTCCCTGATGGACCGCAGTCCCTTCGCGGCCCGGATCGCGGGCGTGCCACGCGTGGTGGTCGGGCACACCCACATCGAGCAGCACATCGCGCTGGAAGGCCTGGAGCTGCTCAACACGGGCACCTGGTCCCCAGCCTACCGGGACGTGGAGTGCACGATCCCCTACGGACGCAAGTGCTTCACCTGGGTGAGGCCCGATGGCTCGGGGGCGCGCCGGGCCGATCTGTTCGAGTGGAACGATCCAGGGTGCACGCCGATCCCGCCCGTCCAGGTGACGGAGAAGGCGGCGCCGCTGCTGGACGCGGCCCGCCGCGCGGCCCGGGCCCTGCGCCGGGCGCGCGACGACTGGGGCCCGCCGGGTGGCAGGGGGCCGTAGCCTGCGCGGGCAGCATGGGGGCACTCCCTGCGGGGGCTCAGCGCCGGGAAGGTTCCGCGCACCAGCATGATCCTGGCGCCGTGCGATCACCATGCGCAGGGGCTTGGGGGACCTCCCCGGATGCGAACCCGGACTGGGGAGGAGCGGGGAGCGGTCGCCGGTCAGCGGTCAGCAATCAGCTACGAACGAGGTACGAAGTTCGATACCGAGAAGGCTACGGCCGAAGCTGCCGAAACACAGTCCGGGTGCCGGCTGCTTTCGGAGTGGCCAGCGAAAACCAACTTGCTGACGGCTGAATGCTGATGGCTGACAGCTCTCCGGCAGCCCTGAACTGTCGGCTGATTTGGTCGGTGCCGAGGAGCGCGCGGCGTCCAGCTACCAGAATGCGCCAGGGAAGCGCCTTGTGGTGAAATATCGCTCTCCCTCATCCCAGCCCGTGGCACGCTCCATGCTCCTCCTCCTCCTCGCCACCCTCTACCAGGCCGCCTGCACCGGCGATTCCGTCCCCACCCCGCCCGCCGCGCCCCCGCCCCGGCGTATCGAGGGCGGCGTCTTCCGGGGCGGGTTCATGTACTGGGCCCCGGCCCCGCCGCTGCTCGCCAAGGGCCGGCGGCTCGTGCTCGCGGGCACCGTGGCCGAGGTCCACCCGGGGGAGGACAGCCGGAGGTCGGGCTCCCTGCGCATCGAGCGCGTCCTGCTGAGCCAGGCCACGCCCCAGGAGCAGTTCATCAGCGCGGAGACCATGACCGGCGCGTCGGATAGAGAAGCACCTGGGCGCGCGAGCCTTCTCTGGGCTGTGCTCCCACGCCCCCTCGCCTGGAGCAGCTTCCCATGGCCATCGAGACCATCCGGCGGATCAAAGACCGCATCGACCGAGCCCCCTCCCTCTCCGAGGAAGACAGGCGGGACATCTCTGCCTTGATCGACAAGCTCGGGGAGGACATCGAGGCCCTCTCCGAGGCCAGCATCGAAGACGGCCGGAGCCTGGTGGGCTTCACGGAGCTGTCGATCCACGAGGCGACCCGGGCCCAAGCCGACAACGACCTCCTGGAGATCGGTCTTCGGGGCGTCCGCGGGGTCGTCACGCGGCTCCAGGAGCGACACCCCGGGCTCGCCGCCATCGCGAACGACATCGCCACGACCCTCAGCGGGATGGGGTTCTGACGGCGGGTGAAGACGGGAGCATCGGCCACCACCCCACCATGCGCGCGCCCCCGTCAGGGGCCTCCTCGGCCCGCACACTGCCGCCCTGGGCGTCCAGGATGCGCTTGACGATGGCCAGCCCGAGCCCGGCGCCCCCCGAAGCGCGGTCGCGGGCCACATCCAGGCGCACGAAGGGCTCGAAGACGCGCTCGCGGTCCGCGGCGGGGATCCCAGGGCCGTCATCCTCCACCGATAGCTCCAGGCCGCCGTCGCGGGTGGCCCAGGTGACGCGCACCCGGGTGCTGGCGTGGCGGGCCGCGTTGGACAGCAGGTTGCCGAGCACGCGGTTGAAGGCGCGGGCGTCGGTCGTGAGCACCTCGGGGGCGCCCGGCGCGGGCTCGACCACCATGGCGATGCCTTCACGCGGCCGGAGTCGCTCCACCTGCCGTTCCACGCTGGCCCGGATGGGCACGGGCTGGGGCACCACGTGCTTGTGGCCCTCCTCGTAGCGCGTGAACACCAGCAGCTCCTCCACCAGGGCCTCCATCTCGCCGAGATCGCCCTCCAGGGCGGACAACCGGCGCGCGCGATCCGCGTCCTCGCGGGCCATGCCCAGCATCTCCAGGCCGAAGCGCAGGCGGGCGATGGGGGTGCGGATCTCGTGGGCCACCGCCTGCACGAGCTGGCGCTGGGCGCCGATGAGGCCCTGGACCCGATCCGCCATGGCGTTGAAACTGGCAGCGAGCTGGGCCATGGGCAGGCTCCGCGCACGCTGGGGGACCGGGGCGCGGGCGCCGAGGTCTCCGGCGCCGAACGCCTGGGTGGCCTGCTCCAGGCGCCCCAGGAGGCGCACGGGGGGGGCGGCGATGATCACACCGAAGAGGACCACCATGCCGATCCAGACCGCCAGGATGATGGTGAAGTCGGCGGTGGTGGGGTGGACGGGGTTCTCCTGAGGGCCGAGCACCAGGGCGCCACCCTCGGGCAGGGGGAGGAAGACGGTGAAGGAGCCCCCCGAGAACGGCATGGCCGGCTGGCCCGCGAGCACCGCCCCGGGGATGGCAGGGTCGCCGGCGAGCAGGACAGTGACGGGCCCTCCGGTCTCGACCCGGAGGCGCTCGAGCTGGGCGGCACGCGCTGTCGGGGGCGTGGCCTGCACCTCGGCCTCCAGGCGCGCGAGCATCATGGCGGCCAGCGGCGGCGGGCTGCCCTCGAGCTGGCGGTCCACGGAGCCGCGGATGACGCCCACGGCGACGGCGAAGGCCAGCAGGATGGTGAGCAGCAGGCCCAGCGCGATGCGGGTGGCCAGGCCCCTCACGGCTCCTCCCCCCCCGGCCGCGCCAGCAGGTAGCCCACCCCGCGCACCGACTTGATGTACTGCGGGTGGCGGGCGTCCTCCCCCAGCTTCTTGCGCAGGCGCAGGATGCGCAGGTCGATGGAGCGGTCGAGGCCGTCCCACTCGATGCCGCGCAGCTCACGGTAGATGGCCTCGCGGTCGAGCGGCTCGCCCGCGTGCCGGGCCAGCAGCCACAGGAGATCGAACTCTGCGGTGGTGAGGTCGAT
>JBDRKM010000300.1:0-53392 GCA_043814015.1 Pseudomonadota bacterium
CGCGGCCGTGGGCCTGGCGGGCGTGCGGGAGGCCCGCCGGGACCTCGACGGCGCCGCCGCCCTGCTGGCCCCCCACCTCGGCAGCGGCGACGCGGTCACCGCCCTCACCTGGGCCCGCGTGTGCCTGCGGCGCCGGCAGCCCACCGAGGCCCTGGCCCCGCTGCAGGCGGCCCTGGCGCGGGTCACCGAGCGCGACACCCGCGCGCTGCTGCTGCACGCCATGGGCGACGCGCTCGACGCCCTCGGCCGGGTGGACGAGGCCTTCGCGGCCTTCGCCGAAGCCAACCGCACGCGCGGGCTCGCCTTCGACCCGGCCCGTCACGATGCGGAGCTGCGCAACCTGGCCAGCCAGCTCTCGGCGGAGCGCCTGGCCGCCCTGCCGCGCACCTCGGTGCGCTCCGAGCTGCCCGTGCTCATCGTGGGCATGCCCCGCAGCGGCACCACGCTCCTGGAGCAGGCCCTGGGGCGGCACCCGCAGGTGGCCCCGGGCGGCGAGCTGGAGGACCTGCGCGACATCGCCCGCGAGGCCTACGCCGGCCCCATCACCGCCGCGCGCCTCGATCCGCTGGCCCAGCGCTACCTGACGCACCTCGAGGCCCTCGGCCCCGGCGCCGCGCGGGTCACCGACAAGATGCCCCACAACTACCTGCACCTCGGCCTGGCCGCCCTGCTCCTGCCCGGCGCCCGCGTGCTGCACTGCGTGCGCGATCCGGTGGACACCTGCTGGTCCTGCTTCCGCCAGCCCTTCGGCGCGGGCCTGCCCTACACCGCGGATCTGGCCTGGCTCGGCAGCTACCACCGCGCCTACGCCGGGCTGATGGCCCACTGGCGCCAGGCGCTCGTCCTGCCCATGCTGCAGGTGCGCTACGAGGCCCTGGTGACCAAGCCCGAGCCGGTCCTGCGCGAGGTGCTCGCCTTCCTCGAGCTGCCCTGGGACCAAGCCTGCCTGCACCCGGAGCAGGCCGAGCGCATCGCCGCCACCCGCTCCCAGGCCGAGGTCCAGCGCCCCATCCACAGCGGCTCCGTGGGCCGGGCCGAGGCCTACCGGGCGCACCTGGGGCCGCTGATCGCTGCCTTGCAGGGCTAGTCCGCGCAGATCTCCAGCCAGCCCGCGCCATCCTCCCAGGCACAGAAACAGCCGAAGACCTGCTGCATGTCGGAGCAGGCGCCCTCGGCCACCTGGGTGCAGGTGCCGTCGTCCTCGTACTCCTGGTGGATGCACAGCCCCTCGCAGGCGGAGTCCCCCGTGCAGGCGGCGCCCGCGTCGGTGGTGGGGCAGTTGCAGGAGGGCTCGGGGGCCAGCCCCCAGATGCCCCAGCAGCCGCCCTCGTCCAGGCAGGCGCCCTTCGAGTCCAGGTCGAAGCCACAGGCCGCGGTGACCTCCGCGTCGGAGCAGGTGGTCTCGTCGCCGCAGGCGGGCAGCAGCAGGGCGCAAAGCAGCAGGGCGCGGGTCATGGGCGCCTCCTTCGGGTGAGGCCGAGCAGGCCGAGCAGGCCGAGCAGGAAGCCGGGCGCGACGCGGGCGGCGTGGCAGCCGTACATGGGGGTCCAGGCGCCCGGAGGGAAGGTGCCCGGCGCGGCGGTGTCGGCGCTCCCCGTGTCGTCGTCGGGGGTGCCGGTGTCGGGATCGCCGGTGTCGTCCCCGGGATCGCCGGTGTCGTCCCCGGGATCGCCAGTATCATCGCCGGGATCGCCCGTGTCGTCGCCGCCCGGGTCCACCTGCAGGGCGATGGAGCACCAGAACACCGTGGACTCGTCGATGGTCTTGCTGCAGGTGCCCTCCAGGTAGCCGTCGGCGGTGGCGTGCACCGTGTAGGACCCGGAGGCGAGGCCCTCGAAGAGGTAGATGCCCTCGGCGCTCGACGTGGTGGAGGCGACGCCGTCGATCCAGACGCTGGCCCCGGCGATGCGCGGGCCGTGGTGGATGTCCTCCTCGGCCACCACCCCCGTGAGGCTGGCCGCGTGGGAGGCCGTGGCGAGCAGCAGGCAGAGGAGCAGTCCGGACATGGTGGGGACCTCGGTGCAGTGGAAGACTATCAAGAATAGGAAGCCGCGTGTCCTCCGCCGCGCCCACCCCAGCGCCCACGCCCCGCGCCGCACGAGCGCTCGCACCGCTGCACCCATGGGGGGATGCGCTGGCCATGGCCCTGCTGGCGCTGGCGACGGCGTTGGTCGGGGTCCTGCTCCAACGGCACGTGCACCCGGGCATCCCCTTCGGGATCGACATGGACCTGTGGAGCTTCTCGGCCATCGACCTCAGGGCGGGGCACCCGAGCCTGGTGCCCCCCGGCTACCCCGCGCTGACCGCGCTGTTCTCCCAGCTCACCGGCGCGGGACCCCTCGCGGCGGCCACCGCGGTCTCCGCGGGCGCCATGGCGGCCGTGCCCCCCCTGACCTGGCTGCTGGCGCGGCGGCTCGGCGCCGGGATGCCCGCCGCCGGGGTGGCCGCCCTCGCCCCCCTGCTCACCCCCGGCCTGATCCTGGAGGGCCACCAGGTCACCCCCGACCCCCTCACCGCCGTCTGCCTGCTGCTGCTGGCCCTGGCCGCCGCGCGGCTCATCGCGCATCCGGGCTGGAGGGCCCACGCCGCGCTGCTCGCCGCCGTGGCCGTGACCTGCGTGGTGCGTGAGCACGGCCAGGTGGCGGCGGTCCTCGCCATCGCCGTGCTGCTGGCCACCCCCGGCCTGCCCCGGCGCCGGCTGCTGGGGGCGGCCCTGGTGATCGCCGCCGTGGCGCTGGCGCCCGTGCTGGTGGGCCGGCACCCGGCCATGCCCTGGGCCACCCCCTGGTGGGGGCGCACGGCCCTGGTGTTCTCCGACGCCGTCTCGGACCACCCCTCCTGGCAGGCCAAGCCCGGGCAGGCCGGCATCGCCGACACGCGCCTGTCGCTGCTGCTGCACGCGCTCGGCGGCGCCCCCTTTGGCTGGGCCTGGCTGGGGCTCGGCGTCCTCGGCGCGCTCCTGCGCCCCCGCCAGGCCCGGGCCGCCCTGACGGTGGGAGCCCTGCCCGCCCTGCCCGCCCTGCTGGTCTACTCCCAGCCGCGCCACGTGCTGGTGGTGGTGCCCGTGGCCGCCGCCGTGGCCATGGCCGCCACCCGGCGCTTCACGGGTGGCGCGCGGGGCCTGCTCCTCGCCGGCGCGCTGGGGATGTCCGTGTCCGGCGCCTGCTACGCCTGGGGCCCGCTGACCCACCTGCTGGAGGGGCAGGTGGCCGAGACCCGCAAGCTGCGAGGGCTTGGAGCCGCCATCTGCGCCCTGCCCGAGGAGGGCCTGTGCTGGGCCGGCGACCTCCGCGCCTTCACCTTCTGCCCCCTGCCCGCCTTCGACACGGACAACAGCCCCGCGCCGGGCCTGTGGAAGGCCCTCTTCGCGGGACGCGCCCCGCCCAGCGCCGACTTCGAGCGCCTGGACCTCCCCGACGACGCCGGCTTCGTCCTGTACCGGCTGCGGGCCGAGGGCGGCGAGCGGCCCTGCGCCGCGTCCCGCCCCGGGCCAAGCGCTCCGCTGCTGGTCACCAGCCCCACCTCCTTCGTGCTCGACCCGCCCTGCGACGTGCCGCCCCCGAAGGCGGCGCTGCTGGGCCTGGTGAACCTGAAGCGCCGCAAGTAGCGGGGCCCGAAGCGCGCCGGGCCGCGCAGCGCGCGGCCCGGACCGGTTCAGGCGGAGGAGAGGATCAGAAGCAGGACCCGTTGGCCGCGCCCGGGGTGCCGTAGTTGTCGACCCCGTACAGCGCGGTCGCCGCGCACCAGTTGGCCACGTCGTCGTTGTCGGTCGCGGTCATCATGGTGGGGTCGAGCGCCATGGAGTAGCCCGAGGCGTACGGCCAGGAGGAGGTGTAGATCACCTCGTCGATGTCGATGGCGCCGTTGTTCAGCGTGATGTTGTCGCCGCTGTTGCCCAGCTGCGGCCCGCTGTACTCGTAGTCCACCGCCGCGCCGTCGTTCGTGCTCGCGTCCGCGTTCAGCCCGAAGACCACGAAGTCGCCGGCGGTCACCACCAGGCTGCCCGCCACGGTGAAGGTGCTGGCGTTGTCGGACACCACCAGGCCCTCGAGGTCGGCCTCGCAGCCGGAGGCGTTGTAGACCTCGAACCACTCGGCGTCGGCGTCGGCGACCACCGCGGGGTTGGGGATGATCTCCGTGATGACGAGGTCGCCCACCAGCAGATCGGCCAGCGCCACGGTGCAGGTGCAGGCCAGGTCGGAGCCGTCGCAGTCCTGGTCGATGCCGTCGCCGCAGGTCTCGGCCGCGCCCGGGTAGATGGTGGCGTCAGCGTCGTTGCAGTCCACGGTGTCGTCGAAGCCATCGGCGTCCGCATCCACCGGGCAGGCCAGGTCGGCGCCGTCGCAGTCCTGGTCGATGCCATCGCCGCAGGTCTCGGCCGCGCCCGGGTAGATGGTGGCGTCGGCGTCGTCGCAGTCCACGGTGTCGTCGAAGCCGTCGGCGTCGGCGTCGACCGGGGCGCTGGTGGAGTCGACCCCGTCGCAGTCCTGGTCGATGCCATCATCGAGCACCTCGGTGGCGCCGGGGTAGATGGTGGCATCCGTGTCGTCGCAGTCGGTGTTGTCGGCGACGTAGCCGGACCCGGCGGCGCAGGTGGTCACGGAGCTGGCGGCATCGCCATAGCCATCCATGTCCACGTCGGCGTACCAGGTGGTGGCGTCCACGGCGGTGTCTTCGTCCACGGTGCCGTCGCAGTTGTCGTCGTAGCCGTTGCAGTACTCGTCCGCGCCCGGGTAGACCATCGGGTCGGTGTCGTCGCAGTCGGTGCCGCCCCAGGCCACGTCGTCGTAGCCGTCGTCATCCACATCGATGTCGTCCGGCACGCAGGTGTCGTTGGCGGTGCCGGGGGTGCCCAGATCGCCATCGCCGTAGGCCTGGGTGGCGAAACACCAGGCGGAGGCGTCGTCGTTGCTCACGGCGTCCCAGCTGGCCGGGTCCAGCGCCATGGCCACGCCGGTGCCGCCGGGCCAGGTGTCATCCCAGAGGACCTCGTCGAGGGCCTCGGTGCCGTTGTCCAGGACGATGGCATCGCCGTTGTTGGCCAGGACCATGCCGGAGAAGGCGTAGTCGACCGTGACGCCGCCGTTCACGCCGGAGTCCGCGGAGCGGGCGAAGACGGCCACACCCTCGGCCTCGACGACCACGCTCGCGGTGACCTCGAACAGCTCGGAGGTGGCGTCGTAGACGAGCAGGCCCATCAGATCGACGATCTCGCCGGAGGCATTGTAGATCTCGAACCACTCGCCGTAGCGATCATCGACGGCGTCCGGATCCGCCATCACCTCGGTGATGACGAGATCGCCGGGCAGCAGATCCTCGGGGGAAGGCAGGGCGTCGTCGCCGCTGCAGTCCTGGTCGATGCCGTCCAGCGGGATGTCATCGGCGCCGGGGTTGATGCCCGCATCCCCGTCGTCGCAGTCGTCGCCGAGATCCTCGGCCGAGTAGTAGCCGTCGCCGTCGGCGTCGCGGGCGACCAGGGCCACGCCCTGATCATCGGGATCGTAGGCGTCCGCGGCCCGGTTTCCACCCAGATCGCAGTACAGCCAGTTGCCGCCGCCGTCCACGCTGAAGCGGAAGGCGTAGGCGTAGGTGCCGGCGTCCGCGATGTGGAGCGCCGCGGCGTACTCGTCCCGATCGTCCACGTCGTCGGTGAAGCTGGCGTCGGCCCAGGTCCAGCCGGCGCCGGAGGCGTCGGAGTCGAGCGCGCCGTAGCCCAGCTGGCCCGTGATCACGGCGCTCGGACCCGCGGAGTCGGTGTAGTAGAGGACCTCCACCATGCCGTAGACCAGCGCGGAGTCGGCCCCGGGATCCACCACCAGCTCGGCCGGCCGGTCGAGGCCGCACCAGGTCAGGACCGGGTCGGGTGGGGAGGTGTCGGTGTCGGCGTCGGAATCGGCGTCCGCGTCGGTGTCGGAATCGGTGTCCGTGTCCGTGTCCGCGTCCGTGTCGCCGGTGTCGTCGGTCTCCTTGCCACAGGCGATAGCCAGGGACACGGGGAGGAGAAGAACGAGCCAGAAGGCGCGCTTGCTCATGACCTGCTCCTTGTGGGGGGGTGGGGATTCTCTAGGCGGTTTTTGTCAAGGATGCCACAAGTAGACCTCTTTAAGGGTGGGGCGGACGCTCCCGTGCGACAATGCGCTCCGCCCATGCCCCCCTTCCACCGCCCGTCCTGGCCCAGGTCCCTGCCGGTACTCGCCGTGCTTGCGGCGATATCGTCCAGCTGCCGTCCGCTCCCCCAAGCCCCCACGGAGCTCTCCGAGCTCTCCTCCTGGCTGTTTTTTTCCTTCGAGTCCGAGGACCCCGATCTGCTGACCGCGGGGCTGGGCAACCTCCGGGACGTCTTCCTGGCCGCGGGCGTGGACAGCGATTTCGAGGATCAGGCCTGGGCCCTGACCTCCCTCACGGCGGCGGACGTCGCCGATGTGGAGCACCCGGATCGCGATGTTGGCGCGGCCCTGCCGGTCGGGCTGGTGTTCGCCTCGGCCTTCGCCGCCGCCGACCAGGCGCGGGTCGTCGTCCTGCCGGACCAGACCCCGGTGGAGCCCTCCTCGCCCGGCCTCTACGACCGCACCTTCCTGGAACCCGAGCAGCCCGCCTGCTTCCCGCCCGCCCGCTGCGATCTGCTGCGCACCGACAACCTCGTGCGCAAGGAGAACGCCTTCATGAGCATCACCTACACCAAGCGCAAGGACTTCCGCTGGTGCGAGGTGCGGACCGAAGACGGCGTGGAGTCCGGAATCCTGGCGCGCTCGTGGATGCCGGCGGAGGCCCTGGGCGAGGCGGAGGCCACGGCCATCTACCAGTCCTACAGCCTCGACGTATTCCTGCCGGGCGATGACGGCGGCAGCCTGCGCTACATCGCCATGTGGACGGAGGCCGAGATGTACGGGCTCGGGGGCGATGTGGTGGTCAACATCATGCGCGACGGCATCGAGGAGGTCATGCTGGCGACGGAGGCGTGGCTGGAGGTGAATTAGATCCGCGGCTCCGCCAGGAGCCCTCCATGGACCCTTCCCTCTGGGATCTCACCCGATCCGCCGGCCGCCTGTGCTGGGACGGCCACGACCTGTGCGCGCTGGCCGCGGCCCACGGCACCCCGCTGCACGTGGCCTCGGCCTGCCGGCTGCGGGCGCGCTGCGATGAGCTGCGCGGGGCCTTCTCGGGCTACCCGGCGCCCGTCCGGATCCACTTCTCCTACAAGACCAACCCCGTGCCGGGCGTGCTGCAGGTGCTGCATGGCGCTGGGCTGGGGGCCGAGGTGGTGGACGGCTGGGAGCTGTGGCTGGCCCGGCGCCTGGGCGTGCCCGGCCCCGAGATCGTCTTCAACGGGGCCGCCAAGCGCGAGTCCGAGCTGATCGCCGCCCTCGATGCCCAGGTCGGGCTGATCGTGGTGGACGGGCCGCGGGAGCTGGCGCGCCTCGAGGCCCTGGCCGCGGCCCGGGGGCAGGTGGCGCCCATCGCCTTGCGGCTGTGCCCCGACGTCAAGCCGCGCGGCGTGCCGGTGCAGGCCGCGGCCGGCTCACGCCGCAACCTGTACGGCTTCGATCTGGCCAACGGCGAAGCCGACGAGGCCCTGCGGCGCGCCCACCGCTCGCCCCACCTCAGGCTGCGCGGGGCCATGGCCCACATCGGGACCGGGGTGCACCACCTGGAGGCCTACCGCGCGACGGTGCGACGGCTGCTGGAGGCGCAGGCCCGCATGCACCGCATCGGCGCCGAGCCCGACCTGCTGGACGTGGGCGGCGGGCTGGGCACCCGCCTGTCGCGCTCCTTCCACCCCCTGGAGCTGGCCCTGCTGCACGGCCTGGGCCGCGCCCCAGATCGCATCGCCCCTGCCCCGCCCGACCTCTTCCAGCGCTACGCCGACGTGCTCTGCGACGCCACCGAGACCGCCTGCCGCGCCCTGGGCATCCCGCGGCCGGCCCTGGTGCTGGAGCCGGGCCGCGCCGTGGCCAGCGACGGCCTGCTGCTGCTGCTCTCGGTCGAGACCCTCAAGGAGCGCCGTGGGATCGGGCGCTTCGCCCTGGTGGACGGCGGCGCCATGACCGTGTCCATGATGTTCCTGGTGGAGCACCACGCGGTCTTTCTGGCCAACCGCGAGGCGCCGCAGGCGGGGCGGGTCCACCTCTTCGGCCGCCTGCCCACCCAGCTCGACGTGCTCTACCGCGGCCTGCGCCTGCCCACCCTGCGCGAAGGGGACGTGCTCGCGGTCATGAACAGCGGGGCCTACTTCACCTCCACCGCCACCAACTTCGGCGGCCCGCGCCCCGGCGTGGTGCTGCTGGAGCACGATGGCGCCCGCCTGGTGCGCCGCGCCGAGACCCCGGAGGACCTCACGCGCGTGGACCTCTGCCTCCCCCCCACAGAGCCCAGGCCATGAGCGCCCTGCGACGCGGCTCGCTCACCCACGGCGTGGTGGTGATCCTCTACGCCCTGGTCTTCTACGGCGCGCTGCCGGCGGTGCTCTGGGGCCTGGCGCGGCTGCTGGACGGCGCCCTCGGCTGGCACCTGGCGCCCCAGCCCTGGGCCTGGGCCCTGGTCGCGCCGGCCGCGGCGCTGCACCTGCTGGCGGTGAGCAACCTGTGGGTGAAGGGCGGCGGCGCGCCCATCACCGCCGTCCCGCCCCCACGCTTCACCGCGGCGGGCCTGTACGGGTTCGTCCGGCACCCCATCTACTTCACCTACAACCTGCTCCTGCCGGCGCTGGGCCTGGCGCTCGGCTCGGCGGCCCTGGCGAGCGCGCTGGCGCTCGCGTTCATGCCCTGCTGGATGATCTACGCCAGCGTGGAGGAGCGCTCCCTGGTCCGCCGGTTCGGCGAGCCCTACCAGGCCTACCGCCGCAGGGTCGGCCTGCTGCCCGGGCTGCTGAAGCGCCGATAGACGCCGTGGTGTAGGATGGGAGCGCGCACGCCCGGGAGCACCCCATGGCCGAAGAACGACACGACCTCACCTCCCTGACGGCGGAGAACGCGGCCCTGCGGCAGCGCATCGCGGCCCTGGAGGCGGCCCTGGCGCCGGCGCCCGCCTCCCGCTGGACCGACACGCTGGACCTCGTCTCCATGGCGCTCGAGAACGCGCCCTGTGGATCCGTGGTGGCCTCCACCTCCCAGGCCGGCCCCATCCTCTACGTGAACCACGCCTTCACCCGCATCACCGGCTACACGCTGGCGGAGGTGCCCACCGTGGGCGACTGGATCCGGCGGGCCTACCCGGATCCGGACTACCGCGAGGAGGTCCTGGCCAACTGGGACCAAGATTTGGCCGACCCCGCCCGCGACGTGGTCTACCGCGTGCGCTGTCAGGATGGCTCGGACAAGGCGCTGCTGCTCAAGGCCGGGCTCCTGCCCCAGGACATGATGGTCGTGACCCTCACGGACGTCACGGCCCGCGAGGAGGCCATCGCGGCCCTGCGGGAGAGCGAGGGGCGCTTCCGTACCCTGGCCGACACCCTGCCGACCGCCCTGGTGGTGCACGCCGGGGGCCGGGTCATGTGGGCCAACCGCGCCGCCGCCCGGCTCGCCGAGGTGACCCAGCCCGAGGTTCTCGTCGGGCGGGACGTGTTCTCCTTCGTCCACCCCGACTCCCTCGAGGTCACCAAGCAGCGCATCGCCTCGCTGTACGCCAAGACCCGGGACGCCGCCTGGATCGACTCCCGCTTCCAGCGCGCCGACGGCTCCCCCTTCTACGTCGAGGTCGCCTCCGGCCGCATCGACTGGCGCGGCCAGCCCGCCGCCCTGGTCCTGTTCAACGACATCACCGCCCGGCGCCAGGCCGAGGAGGAGCGCCGCGCGCTGGAGGCGCGGGTGCAGGAGGCCCAGCGCAACGAGAGCCTGGCGGTGCTGGCCGGGGGCGTGGCCCACGACTTCAACAACCTGCTCGTGGGGATCCTGGGCAACGCCGATCTCGCCCTGATGGATCTGGCGCCCGAGTCCCCGGCCCGCGCCAACCTCGAGGGCGTGGAGCTGGCCGCCCGGCGCGCCGCCGATCTCGCCCGCCAGATGCTGGCGTATTCGGGCAAGGGCCGCTTCGTGATCGACCGCCTGGACCTCAACACCCTGCTGCAGGAGATCAGCCACCTGATGGAGGCCAACATCTCCAAGAAGGCTGTCCTCAACTACCATCTCGCGCGCAGCCTGCCCGCGGTGCGGGCCGACGCGACCCAGCTGAGGCAGGTGGTGATGAACCTGATCACCAACGCCGCCGAAGCCATCGGGGAGCACTCCGGGGTCATCACCATCAGCACGGGCGTGATGGAGTGCGACGGCGCCTACCTCGACGGTGTCGGCCTCGACACCGAGCTGCCGGCCGGGACCTACACCTACCTGGAGGTCTCCGACACGGGCTGCGGCATGGATGATGTCACCCGCGCGCGCATCTTCGAGCCCTTCTTCACCACCAAGTTCACGGGCCGCGGCCTCGGCCTGGCGGCCGTGCGCGGGATCGTCAAGGGGCACAAGGGCGCCATCAAGGTCTACAGCGAGGCCGGGCGCGGCTCCACCTTCAAGGTGCTGTTCCCGGCCTCCCCCGACGATCTGCGCCGGGTCGCGGTCCCGGAGGGTGAGCCCACCATCCCGGCACACAGCCAGGCCACGGTCCTGCTGGTGGACGACGAGCAGACCGTGCGCGTGGTGGGCGCGGCCATGCTGCGCCACGGTGGGTACGACGTGATCACGGCCCGGGACGGCCGCGCCGCCGTGGATCTGTTCGCGTCCCGCGGCCAGGAGATCGACTGCGTGCTGCTCGATCTCTCCATGCCCCAGATGGACGGCCAGGAGACCTTCCGGGAGCTCAGGCGGCTGCGCGCGGATGTCCGCGTGGTGCTCACCAGCGGCTACAACGAGCAGGACGCCGTGAACCGCTTCGCCGGCAAGGGCCTGGCGGGGTTCATCCAGAAGCCATACCGGGCGGCCGAGCTGCTGGCGGCCATCGCGAAGGCCATCCAGGGCTGAGCCCCGCGCCCTTCAGAGCACCCCGATCAGCCCATAGCCGAGGCGCTCGGTCACCCGGATGGCGTCCTGGGGGACGTGGTAGATCGCGCGCACGCAGTGGCCTTCACGGCGCAGCTCGTTGCGGCCGCCCTGCTCGACCACGAACACGGCGACTCCCTCCGAGGCCTGCCCGCAGTCCACCACGGGCAGCCGCTCGGGGCGCTGGTTGGGCTTGGAGAAGGCCATCTCCACCCGGGCTCCGCCGAACAGGCCGAGGTCCTCGATGAGGCTGGAGAGCCCCACCCCGGCGGTGGTTGTGTAGTGGGTGGCGTCGGGATCCACGGCCACGGAGACCTGGCTGGGGGCGAAGGTGGGGGCGTTCAGCCAGGCCAGCACGTCGGCGGGCAGGCTGACGTCGAGGGTCTGGTCGGGCAGGTGGTAGAAGGGCAACGCGGCGCTGTGACCCTGCCAGGTCACCTCGGAGACCCAGACCTGGTTGGCGCCCTGGGTCACCGAGCGGAAGGTGAGGCCATGCTGCTGCACCGTGGGATCGGAGCAGGCCGGCAGCAGCATCACGAGGAGGGCGATGCGGGTCATGGGGCAAGGCTACCCGGCTGGCAGGGGGCGCTCAAGGCCGCGGGCGATCCTCGCGGCTGTGCCAGACCCGGATCACCACGGGATCCCCTTCGGGGTCGAGCCGAGAGCGGAGCACGTAGGCCCCCGCCGCGAAGGGCACGAACCACTCTCGCCGGGCGTCATCGAGGCGACGCCCCGCCTCGGGGTGCTCACCGAGCAGCGCCGCCCCCTCCAGGATGGCGGTCGCGGCCCGCCGGGCTGCCGCGAGGCGCGCAGGAGCCAGTGGGGGGTGCGGTCCTTCGCCCGGGCCAGCGCCTGGAGCCGGGCGCGGGTGACTTCGTCCACCTTGACGCCGAGGGTCGTGCTGCTCATGGCGGTTCTCCTGGGTTGCACCCAGTATGACCTTCAGCCCTCCAGCCGCTCCCCGATCTCCGCCCACAACGGCCCGAAGGTCAGCGCGTGCAGGAGCACCGCGTCGCCCACGGCGTTGTCGGCCAGGGCGGCCAGGCGCGGGTCGAGGCGCACCAGCAGATCGGCGGCGTGCAGCGAGCGCTCCAGCGCGGCGCGGGTGGGCTCGTCCCCGAAGGCGGTCGCGGCCATCAGCGCGAAGCCGCTGCTGGAGGGGCTGGCGTCCAGCACCGGCACGATGGGGCCGGAGTCCACGTCTACCGGGCCCTCCCAGCCTGGTCCCCACTCGCGGGCGTAGCCCAGGCCCGCCAGGCTGCCGTACAGGGCGTCGCGGGCGCGGGCGTACTGGTCACGGGCGAAGGGCTCGTCCAGCAGCAGCAGGTTGGTGGCCACCAGCCAGATGCTGCTGCCCTCGGGCCCGTCCAGCATGGCGCCGTCCCAGGTGAACTCGGAGCCCAGCAGGCCCGTGGTGGGCTCCAGCAGGTCGGCCCTGGCCTGGCTCACCCAACGCGCCACCAGGGGCCCGTGGTCGCTGCCGTCCAGGGCGTCGGCCATGCGCAGGGCCACCAGCGCGTTGGTGACGCAGAACAGCCAGGCCTCGTCCGGGTAGGACTCGGGCAGGAGCGCCGGAGCCTCTGCGAAGTGCCGCTCGATCAGGGCGTCCCAGGCCTGGTGCTGCGCGGCGCGCGCCGGGTCGTCCCGCACCAGGCGGCGGGCGCCGAGCATGAGCGCCACCTCGCCGTCCACGAACAGGGAGCGGCCCTGCGTGTTCCGGAAGGGCGCGCGGTCCACGTAGTCCATCAGGAACCAGCGGGCGCCGTGGGCCTCGATCTGCGCGAGGGTGTCGTCGATGAGGCTGTCCATGACGGGCAGCAGCTCGGGCTGGCGCGCGGGCTCGGCGAGGGCGGCGTCGGCCAGGGAGAGCACCAGGAAGGTGCGCTGCATGAAGTCCCACTCGGGGTTGTAGCGACGCAGATCCGCGCGGGTGGCCGCGCGCTGCTCCGGGTCCTGCCAGGCCGTGACCTGCTGTTCCAGAAGCTGCGCTGCGCGGTCTTCCCCGCCGTCCGCGGTGGTCAGGCGCAGGCCGAGCAGGGTGACGAGCAGGAAGGACAGCACGATGGCGGTGCGGGCGCGCAGGGGTACCTCCGTGCGGAGACGACACCCGGGGGCCGCGCGGGGTTCCCGTGGCCCGCTACTCGGGCGCCGCCTCCACCGGGACGCTCACCTCCAGCGCGGCCTCAGCCAGGGTCACGCCCGAAGCGTGGGCCAGCTCCTCGTAGAACCGCACCCAGCGGGCGGGCTCCAGGGCGTCGTAGCCGCCCAGGTTGTGGGCCCAGCGGTAACCGATGGGCTGGTACAGCAGGGCCACCTCCACCCGCAGCGCGCCGGCCTCCGCCACGGGCACGGCGTAGATCACGGTGTCGCCTCCGGGGCCGAAGTCGGGATCGGTGGAGGCGGCACCGTACACCGCGATGTCGGGGTCCGCCGTGGCGGCGTCGAAGCCCCGCGGCAGCAGGCGGTTGTCCTTCACGTAGCCGGTGGCGGTGAGCAGGCCGGTGGTGACCGCGCCCCCGGGCCCCGCCAGGACTGGCTCCCAGATCTGGACCTGATCGGGGCGCTCTACACGGGCGTAGTGGGGCTCGTAGGCCGCCGGATCGGCGTCGTTGTCGTTGCCGGCGATGCTGCCGTCGGGCCGCAGGGCGCCCGACTCGAACAGCACGGCGTCGTCCACGCCCCGCACGGTGACGTGCAGCCACACGCGGCGCGAGGGGTAGGCCGTGGGCAGCTTGTGGCCGGCCAGGTTGCGCACCGCCACGCTCAGCTCCAGGGTGCCGTCGGCCACGGCGCCCGCCACGCTCAGCTCCGCGGTGCGGTCGGCCAGGTTCGCGGCCGCGCTGTTCGCGGTGGCCTCCTGCTCCAGGGCGCCGGCCTGCACGCCGAGCGCGGCGCGGTGGGCGTTGAGCACCCGCGGCATGAAGAAGTTGCCGCCGCGGAACACGTGCTGGGCCACCCTGGGGTGCTCCTTGGGGAGCACCGAGCTGTAGGCGGCCTCGCCGGCGTCCGGCATGTGGCAGTCCTGACAGGTGCGCTGCTCCACGTAGGCGCTGTGCAGCCACTCCTGGTAGGGCATCTGCTCCGCGAGCTCGCCGGTGACCTCGCCATCGGGCCCGTAGGCGTGGGTGTAGAGGGTGTGGCAGCTCCCGCAGAGGGCCGCCTGGCGGACGTGCTCGGATTCGCGGGGCTCGAAGGTGCTGGAGCTCTGCATCACCCGCGTGCGACCGGCGTCCACCTCTACGGGCCCCAGCACCTGGCGCAGACCCGTGTCGATCACAAACCCGCCGGTGAAGCTCTGCTCCTCCCCGAGGCCCTCCACGGTGATCTGGTGGCAGACCGTGCAGCTCACGCCGTCCGCGGCGAAGGCGGGCTCACCGGCGGACAGCACGGCGCCGTCGGGCAGGTTGACCAGCACGCGCCCCTGCTCGCCCGCCCCCTTGGCGGCGTAGCGCATCATGGGCATGTGGCAGGTGGAACACTTGTCCTCGATGGCGCCCTGGTGGAGGGGGTGATCGAGGACCTCCCGCCGCACCGAGCCCTGCCAGTAGGGGTCGCGGGCGGCGTTGGCCATCATGGAGGAGCGCCAGTCCACGCCGACGCTCAGGTCGGCGCCGTCGGATGCGGTCATGCCGTTGTGGCAGGCCAGGCAGCGGTCGGAGGGCTCGAAGATCCCGGCCGGGTCGGCGGCGCGGGCGCACAGGGGGGCGATGAGCAAGGCGAAGGCCGTGACGAAGGTGAAGATGCGCATGACTACCACCCCTCTCCCAGGCCACCGTCGTACCAGTCCCAGAGCAGGGCGATGCGTGCCTCCACCGCGGCGGGATCGAAGTCGCTCACGGGGACCTTGGCGCCCCCCACCAGCATGATGTGCTGGCGCTGGTTCAGCGTGATGTGCAGCTCGGGCGCCACCGCCCAGGCGACCTCCTCCTCCCAGACCCCCAACACCTCCACCATGGGCGAGAAGGCCCGCCCGTACTGGCCGGCCACGAAGGTCTTGCCGAGGACCGCGCGCCAGAACACCTCCAGGTCGTGCCCCGCCACCAGGGGTACGCCGCTGCCCACCTGCGCGTGGGCGAAGAACCCGGCTGGCAGGATCTGCCCGTAGGCGAGGAAGGGCTCGGCCACGGTGTAGCCCTTGCCCAGGCCGCGCTCCGGGTTGCCCACCGGCAGCACCAGCTCGGCGGCCAGGGAGAGGATGGAGCCGCTTCGGGCGTTGGACACCAGGGCGCGCTTGGCGGCCACGGCCACATCGCCGATGCCCGTGACCGCGCCGTCGGCGCCCTCCATGGTGGTCCAGGGCACCTTGACCTCGAAGTTGTTGCGGGTGCCGAAGCGCTTCTCGTAGGTGAGCGCGGTGCCCAGGTCCAGCGAGCCGTCCGTGGCGCTGGTGACGGTCAGCACCAGCTCGTCCTCGATGAAAGCCTTGGAGGTGAACAGCGCGTACGGCAGGTTCAGCTCGCCGCGCGGGTAGCGCTGGGGCTCCTCGCAGAAGCCGTAGATGTGCCCCAGGATGAGCTGGACCTCCCCCTGGGTCAGGGCCTCCCCGAAGGCGGGCATGATGGGTGAGAACCCGCGCAGCGGGCCTCCTTCGGCCACCACGCCGCCCCAGTCCGCGGCGGGCTCCCGGGAGGTGAAGTCGCAGTCGGTGAGGTCGGGCAGGGGCTGTGCGAAGCCCACCACGGGCTGGGGGTTGCCCCGCCCGTCCACCGCGTGGCAGGCCGCGCAGTTGGCCTCGAACAGGGCGCGCCCGTCGGGCGCTGCGCCGGGCGCTGGGGGTGGGCTCTCGGCGGGCTCGGCGGCCGCCAGGCAGAGCGCCGCGGCGCTGCCGATGACCAGGATCTGCAGGGGAGTGGGGGAGCGGGGCAAGGAGGACTCCGTGGGGGTGGGGACCTGGCGGCCAGAGGCGCCAGGGGGGCCAGGACCCATGGAGATTAGCAGGATGTAGAGAAAACGGTATGTCCGCGGGATTACCGATCCAGGATCGCCCGCGGTTTCCCTGGGGTGCCGCCGCGCGCCCGCCTCGGGATAGAGCCCTCTCTGGAGGTCACCATGAGACTCGCGCTGCTGCTCGCGCTCCCCGTCGCGGGGTGCCTGCCCGCCCTCCCAGGCGACGACCTGGACGGCGACGGCTGGGCCTGGACGGAGGACTGCGACGATCTCGACCCTGCCGTCAACCCGGACGCCGACGACGACCCCTGCGACGGCGTGGACACGAACTGCGACGGCGCCCCGGAAGCCGACGTGGACGGCGACGGCGCCCTCGATCCGGCCTGCGGCGGCGATGACTGCGACGACAGCGACCCGGACGTGCACCCGGGCGCCGAGGACACGCCCTGCGATGGCCTCGACCAGGACTGCAGCGGCGCGGACGCGGGCGACGAGGACGGCGACGGCCACTACGGCGAGGCCTGCGAGGGTGACGACTGCGACGACAGCGATCCCTCCGTCCATCCGGGCGCGCCCGAGGCGCTCAACTCCGTGGACGACGACTGCGACGGCGTCACGGACGAGCTGCCCTGGGGGGATGGCTGGCAGGATGCCACCGGCCTCAACGCCGGCCTGCACGGCCAGCTCGGCCCCACCGGAGGCCTGGGCACCTCCCTGGCGCCCACGGCCATGGACGCGGTCTCCTTCGATGACGTAGGCAAGGGGCCCCTCGACCCGAGCCCCGACGGGCTGGGGGATCTGCTCGTGTCCGCCCCCATGGGCAGCGCCGCGGTCTACCTGGTCCCCGGTGGCACGGCGGCGGATCTGGCCGCTGCCGACGTGGTCCAACGCACCGCCCTGCGCTTCAACATGGCCGCCGCCGAGCAGTTCGGCGCCAGCCTCGCCTGGCTGCCCGACATCGAGGACGACGGCCTGCCCGAGGTGGTCATCGGCGCGCCCGCGCCGGACAACGGCACCAACCCGGGCCACGTCTACCTGTTCCGCTCCGGGGGGTGGGCCGAAGCGCGGGAGGGCACCTGGGGCGAGCGCGAGCTGAACGCGGCGGACGCCTCGCTGATCATCGAGGGCGCCGAGCCCGGCGATGGCTTCGGCCGGGCCACCGTCCTGTTCGACCCGGAGAGCGCCAAGGGGCCCATGCTGGCGGTGGGGGCGCCCCTGGCCAACGTCGATGGGGAGTACAACAAGAAGTACCTCGGGGAGGTGGACCTCTTCGACCAGATGGCCCTGCGAGGGAGCGACACCATCACCCCGGAGCTGGCTTTCGTCGCCATCACGGGCACGAGTGAACACGAGTTCGTGGGCACCGCCGGCGCCGTGATGCTGGACCTCGACGGCTCGGGCGTGCAGGACGTCGTGGTGGCGGCGCCAGGCAGCGCCCTGGACGACGGCATGGTCGGCGTGCTCAGGGGCGAGGACATCGCCGAGGCCTCCCTGACCCTCGACGATCTCGATCACCTGGTCAAGGGCGAGGACACCCGCCGCATCGGCCAGGCCCTGGCGGCGGGCGGCGACATGGACGCCGACGGCTACCCCGACCTCGCGCTGGTCTCCACCAACAGCACCTTCACGGCCCATGAGGTGGAGGTGCTCTCGGGCGATCTCTGGTCCCAGCGCAGCGCGGCGTCCAGCGCCGAGGTGCGCCTGTTCGACGTGGAGTGGGAGACAACCGCCGTGCTGGCCGAGGACCCGCGCATCGCCCTGAACGGCAGCTTCAACGGCGATGAATACGCCGATCTCGTCATCGGCGCCCCCGGCGTTCCCCTGGAGAGCGGCGATGGGCCCGTCCTGATCTACTACGGCGGCCCCAGCCTGCCGCCCACCCAGGACACAGCCCAGGCCGACGCCCGCATCCGCGGCCCCGAAGGCTCAGAATTCGGCTACACGGCCGTGGCGGCCCTCGAGCTCGGCCCCGACGGCCTGCCCTTCCTCGTGGTGGGCGCGCCCATGGACGGCGAGGTGTCCGGCGACGGCCTGCCACAAGGCGCGGTCTACTTCCTCGATCCATGGAAGTGCTGGTAGGGCGCCGCGCTGTGCTACCATCCGGCCATGCGGTCCCTCGTCCTCCCGCTCCTGGTTTTCCTGGCCTGCACACCGGCTCCCCAGGACACCGGCGACACGTCACCGCCGGCCCCCGACAGCGCCGCGGACACCGGCGAGCCCGTGCCCGACACGGGCGACAGCGGCGCGGACACCAGCCCGCCGGTCACGGACGCGGACGGCGACGGCTACGACGCCGAGGCGCACGGCGGCGATGACTGCGACGACACGGATCCCGCGGTGAACCCGGGCGCCACGGAGACCTTCTACGACGGCGTGGACGCGGACTGCAGCGGGGGCAGCGACTACGACGCCGACGGGGACGGCGCGGACGCCGAGGCCTGGGGCGGCACGGACTGCGACGACGCCGATCCCGCGGTCCAGGAGGGCTGCGAGCAGCAGGACTCGCCGCTGCAGGACTACATCCTGGCCACGGAGGCGGACACGGTGCCCGAGATCACCACGAACCTCTCGGGCATCGCCTGGAATCCCATCACCCAGACCTTCATGGCCGTGCTGGACAGCAGCCGCATCCTGGTGGAGCTGGACGCGGACATGGCCACGCTGCGGGTGATCGCGCTGTCGAACGTGGACTACCGGGACACCGAGGACATCGCCTACCTGGGCCAGGACGCCGAGGACAACCCCACCTACGCGCTGGTCACCGAGGACGGCGTGGTCTATCTGGGCGCGGTGCCCGACGACGGCGCCACCTCGCTGGACCTCGCCGCCTGGCAGGTGCTCACCTACGCCGCGGACGACATGGGCAACAGCGGGGGGGAGGGCATCGCCTACGACGCGACCACGCGCACCTTCTGGGTCTGCAAGGAGCGGAGCCCCATGGAGGTGTACACCTTCGAACGCCCCGCCACCGACGCCGACGCCAGCTACGAGGACGGCAGCCTCGCGGTGTCCGTGGCCTTCGACGCCGAGACACTGCTGGCGGAGCACGCCGGGGACCTGGCGAGCTGCCTGTTCGACCCCCGCACCGGGCGCCTCTTGATCCTGAGCGAGCAGAGCGACGCGGTGCTGGACGTGGACCCCGACGGCGCCGTGCATGGCGTCCTGGACATCACCGACACCGGCCTGTCCAAGCCCGAGGGGATCACGCTGACCGACCGCGGGGACCTGCTGATCGTGGGCGAGCCCAACCAGTGGGCGCGCTACGCCTACGAGGGCGACTGACAGGGGGGCCGATCGTCCGCGCCGCCCGGGCCGACTACCGGCCCAGGCCCCCCGCGCGCCAGGCCCGGGCCAGCCGCTCCATGCCTTCGGCCGTGCTCACCCTGGGCGTGTAGCCGAGATCCTCGCGGGTGGCCGTGATGTCGTACCAGTGGGAGGTGGCGAGCTGGCGCGCCAGGAAGCGGGTCATGGGGGGCTCGCCCGCGAGCGGCAGCAGCCTCCAGGCCCACTCGGCCACCGCACCCAGCGCGTAGGCGAGCCCGGGGGAGACCTCGCGGGTGCAGGGGGGCTCGCCGGCTGCCCGCAGCATGCCGTTGATGAGCGCGGCGGTGGACATGGGCTCGTCGTTGGTGACGAAGTAGGCCTTGCCGGCACAGGCCGCGCCGGGGGCCAGGCGCTCGGCGGCCAGCAGGTGGGCGTCCACCGCGTTGTCGATGTAGCAGGCGTCCACCTGCTTGCCGGGAGCGCGCACCAGGCGCAGGCGGCCGGCGCGAGCACGAGCCACGATGCGCGGGCCGAGGTTGTTGTCGCCCGGACCCCAGACCAGGTGCGGGCGCAGGGACAGGGTGGCGAAGGCGGGGGCGTTCGCGGCCAGCACCTCGCGCTCGGCCATGGCCTTGGTGGCCGGGTAGAAGCCATCGAAGTGCTCGGGGATGGGCATGGTGTTGTCGCCACCCTCGATGTCGCCGCCCGCGTGCACCACGCTGGGGGTGCTGGTGTAGACCAGGCGGGGGATGCCCAGGGCCTGGCAGACGGCCAGCACGCTGTGGGTGCCCGTGACGTTGGGGTGGAAGAAGCTCTCGTAGCTGCCCCAGTCGCCCGCCTTGGCCGCCACGTGGAAGACCACGTCGCAGCCCTCGGCCGCGGCCTTCACCGCGTCGACGTCGGCCATGTCGGCCTGCACGGTCTCGACGCCCAGCGCGCGCAGCGCCGGGTAGTCGCCGCGGGCCAGGCTCACCACGGCATCGCCGCGCTCACGCAGGCGCCTGACGATGGCGCCGCCCAGGAAACCCCCGCCGCCCGTGACCAGCGCGCGCATCCCTAGCCTCTCGCCTGCTGGCTCGCCCAGCGCCCGAGGGCCAGCCGATCGATCTTGGCGTTGTGGCGCACGTCCACCGGGAAGCCCGGGTGGACGAAGAAGCGCTGGATGGAGCGGGTGTGTGGCGCGGCGGCGCCCAGCGCCTCCAGCTCGCCCACCAGCGCGTCGCCGGCCGCGGCACCCGGCTCGAGCTCGACGCAGATCCCCGGCTCCACCGCCTCGCCGCGCCGGACCGCCACCAGCGCGCTGCGGCGCACCAGCGGGTGCTGGTTGAAGACCGCCTCGCAGGGGATGGTGAGCAGGCGCTCGGTGCCGGTCTCGACCCGGTGGGCCTTGCGGCCGCAGAACCACAGGCGGCCCTGCTCGTCGAGGTAGCCCAGATCGCCCATGCGGTGCCAGATACCGCCGTCCGGGTCGCGGATCTTGGCGGCGGCCGTGGCCTGGTCGCGGCCGAAGTAGGCCCGGGTGACCTGGGGCCCCTTGACGGTGATCTCGCCCACCTCGCCCGCGGGCAGGCGCAGCTGCTCGCTCCAGGCCGGGATGGGGTCGTCATGGCAGGGGAGGATGGCCACCTCGACCGAAGGGACGGGCCGCCCCACGCACACGCCGCGGCCCTCGTCGGCCGCATGCCGGGTCTCGGCCAGGATTTCCCTGGAGGAGAGGGTGGCCACGGGCAGGCACTCGGTGGCGCCGTAGGGGGTGACCACCACCGCATCTTCGGCCAGCAGGGGGAGGAAGCGCTCCATCATGGGCGCCGGCACGGGCGCGCCGGCGGACATGACGCGGCGGATGGTGGGCAGCCGCTCCCCGTGGGCCACGGCGTGGCGGGAGACGGTCTCCAGCAGGGCAGGCGAGCCGAACATGGTGCTGACCCCCCAGTCGCGCACCGCCTCGTAGAGGCGCAGGGGGTTGACCCTGGCAGGCCGCGTGGCGTCCATCTCGGGGATGATGGAGGTGGAGCCCAGCGCCGGGTTGAACAGGGCGAACAGCGGGAAGGTGGGCAGGTCGATCTCACCCGGGAGGATGTCGTACATGCCGCGGATGGCCTCGATCTGGGCCAGGAAGTTCTTGTGCACGTACTCCACGCCCTTGGGCACGCCCGTGCCGCCGGAGGTGAACAGGATGGCGGCCAGCTCGTCCTCGGCCGGGTCGATGCAGGCGGGATCCTCGCCACCCATGACCAGGGCGTCCCGCAGGGTGGAGCCACCCCAGAACCACCTGCGGCCCGCGGTGACGTTGATGCGCACCGTGCCGCGGCCCCAGCCGAGCAGGAGGCGCAGGGCGTGCGCGATGGGCACCCCGATGAAGGCCTCGGGCCTGGCCTCGGCCAGGCACTTCTTCAGGTTCTCGACCCCCATGCCCGGGTCCACCATGACGGGCACGATGCCGGCCTTGAACACCGCGAAGACCAGGGTGAACAGCTCGATGCCGGGCTTGACCATGACCACGGTGCGCATGCCGCGGGTGATGCCCACCTTTCGCAGGCCCGACGCCAGCCGGTCGCTCTCGCGATCGAGCTGGGCGAAGGTGAGGTGGGACCAGGCCACGCGGCCGGCGGCATCGCGGCCCGCGGGGAAGGCCACGGCGATGCGGTGGGGCCAGGCCCGGGCTGCCAGCGGCAGGTAGCCGGCGATGTTGGTGACGCCGGTGCCGTCCAGGGGCTGCAGCGCGCTCACGGCGCCTTCTCCAGGGGGTGGGCGTCCAGGAAGGCCCGGATGCGCGGGACCACCTCCTCGGGGGCGTCCTCCAGCACGTAGTGGCCGGCGTCTTCCAGGCGCAGCACCTCGGCCGCGGGCCACTCCTCCACGAAACGGTCGAGGAAGTGGTGGTCGAAGACGAAGTCCTTCATGCCCCAGCAGAGCAGCACCGGGATCTCTCGGTAGCGCGGCAGGCTGGCCTCCACGGCCTTGACGGACGCCCAGGCGCGGTGCTCGGGGCCCAGCGGGATGTCCTGCACGAAGCGCAGGGTGGCCAGGCGGTTCTCGGGGGGCTCGTAGGGGGCCGTGAGGCCCTGCTTGACCTCGGGCGCCAGCTTGTGGCGGGTGGTGCACAGCATGGCGGCGCCGCGCGAGAAGGCATTGAGCCGGCGCACCAGCAGGGAGCCGACGCCCGTGTCGCGCGCCAGCCACAGCAGGAAGGGCAGGCTCTTGGCCGGGGGCAGTGGGAAGGCGCCGGTGTTGAGCACCACCAGGCGTTTCACGAGCCCGGGCCGAACCTCGGCCATGCCCAACCCGATGGCGCCGCCCCAGTCGTGCACCACGAGGGTGAGGCCCTCCGTGACGCCGAGGTGATCCACCAGCGCGCCGAGATCGGCGATGCGGCGCGCGAGCGTGTACTCGTAGGCTTCGTCACCGGGCTTGTCCGACAGGCCGCAGCCGATGTGATCCGGCACGATCACCCTGTGATCCGCCGACAGCTCCCGCACCAGCGCCCGGTAGTAGAAGGACCAGGTGGGGTTGCCGTGCACGCAGAGCACGGGCGGGCCGGCGCCCTCGTCCAGGTAGTGGAGGGAGAGACCGCCGAGGTCGAGCCGTTGGCCGGTCCAGGGGTAGAGGTGGGTGGGGATGTTCATGGGCGGCCGTCTATCGCGGTGGGCCGGCCCTACCACACCACCTCGCCCATGGTGCAATTCAGCCCGCTGCCGATGCCCATGAGGGCCACGCGGTCGCCGGCCGCGAGCTTGCCCTGCTCGGCCGCCTGGGCCAGCACGATGGGCACCGCGGCGGGGCCGATGTTGCCGTACTCGGGGTAGATGCGGTGGATGCGGTCCAGCGGCAGGCGGCAGAGCGCCGCGAGCTGCTCGGTGTGGACCTTGCTGACCTGGTGGATGATGAACTGGGAGAGGCATTCCGGCCGCCAGCCGAGCTCCTCCTTGGCCCGCCCCCAGGTCTGGCCCGCGAGCTGCAGCCCGCCCATGAGCAGGGCCTTGGTGTCGGTCCACATCCGGTCGGGCTGGCCGTGGCAGAGGTGGCGGTGCTGGGTGGCGGCCAGGCTCACGCTGCCCAGGTAGCGGTGACCGCCGGGGACGAGGTCGGAGCGGCCCAGGACCATGGCCGCCGCCCCGGAGCCCAGCGTCAGGGTGGCGAAGCTGCCGCGGAATTCAGCCTCGTCGGTGGCTGGATCCAGCAGGCGCTGGATGGTGGTCTCCTGGACGAAGCGGCTGCCCTCGCCGTCCACGATGATGGCCCAGTCGATCTGGCCGCGCTCGATCATGTTGGCGGCCACGTCCATGCCGTTGATGAAGGCCAGGCAGGCGTTGCCGAGATCGAAGTTCATGCAGGTGGGGTGCAGCTCGAGGTTGCCGTGCACCAGGCAGGCCGTGGAGGGCTCGATGTAGTCGCGACACACCGATGTGTTGATGAGGACGCCGAGCTGACCTCTCTCGATCCCGGCCGCCGCGATGGCTTTTTCGGCCGCCATGGTGGCCGCGGTGGAGAAGGCGGTCTCCGGATCCCACCAGCGGCGCGCCACGATGCCCGAGAGGCTCTCCAGCAGGTTCGGCCGGATGCCGAGCCGCTGCATGGTGGGCGCGAGCTGCTCCTCGAGCCAGGCCGAGGTGACGCGGTGGGGGGCCTCGACGCTCACCACGCTGGCGATGGAGACCTGCTCGTACCTCATCATGGTCATGGGACCTCCCATCCGGAGCCTGTCCGGAGGACTCGCGCTGATTTCATGAATTCGTGAACGCCGGAGGACGCCCGGGGACGGAGCGGTCTAACCTGCCCGCGCGGCCGCACGAGGGGGATCTGGTTTTTTCATGGTTTCGCGGTGGTGCCTGGAGGTCTGTCGGGGCATGATCCCGCCATGAAGAACCGCGCCGTACTGCTCTCCGTCCTCGCGCTGCTGTCCCTGGGCCTGGCCTGGTGGCTGCTGCGTCCCTCGCCTCCCCTGCCCGAGCCCGATCCCGTCGTGGCGGCTCCCAGCGCAACGGTGCGTGCCCCATCGCGCACCGCGCCCGCGTCCGGAGGCCACCTCCCCTTCATCGAGCCCGCGGAGGAGCGCCCCGTCAACGTGCCCGGCGCGCCGCCGCCCGAGCCCATCGACTACTCCGACGACCCCGTGATGCAGGCCGCCATGCGGGGCGAGCTGCCCGTCGGACAGCTCGGGCTCTCGCCGCTCGATCTCATCACCGAGCGCGACGACGCGCTGCGCGGCTGCTGGCGCGAGCACCAGGGGCGGGGGAGTGAGGGGCAGGTGCTGCAGATCCGCCTCACCATCGAGGGCGAAGAGGAGGCCAACGGCGATCTGCTCGGCCGGATCAGCACCGTACGGGTGCTCGACGCCGAGGGCAACGCCACCCAGGCCCCGGGGCCCTTCGAGGTCTGCGCCCACACCGTGCTGGACGACCTGGAGTTCGTCGCCCCCGAGGAAGGTGCCACGGTCGAGATCACCGTGCCGCTCGCGCTGCAGGCGGGGGAGTAGCGCTACTCCTCCCCCTCCTCGTCGTCCTCCGGCAGCAGGAGCCACAGCCCGAAGGGGTTGAACAGCGGGCTGTCCTCCTCGAAGTGCTCGCAGTCGCGGCGCTCCAGGATCCACGCGGGCGCGTCCTCGGCCGGCGCGAAGGCGTCGCCTTCCTCCAGGGTGGGCTCCTCGGCGAGCATGTAGAAGGTGAAAGCGTCGAGCAGATCGCCCGACTCCTCGGGCTCCAGCACCGGGGGCAGCAGCACGTCGGGCAGGCCGAGGTTGTGCATCCCGCAGGTGAAGTAGCCATCCTCCGGGTCGCCGATGGGGATCACGAAGGCCAGCAGCAGGGCCTCGGGCTCGGCGGCCTCGGCCGCCAGGTCGCGCCAGGCGCTGCCCGTGTGGGCCAGGCCCGCGGACTCCACCATCACCGCGAGGCCCCCGGCCCGGATCACGGCCTCGCCGAAGGCCAGCAGGCGGCGGGCGGCCTCGGGCGAGCCGCTGTCGCTGTCCACGAGCACCACCACGCCCCCACAGGCGGCGATGGCGTCCAGCTCGGCGGGCTCGAAGGCGCCCCGGCCGGCCAGCTCGAAGCCGCGCCGCGAGCCCTCCGCGGGCGGCCCCCAGCTCCACAGCACGCTCTCACCGGAGGTGACCTGCACCAGGTGCTCGCCGTCTACGCGGTAGCGCGGGCCGTCGGACGCGGGCAGCCCGGCCATGGCCGCGGCCACCTGCTCGCGGCTCTTCCAGGGGCCCGGGATCAGGAGGGAGGTCTCGATCTGCATGGTCGCTCCGGGGGGGGAGGGGGCGGGAGCGGAGTGTAGCTCGGCGTGCCGGGGGCTCCCAGCGGCCAGCCGAAAATTCCATCCAGGCACGAGGAGGCTGAAACAGCGCCTTCAAGGGCGATGCACGGGTGTCCAGGCTGGGGTCGCCGAGGGCGCGCAGTGCGTGGAAACGGCGGGGACGCTTGAGGGCCACACCGGGCGGGGGTAGGTTGCCTTGGTTCTTCGAAACCGTACTTTCTATGTGCATTACTCACACTTCCTTGACGGGCACGGCGCGCCGTTCACCGGAAACCCCACACCCGCGGAACGCTTCACGGCGCTGGGCGCTGCGGCTGGCCACGGCGTGTGCCGCCCTCGCGCTGGCCCTCCTGGGGCTGGAGATCCAGGTCAGGGTGTGGCAGCCTCAGCCGCCTGCCATCATCCGAGGGACTCTGGACCAGCGCGACGAGCGCCCCCGGTCCAGCTACCGCCACGTCGACCCCAACGACGAGTTCGAGTCGTATGTGGAGATCAACGAGCACGGGTTCCACGACCAGCAGCACGCCTGGCGGCCGGCGCCGGGCGTCTTCCGGGTGGTGGTCGTCGGGGATTCCTACGCGGAAGCCCTGCAGGTTTCCATCGAGAACACCTGGTGGAGCGAGATCGGACGACAGTTGGAGGCGCGGCTTGGGCGCCCGGTGGAGATGATCAACCTGGGGCAGAGCAGCACGGGAACGGCCGAACAGCTGGAGATCTTCGACATCTATGGCGCTCCGGCGCACCCGGACCTGGTGCTGCTCGCGTTCTGCGTGGCCAACGATCCGTTCAACAACAGCTTCCAACTCGAGGACAAGTCGGCTGGACGGGTCCCCTTCTATCGCCTGGGGTCGAACGAAGAGCTCGTGCCAATCTCGGACGCGCAGTTGGAGGCCAGGCGTGCCGCTGTCTGGTGGCCGCTCTGGCGCGCGAGCGACACAGCCCGACTGGTCGGGCGCTACTTCGAGCGCAGGCGCGCAGGCTTCCGGATGACGCAGGAGCATGGCTACCCGGTGCTCTTCCAGGTCTTCCTGGCCGATCCTCCAGCGGTGTGGAATGAGGCCATGCGCATCTCGGTTCGGCTCATCCAGGAGCTGCAGGACCGCTCCGAGCGCCTCGGGGCCGACTTCGCCGTGGCCCTGGTGCCCGACGCCGTCCAGGTCTATCCGCATGACTGGGACCATCGGGTCAAGAGGTTCCCCAAGATGGAGACCCAGGTCTGGGACACGGAGGCGCCCACGAGACATCTCCGTGAGGCTCTTCGGGAGGCCTCCATCCCGACCATCGACCCGCTCGAGCACTTCAAGGCCCACGCGGAGGATGAGGACCGCCTGTTCTTCCGTGAGGACATCCACTTCACCGCGCACGGCAACGAGCTGTTCGGTGCCTACGTCGGCGGTCAGCTGGTGGATCTGGGTGTGGTGGAGGCACCGTAGCAGGGCGTGGTTCCAGGGCGGCGCCAAGGGGCGTAGGCCTGGGCGTCGCCTGGGCGTCGGACCACCCGACCCGCGGTAGGAAGCCGCCAACGCAGAGGAGCCCACCATGCCGAGCGACGCAGAGAGAGGCGTCATCGCGACCTTCCGCGAGACCATCGTGGCCGGGCCCGATGGCGGCCAGGCCCGACAGGTCGCCGAGCGCATCCAGGCGGACATCCTCGAGGCGTGCAGACGCCGTCTCGGGGGGAGAGGCGTCGGCGCCACGACGGTGCGCACCGACGGGTTGACGATCGAAGCGCGGACCCAGACCGCCGCCTTCGAGGCCAGCCTCAACACCCGGATCGCCCACAACCAGACCTACAGACATGGGATTCAACAGGACTTCCTGGCCGTGGCGGCCCGCGTCGAGCTGCGCTCGGAGCTGCTGGCCCGCGCCGAGAGGGTCAGCCAGACCGCGATCGTCATCGGATACCTGGTCGGCGCACCGCTGGGCCTGGGGGGGATCTACCTGTTCTGGTGGTGGATGCAGTACATGGCGGACCACAGCGCCTCCGGCACCTTCACCTTCATCGATCTGGGGCCGTGGTCGCTGGCGGCTGGCGTCGGCCTCGGCCTCGCTCCGGCGATGGCCTTCGGGAGCTGGCTCAAGGACTGGACACGGCGCCGCGTACTGCGGAACCCAGCCGTCGCCGCCCAACTCACCCGGTGGGAGGGCCTCGTGGAGGACCTGCGCGCCATCAAGGCCAGGAAGCGGGCCATTGCCCTGGAAGGGACGTGTTAGTCACCTCCCCCCGAGGTGTCCCATGCCCATGTTCGAGTTCCGCTGCCAGGCCTGCGGTGAGGAGTTCGAGGAGCTGCTGCGCTCGCCCGACGAAGAGGTCGAGTGTCCCCAGTGCGACTCCCCCGAGGTCCAGCGCAAGATGTCGGTCTTCGGGTTCAAGTCGGGATCCACGAGCCGCTCCTCGGCCCCCGCCTCCAGCGGGCACTCGTGTGGATCGTGCGCGGGCGGCAACTGCGGGACCTGCGGGCACTAAGCCGTCTGCAACAGCCCATGCAGCGCGAGATCCACCAGCGCGTCGGCCACACGCGCGGGATCGAGGGTCTCGGGCTCGCGCTCGTGGAAGACCTCCTTCACCGCGCCCACCAGGGCACAGGCCACCAGCTCGCGGTCCACGTCGCGGATGAGGCCCAGGCGCGCGCCGGCCTCCAGCGCCGCCTCCATGCGCTCGGTCAGGTCGCTGTAGAAGCCGCGCAGGCGGGTGCGGACGTCGGGCTCCAGGGGAACACCCTGCTCCAGCAGCAGGCGGGTCAGCGCCGGCCGGGCGCGCAAGACCCCGACGAAACGCTCCAGGTTGCGCCGGATCTGATCGATGGGCGGCTGCAACGCCCCCGGGTCCAGCGCGTGGACCACGCCGTCCAGCGAGGCGAACATCTCGTCGATGAGCGCCTGGAAGACCTCGCGCTTGCTCTTGAAGTACAGGTAGAAGGTGCCCCGCGCCACGCCGGCCTCGCCGATGATGTGGCTGACGTGGGTGTCGTGGTAGCCACCGCGGGAGAAGGCGCGCAGGGCAGCCTCCATGAGCTGGGAGCGGCGGTCGTCGGCCTGCATGGTGACTCCGTGAGCTGGATCGCGCGGCAGGGATTGCGGCTGGACTGACATGTCAGTTAACCGGGCCGGCTACTAGACTGACGTGTCAGGCCAGCCCGCGCAAGGGCCGGCGAGGAGAAAGAGATGGGCAGCGCAGCCGAACGCCTGGGTCTCGATATGGGCTCCGTGGCCGTCCACGCGGTCATCACCGGCCACGACGGCGCGATCCTCTGGGGCCGCTCGGTCCCCACCGCGGGGCGCCCCCTGGCCGCCCTGGGCTCGCTGCTGGCGGAGCTGCGCGCGGAGTGGGGCGAGGTCGCCCTGCCCATTGGGCTCACCGGCAGCGCGGCCGGCCTGCTGAAGGACCGGATGCCCGCGCTGGAGCCCAGCAACGAGCTGGTCGCGGTCACCCGCGGGGCCTCCCGGCTCGCTCCGCATGCCGCCGGGATCATCGAGGTGGGCGGCCACATGTCCCGCTGGATGGCGGTGGAGCCCGGCGGGGTCGGCGAGATCAAGGACTTCTCCCTCTCCGAGCTGTGCGCCGCCGGCGCCGGGGTGTTCCTCGACCAGCAGGCCGGGCGGCTCAAGCTGGGGATCGAGGAGCTCTCCCTGGCCGCCGGCGGGGCCGGGCGCGGGGCCACGGTGGCCGGGCGCTGCACGGTCTTCGCCAAGTCCGACATGATCCACCTGCAGCAGAAGGGCACCCCGGTGGCCGAGATCGCCTACGGCGTCTGCCTGGCCCTGGCGCGCAACTTCCAGGCCTCGGTCATGCGCGGCCGCGATGTGACCCCGCCGGTGGTGCTGGTGGGCGGTGGCGCGCTGAACCCAGGCCTGCTCAGGGCCTTCCGCCAGATCCTCCAGCTCGACGAGCGGCAGCTCTTCACCGTGGCCCACGCCCGCCTGGCCGGAGCGCTCGGCGCCGCCCTGCTGGCCCCTTCGGCCCAGGCCTCCTCTCTGGCGGCCCTGACCGCGGCGCTGGCGGGTGAGCAGCACGCCGAGCGCAAGCTGGTGCGGCTGCCGCGCCTGCCCGATCCGGGCTGCGCCGATCCGGGGCTCGAGCCCTTCAAGGCGGCGGACCAACCCCTGATCCTGGGGGTCGACGTGGGCTCCGTCAGCACCAACCTGGTGCTGCTCTCACCCGAGGGCGAGCTGTTCGACGGCCTGTACCTGGCCACCCGCGGCAAGCCGCTGGAGGTGCTGGAGCAGGGCCTGCGCTCGCTGTACGAGCGCCACGGCGCGGATCTGGACATCCAGGGCGTGGCCACCACCGGGTCCGGCCGTCACCTGGCGGGCGAGTACCTGAACGCCGATCTCGTGCGCAACGAGATCACCGCCCAGCTCCGCGGCGCCTTCCAGGCCCTGCCCGACGTGGACACCGTGCTGGAGATCGGTGGCCAGGACTCCAAGTTCATCTCCGCCCGCGACGGCCATATCGTGGACTTCACCATGAACAAGGTCTGCGCGGCCGGCACCGGCTCCTTCCTGGAGGAGCAGGCCATTCGCCTGGGCCTCGACATCATCGGCGAGTTCGCCGATCACGCGCTGGCCGCCACGAGCCCCGTGGACCTCGGCTCGCGCTGCACCGTGTTCATGGACTCCGAGCTGGTCCACGCCATGCGCCAGGGCGCCTCCACCGAGGATCTGGCCGCCGGGCTCGCGCTCTCCGTGGCCCGCAACTACCTGGAGAAGGTGGTGGAGGGCCGCACAATCGGGCAGCGGGTGCTCTTCCAGGGCGGCACCGCCTCCAACCGCGCCGTGGTGGCCGCCTTCCGCCAGCTCCTCGGCCGCCCGGTGGTGGTCCACCCCCAGAACCGCGTCTCGGGGGCCGTGGGCGCCGCCCTGCTGTTGCTGGACGCCCGCGCCGCCGGCGAGCTGCCCGCCAGCACCCGTTACGGCGGCCTCAAGGCCTGCCAGGGCCAGGTGGAGAAGAGCTTCGAGTGCCGCCACTGCTCCAACCGCTGCCAGGTGACCCGCTTCCGCGCGGGGGACCGCGTGCGCTTCTTCGGCGATGTCTGCGAGCGCTACTCCCAGCAGGACGACCGCCGCACCGGCGCCACCGCCACCGACCACCTGCTCGCCGAGCGCTGGCGCCTGCTGGTGGAGGCCGCCGGGATCGATCCGGACGCCAAGCCCGCGGACCCCAGGAAGGCCCTCGGCATCCCCCGTGCCTCCCTCGGGCTGCACTACCTGCCCCTGTGGACCGCCCTGGCCCGCGCCGCCGGTCGCGAGCCCGTGCTGTCGCCGCCCTCCTCCGCCCAGGTCCTGGCCGCCGGCCAGCGGCGGCTGCAAGCCGACACCTGCCTGCCGGTCAAGGTGGCCTACGGCCACGTCCAGGCCCTGCTGGACATGGGCATTCGCGACATCCTCGTGCCCTCGGTGAACGCCACCCCCCAGCGGCAGGCCGGCGAGAACGGCCCCTTCGTCTGCTCCTTCACCCGCCACCTGCCCTACATGCTGCGCACCGCCCTGGACGCCCACTTCCTGGTGCCCGAGCTCGATCTCGACCAGCCCCCAGGCAAGGAGCTGCGCGCCTCCGGCGGGCTGTCCAGCGCGCTGGGCGTGGACGACGACACCCTGGGCCGCGCCCTGGCCGAGGGGCGCGAGGCCCTGGCCGCCTGGGAGCGGCAGCTCCTGAAGCTGGGCGAGGAGCTGCTGGCGACCGCCGGCGACCGCGTGCTGGTGGTCATGGGCAAGCCCTACAACCTGGCCGATCCCTACCTCAACATGGACCTCGGCCGGCAGCTCGCCCGCCTCGGGCTGCCCGTGCTGCCCATGGACTGCCTGCCCCTGGCCTCCGTGCAGCTCCCGCCCCAGTACGACGAACTGGTCTGGGCCGCCAACCGCGACTACCTGCGCGCGGCCCTGCTGATCCGCGAGGACCCGCGCCTGTTCCCGGTGGTGCTCTCCTCCTTCGGCTGCGGCCCCGACGGCTTCGGCGTCAAGCACCTCGAGGAGCTGCTGGCGGGGCGCCCGCGCCTGTTCCTGGAGCTGGACGAGCACCGCGCCGAGGCGGGCTTCGTCACCCGCCTGGAGGCCTTCTCCGACGAGATCGACGCCCACATCCGGCGCGCCCGCCGGCGCCCGGAGCCCGCCCCGGTCGCGCGGCGCGAACCCGAACCCCCCAACGGCGGCCGCGGCCGGCTGCTGGTGCCCTACTTCGCCGATCACGTCTGGGCCTACCTCGGGACGCTGAGGCGCGCGGGCTACGACGTGGAGCTGCTGCCGCCCCCCGACGAGGAGAGCCGCCGCATGGGCGAAGAGCTGGGCTCGGGCCGCGAGTGCCACCCCTTCACCCTGCTGGCCGGCGATCTGGTCCGGGTGATCCGCGAGAAGCGCTACCAGCCCGGCGATGCCTACCTGTTCCAGGGCGCCAGCAACGCCTGCCTGTTCTCCCAGTACGCCGACGGCCTGCGCCACGTGCAGCGCCGCCTGGGCGCCTTCGACCTGCGGATCGACGCACCAGGGCCCGAGCAGCTGCAGGCCGACATCGGCATCTCCGGCGGCGTCACCCTGTACCGCGGCATGATGGCCACCGAGATCCTGATGCGCCAGGCCTGCCGCACCCGGCCCTACGAGGTGGAGCCCGGCAGCGTGGACCGCCTCTACGCCATGGTGCTGCGCGGCCTGGCCGACGCCACCGAGCACGCCGAGGTGCTGGACTACCTGCCCGAGGCCCTGCGCCTGATGCGCTCGGTGCCCGTGCGCGACATGCCCCGCAAACCCCTGGTGGGGGTGGCCGGTGACATCTACACGCGCGTCAACGGCTTCGCGAACGGCGATCTCTTCCACCGGCTGGAGGCCCTGGGCTGCGAGGTCTGGCCCGCACCCTTCTCCGTGGATCTGTTCGGCTTCAACCTCGAGCGCTTCGCCCGCGAGGCCGCCCGGCGCTGGGATCTCACCACCATGTTCAGCCGCGCGTTCGTCGCCGCGGTGCGCGACATGGAGATCCGCTGGGAGAGCCTGCACTGGCCCAACGACGAGCGCTTCCACGAGCCCAGCAACCAGCGCGTGCGCGAATTGGCCGCCCCCTACCTCGGGGCCGAGGCCGGCTCGCTGGAGATCCTCAACATCGCCAAGATGGCGGACTTCGCCGAGCGGGGCGCCGACGGCGTGCTCAACGCCATCTGCTTCGGCTGCATGGTGGGCGGCATCTCCGCGGCCATCCTCCAGAAGATCCGCCAGGACCACGGCGGCCTGCCCATGGCCACCATCGCGTATGGCGGCACCGGCGGCTCCGACGGCTCGGCCCGGCTGGAGGCCTTCGTGCACCAGGTCGCCGCCTTCCACGCCAAACGGCAGCGGGCTCTCGCCACCCGCAGCCCCTCAGCGCGGGTCTGAGGGGGCCGCCAGGGGGTGCCAGTGCAAGGGTCTGCCCGAATTTGAGCATGGCTGAGCAAGGGTCGCCCCGAATTTGAGCGGGTTTCGGCCCGCGTCCCCCCCGGGGCATCCGTGTCCCCAACGAAAATGGGCTTTCTTCCGTTCAGCGGCGAGTGCGGCGGCGGCGAGCCTGCTCATTTTTCAGGTGACCCTTGTACACCCCCGCTCAAGATCGGCCCTTCCGTTGCACAGGTTCGTTCCCCAGGGCCGCCAGGTGCCGCGTGAGATCCTCCTCGAAGCGACGCCACGCCAGCTCACGGGCCCGACGCTGCGCCGCACCCCGCGCCAGGATCTCGTAGGCCCCCCGCCGCAAGCGGCCGTATCGGTAGGCGCGCCAGGCGGGGCTGCGGGCGAGGTCACCCTCTCCCAGCCCTGCGAAGCGCACATCCCCCAACACGCGCTCCACGACGTGGAGCTGCGCGGCGGAGATGGCCGGCGCCCGGCGCACCGTGGCGACCGAGATCCCCACCAGCCTGGCGACCTCGGGCTGGCTGGCGTGGGACAGCTCGCGCAGGGCGCCCACCAGCAGGTCCCTGGGCCCCCCGCGCTGCCCGAGCTGTGCGAGAGGCGTGCGGCTCACGGCCGAGACGGCGGCCAGCACGCCTTCGGGGGCCACCCCGCGCGCGCACGCGCGGCCGAAGGGCAGGGTGGTCCCAGCGACCTCCACAGACGGATCGCCGGAGACATAGGCGTGGAACGAGACCGCATCCCGCGTCGGCGCGATCACCGCGGGCGCCGCCAGCCCCACCGCGTCCCGGTGGGTGCTGAAGGGCCAGCCGAGCGGATCATTGGCCAGACCATCGCGACAGGGGTTGAGGTGGACATAGCGCACGGTCCGCCGCTGGTGCTTCCAGCCGGGCAGGATCTCGGGCGGCTCCAGCGGCATCCAGGTGGGGCCGGCGGCCGCGCACGCGCGGCCACTCCGCCAGCGCGCGTAGCCGCGAAGCGCCGCCAGCCAGCGAGCCACCGCGGGTGCGCCCAGCACGGCGTGGACGTGATCGGGCATGACCACCAGCGCCCGCAGCTCGGGCAGGGTGGCCAGACGCACCCAGAGGGCGAGGGCCTCCTCCCAGTCGTGGAAGAGCCAGCGATCGAGGACAGCGTGGGCGACGAAGTGGTACATGTCCTGAAGCCCCAGCAAGGCGCGTGCCGGCCCCGCCCAGCGCGAGGCGCGTCGTCCAGACCTCTCTTTGTTCCTACCGTACCCCCGGCCCGACCGCGCACCGCGCGCCCCCCCGGATCGTCGAATCGTCGAACGTTTCGACACCCCCTCTTCGACACTTCGACACCCCCGAGGCCCCATGCCCCCCACCCTGGTCATCTCCTGCCACGCCGACACCGGCTTCGCCACCCACCGGCTGCGCCACCTGGCCGACGGCACCATCGAGGGGCACCTCGACAACTTCGCCGGGGTGCAGGCGGTCATGGGCGCCTACTTCTCGGGACGCATGGACCTGCCGCGGGTGCGCATCGAGCTGACCTACGGCGAAGAGGTAGACATGGCGGGCGCCATGGAGGTGGCCGCCACGCTGGGGCCGGACGACACGGTGGTGGTGGTGGACGTCACCGGCGCCCCCACCGAGCAGGCCATCACCATCGAGAAGTGCGCCTCCCCCGCCCTGCAGGCCCTGGTGCGGCGCGCCCTCGAGGGGCTCTCCTACGAGCTGTTCTCCGGCTGCCCCGACCCCGTCTCGGACAGCGATGAGTGCGATGTCTACAGCGAGGTCGTGCCACGGGTGTTCTTCCTGGGCGTCCCCTGCACCGGCGGCGACTACAACGCGGGCATGGTGCGCTGCCGCCCCGCGAGCCTGGCCACCGCCTCAGAAGCCCTGATCCGCATCGCGCGGGCCTTCCACGGGCTGACCTGACTACCGATCCTCTGCCCGCGGGTACAGCGTGTCCAGCACGGTGGTGTAGCCCAGCGCGCCGCCCAGCCCCATGGAGAGCTTCCAGACGAGGGCGCCGTCGGGGGCCACCTCGTGGATCTCGCCGGCGTAGCCGAAGTTCACCAGCACGTTCCCCGAGCGCAGGCGCTGGACATCGCCCAGGGTGGGCACGCGCAGCGCGGGCTCGGGCCGATAGCTCCAGGTAGGGGTGGCCACGCCATGCTTTTCGTCGAGCGCGAAGCCCTCCACCCGCGCGCCGCCAGCCTCCTGGTCGCCGTTGACGAACACCAGCAGCTCACCGTCCTGCCAGTCCAGCTGGTGGTGGAACTCCAGGAAGTCGCCATCGCCGTCCGGGAGGGTGAAGTCGCCATACGGGCCGCCCAGGACCCAGTCGAGGGCGCCGCTGGGCCGGTCGATGCGCATGATCACATCGAGGCACAGGAAGGAGACCAGGTAGGCGTCCTCGCCCTCGAGGTAGCGCAGGGCGTTGGCGTGGGGCCAACGGACAGGATCCTGGTCCAGGCTGCAGCGGGCCCATTCGATGGCGTCACCCTCGTAGGGCTCCTGGAGGCTGCCCGCCGGGACGCTGCCCGGGAAGAGCGGGAAGACATCCATGTGGTCCCAGATGTTGAAGACCTCTGCCCGCGTGCCATCCGGGTGCAGCTCCACGACGCTGTCTCCGAGCACCTCATGGCCCTGCAGCGTGCGCGGATCGTGGGCGAGGTAGGCGATGGTGCCGTCGGGCAGCTGCGTGAAGTCGTGGTGCAGCCAGGCCGCCGCGCGGCTGGTCACCGACGTGCCGTCCAGGGACACGTACTGCAGGTGGTTCACCGGGTTGGCGCCGGAGTTGAGGTCCGCGAAGATCACCATGCCGCCATCGCGGGAGAGGAACGCCCGGGAGACGCCCGTGCCGTTGGGGGGGAAGTACCACCACAGCACGGTGCCGTCGGAGTCCAGCAGCAGCGGCCCCGCCGGCGCGCCCGGCAGCGAGGTGAACAGGTAGCCGTCGAAGTGCCCGCCGCGGGGCTCCTCGACGCCGACGTCGGGCAGCTCCGCCGGGATCTGGCCGGTGGTCACCTCCTCGTCGGAGCTGAAGCGCTCGACGCCGCCGCGCTCCACGACCACGCGCAGCAGGTAGGTGGTGGTGGGCTCGAGCCCGATGAGGGCGACGGCGTGCGGGTCCTGCCCGCCCAGCGGGATGCGGCGGCGGACGAGGTCTCCATCGGGGCCCTCCACCTCCACCTGGGCGAGGTCGGGCGGGTCGCCGCCGAAGTCCACGGTGACGTCGAACACCGTGGGGATGACCTCGCTCTGGGTGATTTGCACCTCGCCCCCGATCCGGCCGGCGCAGCCGGACAGCCAGGAGAGCAGGACGAGGGAGGGCACGCGCACGTGGGCACCGTTCATCGAGCGGGGGCAGGCTCGGAATACACCACCCCGGTCGGAAGTCAAGGCCACACGGCGCGGCCTGCTCGCCCTCGGCGCGGGCGAGGCCCTGGGTCGGGGCCGCTGGCGGGCGAAAGGCCCCGCCATCACCTCCCCGGGCTCCCAGGTCGCCTGGTGCCCTCCCCCGCCCGTCACGAACCCTCCGGCCCCCGCCTGAACTCCTGGAGCACCCGACCTGTGCCGTACTCCGTCTGCGTGATGGAGGTCCCGTCCCACCGCCACCCGAAATTGCCGACGCCGAACACGGCGTCCGCTGTCCGCACCGGGTGGGGTTGAATCCACCCCCCCTCCAACTGGCGGTAGGCGTAGGAACGGTCGAACTGCTGGCCGGCATACTGCCCGATGAGCACGATGTGGACCGTCATCTGCCCCTCGCCGAAGGTGAGGGTCTCCTGGCCGGAGGGGTTGGCGTAGACGCCGTCGGGGATGGGAGGGGTGTCGGGCAAAGGGACTCCGAGGTGGCACGCCAGCGCGAGCAGGGCGGGCGCCACAAGCCACACGATGAAGGATCGCCCGCTCACCGGGGCCTACCAGGCCGCGGACGGGTGGCCGCCGTAGCCGCCGCCGGGACCGCCGAAGGCGGGGTCGGGGTCGCCGGGGCCCGGGATCTCGTTCCCCACCGTGATGGCGTGCTGTACGGCGTCATCCGATGGATCGAGGTAGCCGATCCCCATCCCGAGGGTGTTGGCGACGATGTCGGTGGTCGAGTCGAGGAGGTGGTTCACGGTGCCCTGCCAGTCCTGCTCGGCCTTGAAGGACTCCCGATCGAGCGGGCTCTCGTGGTAAAGGCCGCCGAGGAAGATCAAGGGCGCGCCCACGATCCCGAGCTTCTCCGCCAGCATGGCGTTGGTCCCGGCATGCCAGGCATGCATCCCGTTCTCGGCCGCGTCGCTCGGCACCATGCCGTTGACCTGCCACATCTCGTCGGCCAGGCTCTGGGGCAGGACGCCTCCGGTCGGCCCTGGGACCAGCGGCGCCGCCCCCGTGACGCCGTCCCAGATGTCGCCCCAGGCCTCCCCACCGTTCTCGCCGATGGTCCAGTCAACGGCCGCGCTCCCCGCGTCCTGGGTGAAGTCCCAGGCGTCCGAAGCCTGCTCGCCCAGCCAGGTCGCTCCACTGGAGGCCGCAGCGGCGGTGGTGTCCCAGGCATCGGAGGCCACGTCCCAGGCCCCGGTGGCCTGCTCGCCCAGCCAGGACACGCCGCTCGACGCGGTCTCCTGGGCGGTGGTCCAGGTGGTATCCCAGGCGTCCGTGGCACCATCCCAGGCCCCGGTGGCCTGCTCGCCCACCCAGGAGGCCCCACTCGACGCGGTCTCCTGCACGCTGTCCCAGGCGTCGCCCAGGCTCCAGAGGGCGACCCCCTCCGCGCGCGGTTGCTGGACCGAGACGGGCTCGCCCCGGGCCGCGCGCGCGCCCAGGTCGTGGGCCTCGGACTCTGTGGGAGCGCTCGCCGCGGCGGGGGCATGGCGCCCGGCTCCACCGAGGGAACCCTGGGCCACGTGGGCGACCTCGTGCCCCACCAGATCCGGCGTGACCCCCGTGGACGGCAGGAGCACGCTGCCATCACGCTCGGCCGCCCGCGCCCCGAGGACCTCGAGCGAGGCGTCCACCTCGGGCCCTTGATGGACGTCGACACCGGCGAGGTCCAGGCCGAAGGCGTCCTCCATGCCGTCACGATGCGGCAGGGTGCGCGCTGCCCCGGCCGCGGCGCCGTCGAAGACGGAGCTGGTGTCCTCGCCGCGGCCGGCGATGAGCTCGCGAATCGCCGACATGCTCATGCCCGCGCGCTGCAGGTCCAGCACGGAGGATGCCGAGAGCGGCTCCCCGAGGGCGTCGAGGCCAGCGTGGTGGTCGGCGTCGGTGTGCTGTTGGGCGGGCGCCGCGGAGCGCGCCGGGTGCTGGTGGCGGTGACGGCGCATCGTGCTTCTCCGGGGTTGGATGGGGGAGTCCTCGCCATCACCCTACACGTGGGAGCCTGGAGCGTCCAGCGCGGTCCCGAACCCTCGGATAATTCAGCGGCACCAGGCTCCGGGCCAGGGCGCAGTCCGCAGGACCAGAGCACTTCCGAAGCCGAATTCGGACGGCTTCTTGCCAGATTGGGGGGGGAGGTATCCCCCCCGATCCTGACGCCTACCGCACCCTATGCCCCCCAATGTCGACGCCTGAGGGCACCTATCCCCCCCGATCCTGACATCCAGGTCAGGCATGCCCCCCGATCCTGACGCCCTGCGTCGATCCTGGGGGGCATAGGTCCCGAGACCCATCAGGATCCGGGGGCATAGGTCCCTGCCCCCCCACCCACGGCCTCCGGACGGGCATGCACGGCGCCGAGGGCGGGGCCCGCCGCCAGGACCAGGTCGAGGGCCTGGCGTGCTGTCACCTTCCGGCCCAGTACAGCAACCCGTAGATCACCCCCTGGCAGGTACTCCATGGCGTAGAACAGCCAGCCGCCTCACGCTGGCATGCAGCGCCGCGGTGCGCCTCGCGGCCGCCTGGGGATCGATGATGCCGGCGTTCTCGGCGGCGCCGTACTCGGTGGCCGCCACCGCGTAGCAGGCGTCCTCCAGGGCTTCGTGACCGGCGGACACCGGACGGCTGCCGCGCGCGAAGGCCACCGGGCTGTAGGTGCTGTCCAGCAGGCACAGCGGCGGCAGGCTCACGGGAGCTGCTGGCTTCGGGGCCACCAGCCTCTGCCCCAGGGCGCTCCTCACGGCCTCGGCGTAGCCACGGGCCGCGATGAGGTCGGCGTGGCAGAGAAACTCCGCGAACGGACCGCTGCGGCGTTGCTCCGTCATCTCCGCGAACAGCAGGATCAGGGTCTCGGCGCACAACAGGTGCCGGTTGGTCGCCTACCAACGCTCGGCGGCGCGCTCCGCCGCCTGCAGCTCCTCCTCCACCCGGCCCACCAGGGCCTGCAGATGCGCCGGGGGCAGCCGGCCGAGGTGATGGGCGGTATAGGCGTTGCCCACCGCCACCCCGAGGGACCTGCGCAACGCCGCGCGCCGGCCCTCCACATCGCGTTCCTGGGTGTCGCTCATGGGTTTCCTCCGGGTCGTGAGCGGGTAATGCGCAATCTACCAAGGACGCGAGGGTGGCACATGCGACAGGATCTGCCCTCCACCCCGGCTGGGGGAGCAGGCGACCGGCTCCACGGAAGAGCGGCGATATCCTTGGCAATCCGTCCACTCCCACACGTCGCCGTGCGGGCCGTACCGGCCCCAGGGGTTGGGGCGCCTCGTGGCGACCGGGTGGGCACCATCCTGCGCTGGCAGCCCAGCCCGTCAGATCCCCTGCCGCAGGTCGTGGGCGGCCTCGTCGATGTCGATCACATCGTAGGCGATTCTTGCGCTGTCGAGCGAGGCGCGGATGGCCTCGAGCGGCCCCTCCACGCTGACGGTCTCGTGGTTCGGGCAGTCCGCGAGCACATCGCCCACGTCCTTGGCCGAGACCGCGGCGAAGCGGACGCCCAGGGTAGAGAGGCTGTCGAACCCGCCCCAGTAGCGCTCGGCGTCGGCCACGAGCCACGAGAGCCCCTGCGTGGTCAGGTGGTGCGCCACGAAGGAGGTGGCGACCTCGGCCTTGGCGGCGGTGAGGGCGCGCTCGTCGTACTCGCCCCGGGCCACGCCTCCGAGCGCCGCCAGCGTGCGCTGCACCGCCTCGCCGGCCCGCTCGGGGGGGCTGTCCACGCCCATGGAGAGCACCGCCACACCGTCCGCGGTGCCGTCGACCCCAGCCCAGGGGGCGTAGGCCCCGAAGTCCGAGTCCCGCAGGTCCCGCCAGGCCTGCTGCGCGAGCAGCTCCCGCGCGACGGAGCGGGCGGGCGAGCCGGGCAGATCGCCGCGGGCAGCCCGACAGGAGACGGCAACCTGGGCCCCGCTGCGCAAGGGATTCGGCACCACCGTGACACGCCGCGCGGGCAACTGGGCGGGGATCGTGGCGGTGTCGCCGACGGGGTAGGGTTTGCCAGCCTGCTTCCAGGTGTCGAAGGCGGCGCGCGCCGCGGTCTCGGCTTCGGCCGGATCGAGCCGCCCCACGAGGATGAGGGTGGCATGCTCGGGCTGCCGCAGGCCCTGGACCCAATCCTTGGCCGTGGCGATCTTCGTCTGGCTCAGGCCGATGGCGCGCTGGTGCCCGTACTCCAGGCCCAGCGGGTGCGCGCCGAGCAGGGGCTCCATCCGCGCGCGTTGGGACCAGAACCCGGGGACGTGCGCCCGACGGGAGAGCAGGCGCAGCGAGGAGAGCCGCTGGGAGTCCCACCAGGTCTGGGTCATCTCCGTGACCGCCCCCGCGCCGAGCATCCGCGTGAGGTAGAGCAGCCCGTCGAGGTTGCCGGAGGACGCCGACAGATCGAAGAGGGTGGCGTCGAGCGTCTGCCAGCGCAGCCAGGTGCCGCCGATGGAGGCCACGGCGTCCTGCAGCGTGATGTCCAGCGGGCGGGTGTCGTACCACACCAGCTCGTGGCTGGCGGCCGCCGCGCCGGGCGCGGGCTCCTGCACCTCGCCGCCCGCGAACATCAGCTTTGCGCGGACGGTGGGGGCGTCGCCGAAGGGCACGATGACCACCCTCATCCCGTTGTCGAGGCGGAAGGAGCGGGCCTTGGAGAGGTCCGGGGGCACGTACATGGCCGCGATGTCGACCTCTTGGCCCTCGGGGACCTCCCAGGGGGTCCAACCCTCTCGCGGGCCTTCCCCTCCCGCGGGCGCGGCCTGCCCGCTTGGCCCGCCATCGCCCTTGGCGGCCTGGGTGACCTCGGGCGCCTCCTCCTCCGCCTCCTCTGCAGGCGCCACCCAGCCGGGGGGGGCCACCACGACCCCCACCGCCTGCTTGCGGACGATCCACTGCTTGATGAACGCCGCGACCTGCGCCCCGTCGAGCGCGTCGAGGGCCGCGACGTTGCGCTGGAAGTAGTCGGAACGTCCGGTGAAATGGAGATCTGCGGCGAACTCCAGGGCCTCTGGCGCGAAGATGCCGGAGAGGGCTTCGGCGGAGCGGACGGTGGCGGCGCGCACCCGCGCAATGGACCGATCATAGGCCTTGCGCGCCTCACCCTCTCCCACGGTGGTCATGCCCCCGAGCTCACTCAGGGCGCGGCGCTCGAGGCGCGCGGGGTTCGCCCCGGGGGGAACCCACATGGAGCACAAGGCCCAGGAGCCCTGCTGGCCGGGGAAGAAGCCGCAGGAGGCGCCGAGCAGATCCCGCTCCGCCGGGGTGGCGGCCAGGCCACGCTCCACCCAGAACTCCAGGGTGGCCACGGCCATGCGCATCTTCTGCTCGTCGGGCCCGAAGGCGGCGGGCAGCGGCCAGCCGAACATCAGGATCGGCTGGGCGGTGGGCCCCTCGACCACGGTGAGCTCGCGGGGGGCTTCTGCCCGCGGCTTCAGCGCGGGACGGGAGGGGCGGGGGCCGCAGGTCTCCAGCGGGAGCCCGTCGCCCTCCCGCTCGCGCCACAGCAGCGCCTCCGGAAAGGTGGCCTCGATGGCCTGCTGGGTACGCTCGGCGCCCACCGCGCCACGGATCAGCAGGGTGGTGTGGGCGGGCTGGTGGGCGTCCGCCGCCAGGGCCTGGAGCTGTTCGAGGGTGATGGCGGCGACCGAACCCACGGTCTCCAGCGGCATGTCGCGGTAGGGGTGCCCCTCGGGGAAGAAGTCCCCCGGCAGCAGGCGCAGGGCCTCGGAGCCCATGAGCCCGATGGCGCGCCGGTGCTCGCTGGCGACGATGCGCTGCTCGCCGGCCAGCTCTTCGGGGCCCACGCCCTCCAGGGGCGCGGCCAGCCGCGCGGCCTCCAGCGCCAGCAGGTCCTCGAGGCGCTCGGCGGATCCCAGCGTGGTGTAGGTCGTGGTGTCCGGGCCGGTGAAGGCGTTGTTCAGGGCGCCCAGCGCGTGCAGGCGGTCCCGGACCTCGGCGCCGCCCCCGGGCCGGGCGCGGAACCAGAGGTGCTCCAGCAGGTGGGCCGCCCCGGCGGCCTCGGCAGGATCGGAGGCGGAGCCGCGGTCGAGGACCATGGTGAGGCTGACCACGGGGAGGCGGTCGTCCCAGACCACGGCCACGTGCAAACCCGAGGGGTAGCAGAGGTCGCGCCCCTGCATGGCGTAGTCCACCGGCCGCAGCTCCAGGGGCGGCGGCTTGCCGGGGCCGGCACCGGCCAGGGCGGTGGGGGCGAGCAGGGCGGCGAGCAGCCCGGTGGCGAGCGAGACGTACATGCAACCCTCCGGGAGCCCGAGGGAAAACGGGCCCACCCCGGAGTTTTATTCGATCCGGAGGGCTCTGGCCCGCGGCAGGGCCGCCGGGTCCACGGGGATGCTGACGGTGCCCGGCTCGCTGACGGTGACCTGCAGGTACTCGACCCCGCCGGCGCGCAGCCAGCCGTCGGCCTCGTCCAGGGGCTGGATCGGGGGGCCGTTCAGGACGAGCCAACCGTGGATGGTGGCGAAGGGATCCACCCCGAACTCGAAGGTGGTGAGCGGATCCTGCACGCGGTCCTGGTAGTTGTAGGCGGGCTCGTCGTTCAGATCGCGGCCGGTGACCACGATGGCGGTGTACCAGTCCATGGCCAGATCCAGCAGGTCGCGCCCGGTGGTCGCCTCCACGCACTCCGGGCCAAGCTCCGGCGCGTCGAACCAGGCGTGCAACCAGGCCATGCCGCCGTCGTCCACGAGGCTGCCGTCTCCATTGACGGTCATGCCGCCCTGCTGCTCGAAGAGGTAGCGCAGGAAGAGGTAGGCCGCGCCGCGCAGGGGGCCGTCGCGGTCGGCGTCGTAGTAGCCGTGGCCGCGCAGCACGTCGTTGATGCTGATGCCCTGGGTCGAGTAGTCCTCGTCTCCGTAGTGGTCGCGCATGTCGATGGCGGCGGCCCAGATGTACTGGTTGCCGTTGTTGAACCCCGTGAGATCCTGGGCCAGCTCGGAGAAGCCCTCGGTCAGGTAGATGTTCTCCGAGGCGGAGAGCTGGTCGTTGAGGATGTACTTGTGCCAGCCGTAGACCAGGTGGTTGAGCTCGTGGGACCAGATCTCCGTGATGGCGTTGGCGGAGGAGTAGCTGCTCTCCGGATCCGGTATGCCCATGTAGATGATCTCGGAGCCGTTGCCCCAGCCGCCGCAGCCGTCCAGCGCGCCGATGTCGCAGCTCGAGACGTAGGCCACCGCGCCGTACTGGTTGACCGTGTACGAGACGAGCACGTCGATGCGCTCGCTGCCCTCGACGTCGGAGATCTCGCCGAAGATCTGACGGGTGCGGGGCAGGACGATGCCCTCGAACTTCTCGACGATGTCGTCCAGCGTGCTCTCCTCGATCTCACCCAGCGGGTTCTCGGTGGTGATGTCCTTCCAGATGATGAGCTCGTCCGTCAGCTCCACCAGCTCGGCGGTGATGGTGACGGCGCGGGAGCCGTTCCAGACCGTGAACTCGCGCTCGCTGCGGTGGCCCTCGGGCTTGGGGCCGTGTCCGGGCGCGGGCAGGGGGGTGGGCAGCTCGATGCGGGGCGGGGCGCTCACCTCGTCGGAATAGCCGTAGGAGGTGTCCAGCTCCTCGGCCTGGCTCATGAGGATGACCACGTAGGTGCCGGGCTCGGTGAAGTCGACCTGGACCCCGCTCTCGTCGGTGGCCAGGTCCCAGACGTCTCCCACGGCCGGACCCGCGGCGGGCTCGCCGGTCTCGCCCGTGTCCACCGGGTCGGTCTTGCAGGCGGTGAGAGCGAGGAAGACCAGGACGGTGGCACGGGTCATGGGGGCTCCGGGGAGGCTGGAGGCTGGAGGCTGAAGAACAACCTGGCCTCCCCGAGCTGCTATCGGGCTGGCGCCGCGACCGGCGCCCAGCGGAAGCTCGGGTGGTGCGGCTGCTCAGTATCCCCGTCCGGGTAGTACGACAGGAACTGCAGCTTCAGGTACGCGCCATCGGTGGTGTGGACCACGTAGACGATGTCTTCGGGGGACAGGGTGTGCTCGGTGGCGTCGTAGTCGTACCAGTCGTCGAAGCACTCGCCGTCCAGATCCGGGTCGGCCTCGTAGCCCTCGCTGGGGGCCACGGTGAGCGTGTCGAAGTCCTGGCCAGGCAGGGCGGCGACCTCGGCGGTGGAGGCGAAGGTCCACTTCTGCAGGGCCATGTCCCAGCCTTCTGTCACCTGGGTGCCGCTGTCCAGATCCAGGCAGACCCAGTCCTCGACGCTGGCCGTGCTGGCCTCGGCGGTGGTGACGCCCTCGGCGCTCTCGGTGCTGACGCGCTCGCTGTCGGCGGTGCAGACGATGCCGTCGGGCTGGGTATCGGTGTCGCCGGTGTCCTCGACGACCTCGTCGGACAGCGGGCCCCAGTGGATGTGGACGTAGCCCGGGGTGCCAGCGGCGTCGTAGTAGGCCAGGAAGCCGAGCTTCACAAAGCTGCCCTCGACGGTGCGCAGCACGTAGATGATGTCCGCCGGGGTGACGATGTGGGTGTCCGGATCGTAGTCGAACCAGGAGTCCAGGGCGTACTCGAGGTCGCCGTCGGCGTCGGCGTCGGGCTGATCCGTGATCCAGCCCTCGGTGGGCACCTCGAGCGCGGTGTTGTAGTCCACCCCCGGCATGGGCACGAGCTCCATGCCGCCGGTGCCCGAGACGCCGCCGTTGATCTGGCCCTTGTAGCGGCGGAAGCCGAGGTCCCAGAGGGGGGAGTCCGTGGGATCGTCGGGGGTGACCAGCGCGGCGGTCTCGAGATCGAGGAAGACCCAGTCGGTCTGGCTGGTGGCGTCGAGGACGGCGTCGCCGGCGCCCACCTCGGACTGGGAGGCGGTGTCGTCTTTGTCGCCCGGATCGAGGCTGGGGGCGCAGGCGAGGGCGAAGAGGGCGAGAACGAGGGTCATGGGTTGGCTCCGGGGGCGGGGTGCACGAGGGTGAGCCCGCCGTAGAGGGTGCGCGGTGCGAGGTGGATGTAGAGGGCGTCGCCAGCGTTCAGCAGGTTGTCCACGCCGACGAAGAGGGTCAAGCGGCGGCGCCAGACGCGCTGCTGGAGGCGCAGGCCGAGGTTGGCGTAGGGATCGGCCGCCACGAGATCCTCCGCGCCGTCGCCGTCGGTGTCCAGGTAGAAGCCCGTGGTGCCCACGGCCTCGGCCCGGACCGTACCCGACAGCCCCCAGCCCGGGTGGGCGAGGGTGGCGGACAGGGTGCCGCGGTGCGGGCTGCGGGCGTCCAGCGGGCGGTCGAACTCGCCGTCCCAGGTGTGCAGGAAGCCGTAGGAGGCGTCCACGCAGCCCACCTCGCCGATGGCCTGCGAGACGGCCACCTCGACCCCCTCGGTCAGGGCCTCGGAGACGTTCGTGAAGGCCCAGCGCTGGTAGGTCTCGGCGGTGGCGTCGGCCACCAGCGCGTAGGTGATCATGTCGTGCAGTTGGTTGCGGAAGAGATCGACCCTGAAGACCGTGCCCTCCCGCGGGGTGAGGATCGTACCCAGGGAGAGGTTCAGGCTGGTCTCGGGCCGCAGATCCGGGTTGCCCTCCACCTGATACCCGGCGCTCGGGTTCTCGAAGTAGAGGAACATCTCCTTGAAGGTGGGCGCGCGGAAGCCCTGGCCCACGGCGCCGCGCAGGGCGAGCCAGGCGATGGGATCCCAGCGGGCGGCGAAGCGCGGGGTGGGGTGGACGCCGAACCAGGAGTCGAGGTCGCCCCGCAGGCTGGGCACCAGGGTGAGGTGCTTGCCCCGCCCGAGCGCGATCTCGTCCTGGGCGAAGACCGCCAGCCGGTAGCGCTCCCCGGGCCGGGAGAGGCGCGGGGAGTCCATGCTCTCGGCGCTGCCCTCCAGGCCGACGGAGATCACCTGGCGCTGCCCCGGCAGCCAGTCGAGCTGGGTGTCGGCCTGGGCGAGGGCCTCGCGGGAGTCCTCGTAGACATCGAGCGCGTCCGAGTCGCGCTGGTCCAGCAGGTACTGATCGCGCAGCAGGGAGCCGGCCACGCTGACGCGCAGCTTCATGGGGCGCTCGGCGGGCACCCGCTCCAGGCCCAGGCGCGCCGTGGCGTCCTCGGTGAGGTTCTCGCGGTCGAAGATGGCCAGGCCGGTCTGGTCCACGCCCTGGCTGTCGCGGCGCTGGTAGGAGCCGTCGGCCCGGATCGTCCAGCCCGAGGTGGGTGTCAAGGTGAGATCGAGGTCCGCGTTGCCCTGCCGCACCTGGTTGCCGTCGGTCTGATCGTCGCTCGGGTCGCGGTCGTAGGCGTCGTTGGCGTGCCAGCCGAGGCTCGCGCCCGCGGCGAGCTTCTCGCGCTTGAGCCCCAGCGTGGTGCTCGCCACGGTGGTGTCGCGGCTGCCGTAGGAGAAGTGCCCCTCGGCGGAGAAGGGATCCTCGGGCTGGCGGGTGATGATGTTGATGACCCCGGCGATGGCGTCGGAGCCATACAACGCCGAGGCCGCACCCTTGACCACCTCGATGCGCTCGATGCGCTCGGCCGGGATGCGCGAGAGATCGAGCACCCCATCCTTGCGCCCCACCACCCGCTGGCCGTCCACCAGCACCAGCACGTACTCCGAGTCGAGCCCCTGCATGCGCACGCCCGCGCCGCGAAAGCTCTGGGTGATCTGCACGCCGGGCAGCATGGCCACGGCCTGGGCGGCGTCTTCGGCGCCGGACTGCTCGAGCTGCTCGCGGGTGACTACCTCGGTGGGGGTCACGGCCTCGGACAGGGCCTCCTCGGTGCGCGAGCCGGTGACCACGTAGACCTCGCAGGGCTCGTCGTCCGAGGGAGGCGGGGGCTCATCGGCGCGGGTGATGGGGAGGGCCAGGGCCAGGAGGGGGAAGAGCAGCATCGGATGGTCCGTGGGGCGCGGCCAGGGCCGCACAAGGTAGGCCGGAATACCGTCATGGTGTGTCATGGATCCGTGTGCAGGATAGACAGCCGTATCGAGGCCAACATGAAACACACTGTTGTGATTCTGCTTTCCCTGCTCCTGCCCGTCACGGCCCTGGCCGAGGAGCCCGCGACGGACGACGCCGCGACCGCCGTGGCCACCGCCCCGCCACCCCAGCCCCCCCCGTCCGCCAGGCGGATCAAGTTCCACCGGGTGGCCGGCTACACCTCCAGCGGCCTGCTGCTGGCGGGCGGGGTGGTGGGCATGGCCCAGCTCGGCAGCATGCGCGGCGAAGGCCACGACTACCGCGACGCCCAGGGCGAGGACGACCTGGGCGTGGGCTGCCAGGGCTATATCCAGGATCTCTGGGCCGAGCCGAAGCATGCCACCCTGCGCGGGATCCACGGCGGCCTGATCGTGGCGGGCGAGGTGCTCAACATCACCAACGCCGTCAGCGGCATGCGCATGCGCACCCAGGGCTTCAAGCCGGGCAAGCTGCACCGCGCGGCCATGATCACCAACGCCTCCCTGCTGCTGGCCGAGGTGGGCCTGGGCGTGGGCACCACCGTGGCCATGTCCAAGGGGAACCACGACGCGCTGGTACCGCTCGGCGGGGCCCACGCGGTGCTCGGGCTGGTCATCCCCATCTTCCAGTTGGGATCGGGGGTCGCCATCGACCACGCGACGCGGTGAGGCGACTCACACCACCAACACCATCCCGTTCACCAGGATCCAGAGCCCGAACCCCACCAGCACCAGCCCGCTGACGATGCGGATGGCCACGGGGAAGGCCTGCACCGCGCGGAAGCGCCCCCGGAACCACTGGGAGGCGTAGGCCACCAGCAGCATGGGGATGGCGAGGCCCAGGGAGTAGACCGCCAGCAGCACCACCCCGGCGCTCACCTGGCCGGCGGTGGCCACCAGGGCCAGCACGCCGGAGAGCAGCGGGCCCACGCAGGGGATCCAGACCAACCCCAGGGAGAGGCCCATCAAGAGGCCGCCCAGCAGGCCGCGGCCACGGCCGCCGCCCACGCGGGAGAAGACCGTCAGCTTCTTGAAGAGGTTGATGTCCGCCAGCATGAGCGCGCCGAAGAGCAGGATCACGGCGCCGGCGATGCGCTCCACGGTGCGCATGTGCTGGGCGACCAGGGAGCCGGCGATGGAGCCGAGGACCCCCATGGCGATGAAGGTCAGGGCCAGGCCGCCCACGATGGCCAGCGGGCGCAGCCTGGAGTCGCGCTCGGTGCCCGTGACGATGATGGGCAGCACGGGCGCCACGCAGGGGGAGAGCACGCTGGCGAGCCCCGCCCCGAAGGACAGGCCGATGCTGGCGAGGCTCAAGTCCACGGCGGGCTCCTACTGCAGGGCGGCCAGGATGTCGGCGGCCTCGTGGATGCCCGGAGAGAAGCGGTGCAGCTCCTTGCCCGCCGGGTCCACCTCGATCAAGGCGGGCAGCGCGCGGACGCCGTAGGTGTAGAGCGCGCCGCGGGAGGTGGGATCCTCGATGGAGACGTACTGCACGGTGACCTTGTCGGTGAGCGCGGCGCCCATGCCCTCGAGGATCCCATGCTGCACCTGGCAGGGGTAGCCGTTGGGGTTGAGGAAGAAGAGCAGGATGTTCTGCGCCGGGGGGAGGGCGTCCCTGGCCTCGGCGGTGGCGGAGACCGCGGCGGCGGGCGGGGCGGGTGCCGGGGCGGCGGCCGCTGCCGCAGGCGAGACCACCGGAGCGGCGGGCGCCGCGGGGGTGGCGGCCTGGCTGCAGGCCACGGCCAGGAGAATCGACGCGAGGACCGCGATGCGAATCATAGGGTCTCCCTTCGTGCGGGGTTCACGAAGCGTTCGCAGGGACATCGGAGCCACCAGGGCCCCGGAATGTTTCTACTCGGCGGGCGCGGGCGCCTCTTCGGCCTGCAGCTTCGGCAGCAGGGCCTCCAGCTCGCTGACCGTCTCGTCGAAGAGCTTCAGCGCCGCCTCGATGGGGGCGGGGGTGGTCAGATCCACACCCGCACCAGCGAGGATCTCCATGGGCGGGGCCGAGCAGCCGGCCTGGAGCATGCCCAGGTAGGCGTCGCGCTGTTCTGGGCCCTGGCGCACCAACTGGGAGATGGCGATGCCCGAGGAGAGCCCGGTGGCGTAGGTGAAGACGTAGTACTTCCAGTAGAAATGGGGGATGTAGGCCCACTCCATCTCGTCGTTCGCATCCATGGCGTAGTCGGGGCCGTAGTACCTGGTGACCAGGTCGGCGTAGGTCTGCTCCAGCAGGGTGGCGGTGATCGGGGTGCCATCCTCCACGAAGGTGTGCAGCTTCCACTCGAACTCGGCGAACAGGGCCTGGCGGTAGATGGTGCCGCGGATGGAATCCAGCCGGGCGTTGAGCAGGGAGGCGCGCACGCGGTCGTCGGTGGCCTGGGCCAGCAGGTGATCGGCCAGCAGGCTCTCGTTGGCGGTGGAGGCGATCTCCGCCAGGAAGGGCACGTAGCGGTAGTCGCTGTAGGACTGGTGGGTCATGGACAGGTACGAGTGCATGGCGTGGCCGTACTCGTGGGCCAGGGTGCTCATGTCGTCGAAGGCGTCCTGGTAGTTCATCAGCACGTAGGGGTCGAGCCCCCAGGTGGAAGCGGAGAACGCGCCGCTCTGCTTCTCCCTCGAGGGGTAGAGGTCGAGCCAGCCCTGCTCGGGGTCGAGCCCCTTCTCCAGCACGCCGATGTAGTCCGGACCCAGGGGCTGCAGCGCCTCCAGGATGGTGGCGCGGGCCTGCTGGAAGGAGACCTCCTGCTCCACCCCGCCCACGATGGGCACGTACATGTCGTACAGGTGGACCTTGTCGACCCCCATGGCCTCCTTGCGCAGGCTGATGTAGCGGTGCAGGGGCTCCAGGTGGGCGCCCACGGTGTGGACCAGGTTCTCGTAGACCGCAGGATCGATGTCGTCCTTGTCGAGGTAGGCCTGCATGGCGGTGTCGTAGCCGCGGGAGCGGGCCAGAAAGACGTTGAACTCGGCCTGGCCCGACAGCGTGGCGGCCAGGACGTGCTGGTACTGGCGCAGGGTGCCCATCATGGCCGCGACCGCCTCCGCGCGCACGCGGCGGTCCGGATCGCGGCGGTAGCGGCCGTAGTTGGAGAGGGTGAGCTGGACCTCCTTGCCCTCACCGTCGTGGATGGTGGGCCAGGGGATGTCCACCAGCAGGGCGCTGAAGGCGTCCTCGATGGGAGCGGGGATCTCGTTGAGGTCGATCTCGGCGAAGAGGTTGTCGCCGGCGAGGGAGAGCACGTACTCGGCGTCGGGGGAGAGCATGGTGTGCTTGCGACGCCGCAGCCCCTCGATGTAGGTGCCGTGCTTCTCCTTCAAGGTGGGGGCCTTCTTGTAGGCCTTGGCCATCTGCTTGTCGTCCATACCCAGGACCTCGGCCCGGATGAAGCCCGCCGCGGCCTGCAGCTCGTCGAGCACGGCCAGGGCCTGCTGGTTGCGGGCCTCGACCGTCTCGTCGGTCTGGTCTGCCGCCGCCTGCAGGTTGGCGTACAGGGTGAGCCGGTTGACCTCGGAGTGCAGCGCCACGTAGCGGTCGAGGCAGGCCAGCAGGGTGGGGCCACCGGCGAGCCTGCCCTTGTAGGCATCGAGCTCATGGATCTCGGCGGGCAGGGCCGCGGCGCGCTCGGCCCAGGCGGCGTCGCCGGCGAAGAGCCTGGTGAGGTCCCAGGTGTAGATGTCGGGGATGTCGGCGCGGGCGGCGTTGGCGTCCGGGGTCCAGGCGGGCAGATCCTCGGCGCGGGCGACGGGCATGGAGACCTCCAGGCACAGGCCGAAGACGGCCAGAAAGAGCGGCAGGCGGCTGGACATCGTGACTCCTCGATGTGTGCGGGGGGAGCCCCGGTAACCGCTCGCTGGACCCCGCGCGCGCGCGGGGTGAGAATGGTCCCATGCGTTTCATCCTCCCCCTCCTCCTGCTTTCGGCCTGCGCCCACCGCGAAGTCCAGACCGGGATGGCCTCCTGGTACGGCCCGGGCCTGGCGGGCAACCCCACCGCCTCGGGCGAGCCCTTCCGCCCCTGGCGGCGCACCGCGGCCCATCGCGAGTTGCCCTTCGGCACCGTGGTGAAGGTCACCCGCACCGACACGGGCGCGAGCGTGCGCGTGGTGATCGACGACCGCGGCCCCTTCGTGAAGGGGCGCATCATCGATGTCTCGAAGAAGGCCGCCCGCCGCCTGGACATGATCCAGGACGGCGTGGCGCCGGTGGAGGTGAAGGTGGTGGGCTGCAGGCGCAGGTATGGGGGGTGTGGGTAGCGCGCGGGTTATACGCTGCTGCCCAACCCCAACCCGGAGTGCCCGATGCGCACCGCCCTGTTCCTCCTGCCCCTGTTCGCCCTCGCCTGCACCACGCCCGAGCCCCCGCCCGCTCCGGTCGAGCCGCCCCCGGTCCCGGAGCCGGTCAAGATCGAGAAGCCGGCCGAGCCCGCGGTCGCCGACTGCGTGGATCTCACCTTCACCGATGGCACCGAGGGCACCTACACGGTGATCGCGGACGCCGACAGCCACGAGAAGCACCACTTCACCATGCCCGAGGGCAAGGACGTCCTGGTCCTGACCGCCACCTGGCCCGACGCCGCCTGGGAGATGGAGGTGGCCGCGGGGGTCGGCGGCTGTCCCCACAGCGGCACCACCCACGCCACGGTCACGGCCAACGGCGCCGCCCGCGTCTTCCTGCCCGCCTCGCAGCTCTCCGCCGAGACCACCACCTTCACCACGGGCGAGACCTGGTTCATCCACCTCAACGCCAAGGGCGAGCACGCCGCCGGCGAGACCGTGGCCTACACCATGGGTGGCCAGGCCTGCACCCTCGTCAAGCCCGCAGCTGAGCCCCCGCCCCCGGTCGCCGGGCACGCCGCCCCCGACCACGCCCCGGTCGTCAAGGCGCCCCCCACGAGCATCAAGGACAAGAAGGCCCAGGGCGCCGGCAAGGCCGCCAAGGGCAAGGGCCAGTAGCGCTCACAGGCGCACGGCGTCCGCCAACAGGAACATGGGCAGGTAGAGGCCCAGCATCCCGAGGGCGGGCGCGAGGAGCTGGGCGCTGGTCACCAGGGCGCCCAGCCCCAGGCACGCCCCGAGCCCGAGGCGCCGGCCCACCCATGCGTGCAGGCCGGCGTCCAGCGCCAGGGCCACCAGGCCCAGGGGGGGCAGCAGCCACCAGAAGGTGCTCGCCCCATCGGCCACGGCGAGCACGAGCCTGGTCGCCACGGGCAGGGTGCCGCCGAGCTCGGCGAACAGCCGCCCGAATTCGGGGACGACCCAGAGCATGAGGAGGAGGTCGGCCACGCCCACGGCGGCGTGCACGGCCGTCACGACGAACACGGCGATCCAGAGGCGCCGCCCGCTCACGGAGACTCCAGCCAGAAGTCGAACATGGGGCTGGGATCGAAGCCCTCGGCCGGGACGTGTCCCTGGCCGGGGAACTCGTAGTAGCGCGAGTCGATCCCGAGGGTGGTCAGCATGGCGTGGGTCTGCTGCACGTAGGGCATCCAGGAGGAGTCCAGCTCACCCACGCCGTTGAACACCCGCTTGTCCTCCAGCGCGGCCAGGACGGCGCCGCTGTCCCAGGTCTGCCAGACCCCGGGGCAGCCGAGCAGGGATGCGAAGTGATCCGGCGCGTCCAGCATGATGGCGAAGGCGCCGAGCCCGCCGTTGGAGGTGCCGGCCAGGTGCACCGCTGCGGCGTCGCCGCCGTAGCAGGCCAGGACCTCCTCGGTGATCACGGGCACGCGCTCCCACTCGTCCGTGAGGTCCCCGTCGGTGGCGCCCACCATCACCACCCGCAGCCCTTCCGGCGGGTGCCCGGCCGCGAAGAACATCCGGAAGGTGCCCCGCCCCGACTCATCCGCCCCGTTGCCACCGGGCAGGAACACCACCGTGGCGGTGCTGTCGCCCTCGTCCTCGGGGTGCCAGACCCAGTAGGGAGAGGTGGGATGCTCGGTGATGTGCTGCAGGTCGCCGAAGATCGCGGGCTCGCACCACTCCGGGGGGCCCGTGTCGGTGTCGGCGTCGGTGTCGGCGTCGGCGTCGGTGTCGGCGTCGGTGTCGGTGTCGGCGTCGGTGTCGGCGTCGGTGTCGGCGTCGGTGTCGGCGTCGGTGTCGGTGTCGGTGTCGGTGTCGTCCGATGGGATGAGGATAGGGAGCTTGTGGCAGGCGACGAGGAACAGGAGGAAGGGGAGTGAGCGCATGGAGGCCTCCGATGCCTACGATACCCTACCTCCCTGAAAACTTCGCCGGGAAGAAGCTGGAAGCTGGGTGTCAGACACTAGGAATGAGTATTTCTTTTAAATACTCATTCCTAGTGTCTGACACCCTCATACTACCTCCCCACGAACCTGGCCTCGCGCCGCTGCAGGAAGCTCATCAGGCCCTCGCGGGCGTCCTCCGTGCCCATCAGGCGCCGGGCCTCGTCCACCAACCCGGCGAGCCCGGCCGCGCGCCCGCCCTCCAGGCCGCG
>JBDRKM010000301.1:0-12887 GCA_043814015.1 Pseudomonadota bacterium
AAGATGTCCAAGGATCTGCGAGCCCTGGTGGGGCAGGCCTCGTCCCTGCGCTACCAGTTCATCGGCATGAGCCGTACCACCAACGCCCGGGTGACGCTGACCATGTTCGAGTCTCCCTGGGAGGACGTGGCGGCCGACGAGATCGCACCGGGCGCCACCCCCTTCCACGTCTCCGGCAACCTGGACACCCTGCGCTCCGTGCCGGTCCAGGTCGACGGCCCCTTCGGCACCAACGTAGAGATGGTGCTGAAGTGTCTGGACTCCACCAGCAGCGGCTCCGAGAGCTGGCAGGGGCTGGTGGCCGCGACGCTGTTCTTCGAGGAGTAGGGCCGGGGGTACCATGGCCCGCAAGCAGCGCCTGCCCGCGGAGGGCGACCCCTACGTGGCACAGGTCACGCCCAGTCCGCGCGAGGAGCTGCGCCGCGTGGCCGCGGAGCGCCGCAGGGCCCGCGCGCGGCGGCGGCGGGAGCTGGACGCCCGCTTCGCGGCGGCCGGGCAACCACCATGTGAGGGCTGGTGTGCCGCGTTCGGCCCGGAGGAGCCCGAGGAGCACCCGGCCGCGATCTTCCGCCGAGCCCGCCGCGCCGCGCTCGGCGCGGGCCGGAGCCTGGCGCCGACGCCGCTGGCCGCCGCGCCACCAGACCTGCAGGGCGCCTCCGAGGAGGGCTACACCTATCTCCTCGCTGGGGCGGTAATCGCGGTGTTCAAGGCCCTGCGCGCCGTCGGCATCAAGCCCCACCCCTGGGCCGAGTCGGAGGGCGAGCCCGCCTCCACCCTGGAGGACTGGGAGGTGGCCAACCGGATCGCCGCCGCGCTGCGACGAGCGGACGATGATCGGGAGCCCGGGGTCCCCGAGTCCAACCTCGATCCGAACCACACCTTCGGCGTGCTCAACGCCACGAGCCTCCTGGATGGCGAAGAGGACGTGGAGCAGGATGGCGACACCTACACCGTCACCAGCCAGCAATTCGGCTTCGCCTGGGACGTGGTGGCCGACGTCGCGCGCATGGGCGGGGGCCTGGTGCGCCACCCGCACCAGCCGGACCTGGGCTGGTGCTTCCTGGACCACTCGGGGTCCACCGATGGGGACCGGTTCCCCGCGCCCGCGGACATGCTGGGCGCCGTGCAGGAGGACCGCTGGGCGCGCATGGCGCGCTTCACCCTGTTCACCGTGATCTGCTACCTCACCGACGTGCGGCTGATGGGGATTCTGTTCTCCTACGGACCGGAGGCGGTCCCCAGCGCCACTCTCGAAAGAGAAATCGACGTAGAGATTCAGTACAAGAGTGTTGGCCTCTCGTGGGACCAGGTCGAGAACGGGCTCCGTAGAGCCGCTCCAGCGCACCAGGGGGGACCGCTGTACCTCTGCAAGCGAGGCTGGGACGAGTTCTACTGGCGCTTCGACGGCGACGAGGGCGCCAACACCAGGGCCTGGGGAACCGGCGCCGACGGCCAGGCACACTACCGCCAGCTCTTCCAGCGCTTCTGCCTGTTCTTCTGGAACTCCGGGCTGGAAAACGCACAGGCCAACGCCTACTACGCCGAGTGCGCCCGCCGCAAGTCCCTGGGCGCGGCGGCCTACGGCCAGGCCATCGGCACCTTCCTGGCCGCCCTGGACGCCGTGTTCCGCGCCATCGATCCGTCCATCACGCTGGCCGACATCGTGCCCACCCTCGAGGTCGGCAACGAGTGGGACAGCACCTGGTTCAATTACGACACCGAGCACGACGGCACCATCGACGGCACCATCGCGGACACGTCGGTCAACGCCGCTCGCTTCGGGGAGCTGGCGCGCCTGATGGTCATGGTCTCGGCGCCCATCCGGCACCAGTGCCCGGGAATCCCCTTCCGCTTCCGCTTCCCCGATCTGCTGGGCTGGGCGGCGGATGACCCGACGAGGGACTGGCGCAAGCGCGCGGGTTGGGTCCAGCAGGTGCTCACGCGGGGGATCGTCGGGGAGTGCGAGCGGTTGGCCCGCTTCCAGATCTTCGGGCCCATGCCCGAGGCGACGCGCCGCGTGGTGGAAGCCTCGCGGTCCGGCGACCAGCTCGAGGCCTGGCTCGCGTCGTGCGACGCGGCAGATTTCACCTGGCCCACCAGCTCCGCCTCCCTCGGAGCCGTGGACTTCGTCCCCGCCGAGCTGGTGCAGGAGGCGGGGTTCCACTTCTGGCACGCGACCAACTCGGACGGTCGCTACCGGGACGAGCTGCGGATCCAGACCGACCTGGTCACCTGGAACGAACTGGTCATCGCCGACACCGAGGTGATGGCCAGCTTCGGTCAGCTCGGCTGGTCGGTCTCCGGCATCCAGTTCCAGGCGCGGGCGCCCGACCCTCCATCGGAAGGCCGGGCGGCTCGCCTCGGGTCGTACTACACCCCCAACGACGAGGTCATGCAGGCCGGGATGCTGGTCCGCCGGCTGCTGTTCATCAAGGCGCTGGGCTCCTGCCGGGTACTCTGGCACACCTGGATGTCCAACCTCGAGGACAAGAACGCGGCCTGGAGCGGCCCCAGCGAGCACCCGGGGGGCCAGTTCAAGGCCAACGGGCTGCGCAACGATCTCTACGACAGCCAACCGGACATCGAATGTCACCGGTCTGGTCCCTCGGGGCGGCTCGTCCGTGGCGCCTACCCCTGGCCCAGGTGGTTGATGCAGTTCACCCGCCGCCAGCACGCCTGGCGCCGCCCGGCCTGGTTCGCGTACCGGCGCCTGCTCTGGCTGATGTCCCAGACCAGCGGGATCTCCATCGTGAGGAGCACCAACGGCCTGGTGGTCCTGCGGCTGTTCTCCCGCAGCGGCATCGGCAGCCCCACGGCCCCGGCCGTCCCCGCGAGGTACCGCTTCGCCTGGGTGGCCTGGATCGACCAGACCTCCCCCATCGTCTACTGCACGCTGGTGTTCCCGATCGGCGCGTCACCGATTGCGCCCTCTGCACCGCACGCAGGGTGGCGCGTCCTGAGCCTGGTGCCGGCCCAGGACGGCACCCGGATCGGCGCGGGCAGCGGCTGGCCAGAAGGGGACGACAACCTGGACTGGCTCGGGAGCGGCATGGGCCAGACCACCTCCACCGCGAGCGCCGGAAGGCAGCGGCTCACCCTCGTCGTGCGCCGCGCCGGGATCGAGAATCCGGCGCCCATCTGTGTCCTCACCGACGCGACCACGGTCTCGTTCGGTCACACGCTGGTCGAGGGCCCCGCGTGGGTGACCCCCTGGGAGGGGCCGCTGGACGACTGGCGTCCCGCGGACCAGCGCCTTCGCCCGGAGGCCCAGGATCGCCTGCGGGTGGACCCCCTGCGCGCAGTGGACTTTCACCAGCCCATACCAGGCCCCATCATCGACAGCCTGCCGCGCCCCTCGGCCGAGGAGATCGATGAGCTCGTCGAGGCGGAAGCCACTGAAGACCCCCTGCGGATCCCGCGATAACGCCAGGATCACGCCCTACGCGAGCACCACCGGCAGCTCCACCCCCACCGCCAGCCCGTCGTCGCGGATCTCCAGCCCCCACGCCAAGGCCTCCACGCCAGAGGCCACCACCTCGCGCAGCAGGGCGCCGTAGGTGGGGTCGATGGCATCGGCCGGGCCGACCCGCCGGGCGTCCGAGCGCGAGGCCAGGTAGAAGATCACGGCGCGATGCCCCTGGGCTACCATGTCGCGCAGCTCCAGGAGGTGCTTCTGCCCGCGGGTGGTCACCGCGTCGGGGAAACGGACCATGCCGGGCTCGGCGAGCAGGGTGGCGTTCTTGATCTCCACCCAGCAGGGCGGCCTGTCCTGTCCCTCCAGCACCAGGTCGATGCGGCTGCCCCGCGATCCGTAGGGCACCTCGGCGCGCACCCGCTGGTAGCCGCCGAGCGCCGGGATCCGGCCTGCCTCGATGGCCTCCTTCGCGATCCGGTTGGGCCAGTGGGTGTTCACCATCACCCGCGTCGCGCCCACGAAGCACTGCTCCAGGGTCCAGGCCAGCTTGCGCGCGGGGTTCTGGGCGCGGGAGACCAGCACGCGCCCGCCCACCTCGCAGCAGGTCTTCATGGTGCCCGAGTTGGGCACGTGCGCCGTGACCTGTGCACCGTCCTCGAGCTCGACATCGGCCAGAAAGCGCTTGTACCGCCGGAGCAGGCGCCCCGGCACCAGCGCCGACCGGTAGCGCACTAGAAGAACGACCCGATGGAGAAGTCGAACACGGCCTTGCGCTCGCCCTCCTGCGGCACCACGGGGAAGCCCCACTCGAAGCGCAGCGGGCCCAGCGGGCTGAACCAGCGCACGCCCATGCCGTAGGAGGTGCGCAGCTGCAGCGGGTTGAGGTGCCCGTTGCCCCAGGGATCGCCAAAAGCGTTGCCCGCGTCGAAGAAGACCACCGTGCTGATGCCGGCGGACTTCACGATGGGCACCTCCAGCTCGAAGTTGTTGATCCAGGTCTCGGTGCCGCCGACCACGAGGCGGTCATCCGGCATGGTTGGATCGTCGGAGCCGATGAACGAGCTGCCCATGTAGCCCTGGGAGCCCGAGCGATACCCGGTGCCGCGGATCGCGGGGCCCAGGCTGTACCAGTCGAAGCCGCGGATGGAGTTGATGCCGCCCGCCCGGTAGCGGTGGATGTAGGGCAGCACGGTGCCATCGGTGGAGCGGATGTAGCCGAGGGTCAGGTTGTAGCGGAAGATCAACCAGTCGCCGCCGGGGATGACGGGCTTGAAGTAGCGGAAGTTGAAGCGCGACTCCCAGAAGTTGAAGTCGCCCCCGAGCAGGGAGAGGACCTGGGCGTCGTCCACCCGGAAGCCGCCGGAGAGATCGGTGGCCAGGCTGGCGTAGTAGCCGCGGGTGGCCTGGATGCGGTTGTTGCGCTTGTCGATGTTGAGGTTCAGGCCCAGCGTGGAGGTGAGGCCCGAGCGGTACAGCTGCCCGCCGAGCACGCGCTGCTTGTAGGAGTCGATGATGTTGAGCCCGGCGTTCTCGATGGTGTACTCGGCGGTGAGGCGGATGTCGTCGCGCTGGTCGAGGTAGCGGCCGATGGCCACGGAGCCGCCCTGCTGGTACTCGTCCTCGATGTACTGGCGGGAGAGGGCGTAGGCGTTGACCGATAAGGTCCAGCGGGAGTCGAGGAAGTAGGGGTCGAAGAAGGAGAGGTTGCCCTGCTTGCGCCGGGAGCTGACGTTGATGGCCGAGGACATCACGTAGCCCAGGCCCAGGAAGTTGTTCTTCGAGACGTTGAGCCCGAAGACGAAGTTCTCCAGGTTGGAGAAGCCGGCCTGGGCCGAGAAGCTGCCGGTGGGCTGCTCCTTGACGTTCACGTTCATGTCGAGGACGTCGTCGCCATCTCCCCGCGGGGTGGAGATGTTGACCTCCTCGAAGAACCCCAGGCGCTCCAGGCGGGCGCGGGCCTCCTTGATGGCGCGGCCCGAGTACCAGTCGCCCTCGTTGATGGGGATCTCGCGGCGCACCACCTTGTCGAAGGTTGGGTCGTTTCCGCTGATGTCGATGCGCCCGACGCTGACCTTCTCGCCCCGCTGGATGTCGAAGGTGATGTCCACGATCTGGCGCTCGGGGTCGGTCTCGGTGAGCGGCACCACGTTGACGAAGGCGTAGCCCTGGTCGGCGTACAGATCCGAGATGTCCTGCATCACGGCCTGCAGTTGCGTGAGCTTGAACCACTCGCCGGGCTGCATCGGGTCGCGCGATGGGGCGCCGCTCTGGCCGCCGTAGCCCGCGGCGCCGCGGTAGAACTGCACGGCGTCGCCGAGCTCGCGGTGGCTGTCGCGCTCGACCTCATCCAGCGAGTCGCCGTCGATGATGCGCTGCACGGCGTCCTTCGTGAGGCCCTCGTGGGGCACCCACTCGCCGTCGACCCCGATCTTGCCGAGGCGGTAGCGGACGCCCTCCTCCACGTGCAGGTTCACGAAGATGTTGCGCTTGTCCGGGGAGAGGTAGACCCGCGGGGGATCCACCTTCACATCCACGTAGCCCTCCTCCAGGTAGACCGAGCGGACCACGTAGACGTCGTTCTCGAGGTTGGCCTCCTGGAAGGTGCCCGAGTTGGTGAGCCAGGGGACCACACCCGCCTGCTTGGTCTGCATGAAGCGGCGGATCTTGCGGTCCTCGATGTGATCGTTGCCCGAGATGTCGATGCGCGAGACCAACACCTTGCGGTTCTCGGTGATGTCGAAGGTCAGCTCGACCTGGTGGTCGGCGACCTCCTTGATCTGGGGGGTGATCTCGGCGAGGAAGTAGCCCTTCTCCAGGTAGAGGTCGCGGATGCGCCGGACGTTGTCCTGGACATCGGCCTCGTTCAGGACCGCGAAGGCCGGGATGTCGATGGCCTCGCGCAGGTCGTCCTCGTCGATCTTCTTGTTGCCCTTGAGGTTGACCGCGCGGACCGCGGGCTTCTCCACCACCACGAAGGTGACCACCACCCCCTCGCCATCGGGGCCGGGGGAGACATCGACGCGGACATCATCCACCAGGCCGGAGGCGAACACCTCACGCAGGTCGCGACGCACGGCCAGCTCATCCAGCCGCTGCCCGGGCCGCAGTGCGATGCGGGCGCGCAGCGCGGCCTCCTCCACCCGGCGGTTGCCGGTCACCACCACGGAGGCGATGGTGCCCTCGGCGGGCGCGGGGGGGTCGCCGGCGCGGGCCCGCGGCGGCGCCAGGGCCAGGGCGAGCGCGAACCCGGCGCACAGCACCCGGCTACACAGGGGTGAGGCGCCCATGCTAGCCCTCCTCCACGAAACGGCCTTCTACGAGGCGCAGTCGCCGCGGGAACCGCCCCGCGAGCTCGCGGGAGTGGGTCACCACCACGAGGGTACTCCCCACCTCGTCATGCAAGGCGAGGAGTTGATCGAACACGGCCTGGGCCGTGCGGGGGTCGAGGTTGCCCGTGGGCTCGTCGGCCAGCAACAGCCCGGGCCGCATCACCATGGCGCGGGCGATGGCCACGCGCTGCTGCTCCCCGCCGGACAGCTCGCCCGGGCGGTGGTGCAGCCGGCCTCCGAGCTCCATGCGCGCCAGCGCGCGCTCGGCCAGCGCCTGGGCCTCGGCGCGCTCGATCCCCGCTATGACCGCGGGCATGGCGGTGTTCCACAGGGCGGTCTGGTCCGAGAGGAGGTGGTGGAACTGGAACACGAAGCCGATGCTCTTGTTGCGGCGGGCGTCCACCTCGCGGGTGCCGCCGGCGAAGGCGTCGGCGCCGTTGAAGCGCACCGTGCCCTCGTCGGGGCGGTCCAGGGTGCCCACCACGTGCAGGAAGGTGGACTTGCCCGAGCCCGACGGGCCGATGATGGCGACGTGCTCGCCGGCCGCGAGCTCGAGGTCGACGTCCCGGAGCACCTCGATGACCTGGCCGCCCTTGTGGAAGCGCTTGGACAGGCGCTCGACCCGCAGCGAGATCCCACCGCGCCCCACGCCGACGGGCGCACCCACGGCGACACTGCGCTTGGCCTGAAGGGAGTGTTCAGCCATGGCTACTCGTACCGGAGTCCTTCGACCGGATCCAGCTTCGCCGCCTGGGAGGCCGGGTACAAGGTCGCATAGAAGCAGATCATCACCGCGGTGAACATCACGAACACCACGGTGGCGGGCTCCACCACCACGGGCAGGGAGTCGAGGTAGTAGACGTCCGCGTCCAGCGGGAAGCGGTACCTGTCGAGCCCGAAGCAGCCCAGCAGGCCGAGCACGGTGCCGATGGCCGTGCCCACGAGGCCGATCACCAGGCCCTCCAGCACGAACACGAGGCGCACCGCCGTGGCCGAGGCGCCCATGGCCCTCAGGATCGCGATCTCGCGCCCGCGGGTGAGCACCACGAGGATGAGGGTGCCCACGATGTTGAGGCTGGCGACCATCACGATCAGGCTCAGGATGAGGCCCATGACGATCTTCTCGAGCTTGAGGGCCGAGAACAGCTTGAGGTTCAGGTTCTTCCAGTGGCGCGCGTAGAAGGGGTAGGACAGGGCCTGCTCGAGATCGGCCGAGATGGATCCCACGCCGTAGAGGTCGTCGACCCGGATCTCGACCCCGGTGACGGCCTGCCCGAGGCCGAGGAAATCCGCCGCGTCGGCGTTGTCGAGGTAGCACCACTTGGTGTCGTACTCGTACATGCCCGAGTAGAAGATCCCGGCCACGCGCATGGCCTTGACCTTGGGGACCGGGGTGCCGAAGGGGCCGACGGCGCCGTCGTTGACCGGATTGATGAGGTGGACCTTGTCGCCCGGGTAGACCCGCAGCAGATCGGCCAGCTCCTGGCCGAGGATCACGCCGGGCAGCACCTCGGTGTCGTCCACGTCCTGGGTGATCATGGGCGGCGGGGTGCGCAGGGTGCGCAGCAGGGCCCGCCTCTGGGCGTCGGTCTCGAGCAGGCCCTCCGGCCCGATCTTGAGGTTCTTCTCCAGATCCGTGACCGACGGGGTGCGCTCGGCGTCGAGCCCCTTGAGGATGATGCCCGAGGAGCCGTAGGGCGAGCGCAGCATCATCTCGGAGTAGACGAAGGGCGCGGCGGCCACCACCCCGGGGACCCGCTCGATGGTGGAGAGCACGGGCGCGATGTCGTCGATGGGGCCGTGGTAGGAGAGCACGACGATGTGGGCGTTGGAGCCCAGGATCTTGTCGCGCATGTCGATCTCGAACCCGGCCATGACCGACAGCACGATGACCAGGGCCATGACCCCGACGGTGACCCCCACGATGGAGATGAGGGTGATGGCCGAGATCCCCCACTCCTGGCGCCGCGAGCGCAGGTGGGAGGTGGCCACGCCCCAGGCGAAGGACAGCTCTTGCCGCCGCGGGCTCCAGACCAGCAGCAGCAGGACCGCGCCGCCGACCACCAGCAGGAGGAAGCCCAGCACCGGCAGGTGCCCGAAGACCCAGCGCAGGACTTCTCTCGAGAGCTGGCTATGGGCGTCGGACATGCGCGCTCAGGCCTCATCAGGCGCGCCGGCCGGCGCCTCGGCCGCGGCGGCGGCCTGCGGGCGCAGCGTGGGGAAGAGGATGACCTCGCGGATGCTCTGGTTGTTGGTCAGCAGCATGACCAGGCGGTCGATGCCGATCCCCTCCCCCGCCGTGGGCGGCATGCCGTAGCAGAGGGCCTCGACGTAGTCGGCGTCGTAGAGCATGGCCTCATCATCTCCACCGCCGCGCAGGGCCACCTGGGCCCGGAAGCGGCCGGCCTGGTCGAAAGGATCGTTCAGCTCGGAGAAGCCGTTGGCCAGCTCCTGCCCGGCGATCAGCAGCTCGAAGCGGTCCACGAAGCGGGGGTCGTCGTCGCAGCGGCGCGACAGGGGCGAGATCTCCACCGGGAAGCGGGTGACGAAGGTGGGGTTGACGAGGCCGGCCTCCACGTGGGCGTCGAACAGCCACTCCCACCACTTGCCCATGGTGCTGGGCAACGGACCGCCCCCGGCGCCGTGGGTGGCGACCCAGAAGGCGCGCAGGGCCTCCGGATCCAGCAGGGCCTCGGCCGAGAGCCCGGTGCCTTCGGCGATCAGCTCCTGCATGGTGGCCCGGCGCCAGGGCCGGGTGAAGTCGAGGGTGTGCGGACCCCAGGGGATCTGCAGGCCGCCGTGGAGCTGCTCCACCAGCCCGGTGAACAGATCCTCCGTGAGGCCCATCAGCTCGCGGTACGTGGCGTGGGCCTCGTAGAACTCGAGCATGGTGAACTCGGGGTTGTGCCGCAGCGAGAGGCCCTCGTTGCGGAACACGCGGTTGAGCTCGTAGACCCGCTCGAAGCCGCCCACCACCAGCCGCTTGAGGTACAGCTCGGGGGCGATGCGCAGGAAGAGATCGAGGTCCAGCGCGTTGTGGTGGGTGACGAAGGGCCGGGCCGCGGCGCCCCCGGGGATGACCTGCATCATCGGGGTCTCGACCTCGAGGTAGCCCCGGGCGTCGAAGAAGCCGCGGAGGGCGCGCAGCACGAGGCTGCGGGCGCGGAAGGTGGCGCGCACCTCGTCGTTCATCAGCAGATCGACGTAGCGGTGCCGGAAGCGGAACTCGGTGTCCGTGAGCCCCTTCCACTTGTCGGGGAGGGACCGCAGGCACTTGGAGCAGAGCTCGAGCTCGGCCACCTGGAGGCTGAGATCGCCGCGGCGGGTGCGCATCAGGCGCCCGGTGACCCGCACCCAGTCGCCCAGATCGAGGCGCTTCCAGGTGGCGAAGGAGTCCTCTCCCACCAGATCGCGCTTCACGTAGATCTGCAGCCGCCCGGCGCGATCGGAGAGCATGGCGAAGCCGGCCTTGCCCATCTCGTTCTTGGCCAGCAGGCGCCCGGCGATGGAGTAGCGCTCCGCGCGGACAGCCAGCGCCTCGGCGTCGAGCCCCTCAGCGGCGGCCAGGCAGTCCGCGCTGGTGTGGGGTACGGGCTGGCCGGCCGGGAACAGGGCCACGCCCTCCTGGCGAAGGGTGGCCAGCTTCTCGCGGCGGCGCTCGTCGACCAGCTCCGCCTCGAGGCGCGCCGGGTCCGTGGCGGACATGGAGATCTTCCTGTGGCGAAAGGGCTGCGCGGAATAACGCGCCACCCGGCCCCAGGCTTCCAGGCAGAACTAGATGAGGGGGTTGCCCACGAGGTCGGGGCACCAGGTGACCGCCATGCTGCCTGAGACCAGGCCCTCCGCGCCCGCGCTCTTGAACTCCTCGGTGTAGTTGCCGTGGTAGTCGTTCATCTCCGCTTCGGCCTCGAAGTCCGACCCACCGCCACCGGAGGCGCTCAGCGACCACTGACCGGGCCCACCCAGCCACCAGCGCCCGCTCCAGTAGTAGCCGTCGTCGTCGTCCCGCTCCTCCCACTGCCAGACGCCCTCGCCGATGGTGCAGTTCAGCGACCAGGAGACGTCGCTCGAGAGCGCATCGCCCGCGAGATCCACCCCCGCACCGTCGTAGACCGTGATGACGGCCGAGAGGTTGCAGTGCCCGGCCGCGAACAGGTTGGTAGGGTCGAAGTGGTTGTCGTGGCCGAGATAGGTGGCCACATCGGCGCAGGTCGCGACGGGGTTGGAGGGGAAGTACAGCAGCGCGCGTTCGCCCTGGTCGAAGCCATAGGCGACCTCGACGTTCACCTCGGCGCTCTCCTCGTCGTCGAAGGCCAGGCTGCCGGTGATGGCCCCGGCCACCGAGCCGGTGTCGTCTTTCTCACAGGCCGCGAGGGCGAGGGCGGGCAGGGCGAGCAGCCAGAGGCGCATGATCACTCCGGAGTGGGCGGGGGAGCGCCGAATGTAACTAGCTCTCCCCTCCCCCCGCCCGCTGGATCAGCCAGGTCTCCATGAAACCCGTGATGTCACCGTCGAGGAAGCGGTCCACGTTGCCGGTCTCGGCGTCGGTGCGGAGATCCTTGACCAGCCGGTAGGGGTGCAGGACGTAGCTGCGGATCTGGGAGCCCCACTCGATGCGTTTTTTCTGGGAGTGCTCCTGGGAGGCGGTGGCGCGGCGGCGCTCGAGCTCCGCGTTGAACATCTTGGCGCGCAGCAGCTTCATGGCCGCGGACTTGTTCTTGTGCTGGCTGCGCTCGCTGCGGCACACGACCACGGTGTTGGTGGGCAGGTGGGTGATGCGAACGGCGGAGTCCGTGGTGTTGACGTGCTGGCCGCCAGCCCCCGAGGACCGGAAGGTGTCGATCTGGAGGTCGGACTCGTTGATGTCGATCTCGATGTCGTCGTCGACCTCGGGGTAGACCGCCACCGAGGCGAAGGCGGTGTGGCGCCGCGCGGCCTGGTCGAAGGGCGAGATGCGCACCAGGCGATGCACGCCGATCTCGGCCTTGAGGTAGCCGTAGGCGTAGGCGCCCTCGATGGAGAGCGTGCAGGAGCCGATCCCGCCCTCCTCCGAGATCTGCTCGTCCACCACCTTGACCTTGTGGCCCCGGCGCTCGGCCCAGCGCACGTACATGCGCTTGAGCATGTCGGCCCAGTCGGCGGCGTCGGTGCCACCCGCGCCCGGGTTGATCTCGACGATGGCGGAGGACTCGTCGCCCTCCTCGGAGAGCATGCGCTGGAACTCCAGCGCGCCGGTGCGGCCATCGAGGTCCTCGATCATGGCGACGGCCTCGGCCATGCTGCCCTCGTCCTCCTCCTCCTCGGCCAGCTCGAGCATCACCTGGACGTCCTCCAGGCTGGCGGACAGGCCCGCCCAGGTGGCGATGACGCGCTCGAGATCGGCCTTCTCCTTCATCACCACGCGCGCCGCCGCCGGATCGTCCCAGAAGCCGTCCGCCGTGGTCTGCTCCTCCAGTTCTCCCACCCGCCGCCGCTTGCCCGCGACGTCAAAGATGCCCCCGAAGGGCCTCCACGCGCTTCTCGATGGACCTGGTGCGGGCGGTGATCTCGTGGGGGATCATGGCGGGACTCCGGAGAGAGGGGCTGGATATCTAACCAGAAACAGCGCGACCGGAGGCTGGAGGCTGGAGGCTGGAGGCTCCGGGCCACGTGCGAGGGCAGCCCCACCGGTCCAGACTCCGGTCCGTCCTCGGAGCCACGCCGGTCAGGTACGGGAGCTGGGCCATGACGGATACGGTCACGGGAACGGCGAATACTGTCCTTTGTTCGCGCTGTTTCATGGCTCCGGGAGCCGCAGCCCCAGCCGCATGGCTCACTAACCAGAGACAGTTCCCAGGCGCTCGCAGGGGAATTGAACCGCAAAGGCGCAGAGGACGCAAAGAAGTCGGCGGCTGCCGGCTATCGCCGGGGCCAGGAGTGGCGTGGTCGTCCTGGAGGGCTGCCGCGCCGCGCGCGGACCGTTGGCGGCTGCCGAGCCGGGCGCGTGCCACGCGTGCAGCGTGCCGAGTCGCGTCAGCCCCAGACCACGGGATCTCCCATCACCCGACCTCGCGTGGGTCGAGAGCGCCTCGGGTTCTGCGCTATCCTTCGCGCCTTTGCGCCTTTGCGCCTTTGCGGTTGGTTTCATGGCTCCGGGAGCCGCG
>JBDRKM010000302.1:0-6043 GCA_043814015.1 Pseudomonadota bacterium
CGCCCGCAGCGGCCCCCGCGCGGGCCCCTGGCCCGGCGTCCGCGCCTTCGGGCTCCGCCGCCCCGGCGCCGCAGGATGAGGCGCCCCTGCCCCTGCCGCGGGTGAACCCCGAGGACGGCGCGCAGGCGCGCTACGCCGCCGTGCTCGACGTGCTCGAGGCCTGCGGTGTGCGCTGGTACAGCCTGGTGGAGCACTCGGTGGCCCTCTCCTGGAGCGGCGAGGAGCTGAAGGTGGCCTTCTCCCAGCGTTCCCTGCTGGAGGAGGCGCGGGGGTTGCTGCACGCACCAGCCTTGAGGCCCGTGCTGGAGCGGGCCTTCCCTGGCCTGCGGCAGATCGAGCCCGTGCTGCGCGAGGCACCCCAGGGGCGGCCCGCCACGCGCCACGAGGCGCGCAAGGATGCCCGTGCCAGGGCCGTGTCGCGGTTGCGCGCGGACGTCGAGCAGGATCCAGCGGTGTGCGCCCTGCGCAACGGGCTGGGGTTCGCGATCACAGAGATCGTGCCCCCCGAGAGGATTCCGACCGAAGAAACCCATGACACTGAGATGGAGGCGTCCCCATGAGCGGCAATGATGATCTCTTTGACGGCGGCTTCGACCTCGGCAAGCTCCAGGGCCTGCTGGGCGGAGTCACCCAGCAGATGCAGCGGATGCAGGCCGAGGCCGAGCAGATCGTGGTCCAGGGCCAGGCCGGCGCGGGCATGGTGAAGGTCGAGGCCAACGGGCGGCAGGAGATCCTGTCCGTCCGCATCGATCCCGAGGCTATGGCCGATCGCGAGCTGCTGGAGGATCTGGTGACGGCCGCGGTGAACGATGCCATGAACCAGGCCCGCGAGCAGATCGCGGGGAAGGTCTCGGCCATGGCCAGCGGCCTGCCCCTGCCGCCGGGGTTGTTCTAGCGTGGACCCCCTGCAGCGCTGCGTGGCCCAGCTGGCGCGCTTCCCGGGCATCGGGGAGCGCACCGCCACCCGTCTGGCTTACTGGCTGCTGCGCGCCGATCCCGAGGTCACCGAAGAGATCGCGGCCGCCATGCTGGAGCTCAGGCGGGGCATGGTGGAGTGCGAGGTCTGCTGCGACCTCGTCACGCAGAGCCCCTGCCCGCGCTGCCGCGATGCGAGCCGCGAGGTGGGCCTGGTCTGCGTGGTGGAGCAACCCCAGGACATCCCGGCCATCGAGCGGGGCGGGGCTTTCCACGGCCGGTACCACGTGCTGCACGGCGCCATCAGCCCGCTGGACGGTGTCTCCGCGGAGCACCTCCGCATCGACGCCCTGCTGCGTCGGCTGGGTGAGGGGCAGATCCAGGAGGTCATCCTGGCCACGGATCCGGACGTGGAGGGTGACACCACCGCCCTGTACCTGGCCAGGCTGCTGAAGCCCCTGGGCGTGCGCACCACCCGCCTGGCGCACGGCATCGCCGTCGGCACCGAGATCGAGTATGCCGACAAGCTCTCCCTGGCCCGCGCCCTGCAGAACCGTCGGGAGATCTGACGTGGCGGCCGGCGCCTTCCTGCTGGCCGCGGGCTTCGGCACCCGCCTGCGCCCGCTCACACAGTATCGCCCCAAGCCCCTGGTGCCGGTCTGCGGGGTCACGGTCCTGGAGCAGGCCCTGGCTCTGTGCCGGCGGCACGGGATCCTCGATGTGGTGGTCAACGCCCACCACCTGGCCGAGCAGGTGCAGGCCTTCTGCGAGGCCTTCCCCGGGATGCGCGTCCATGTCCAGGTGGAGCGCCCCGAGATCCTGGGCACGGGCGGCGGCCTGAAGGCCGCGGAGGGCCTGCTCGCCGAGCGCTTCGCGGTGGTCAACGGCGATGTGCTCTGCGACGGCGATCTGGCCGGCTTGCTGGAGGACTGCGCGTGCTCCGGGGTGGAAGCCTCCATGCTGCTGCGGCGCGCCCCCGACGCGGCCAGGCACGGCATCGTGGCGCTGGACGCCGCTGGGCGGGTGGCACGGCTGACCACCCTGGCCCGCCTGGAGGGCGCTGGGCCCGTGGCGGAAGACACCCACTTCACCGGGGTGCACGCCCTCCGCCGCGGCGCCCTGGCGCGGGTGCCCCCCGGAGGCTTCGCCTGCATCGTGCGCACGGCCTACGTGCAGCTCCTCCCGCTGGGCGCGGTGCGCGGGCGTATCCACCCGGGCACCTGGCTGGACGTGGGCGCGCCCGCCGCCTACCTCGAGGCCAGCCGGGCCGTGTTGGAGGGCGCGCTGCCGCTGCCGCTGGACCCCTGGGAGCGGGTGGGCTGGGGGCTGCGCGGCGAGGTGGAGGTCGGCGCTCAGGGCGCCTGCGACCTGCACCCCACGGCGCGCTTCGAGGGGCCTTGCTGGATCGGCCGCGGCGTCGTCGTCGAGGCTGGGGCCGTGGTGGGGCCCTACACCGTGGTGGGCCAGGGGGCGCGCGTCGGGCGCGGCGCCGCCCTCCGCGACAGCGTGGTCTGGGACGGCTGCGCGGTGGGGGAGGGGAGCGCGCTCATGAGCGCGGTGGTGCACGATGGGGGGGTGCTGCGCGTGGGGTGAGGGACCTCACCCCGCCACGCTCCCCACCATCACGACCACCCTCAGGAACAGCCCGAGGAGGATCATGAGCACCCCGAGCGCCGCCATCATCTTGGCCTGTCCGCGGGAGTGCTCGTCGTAGCGGCGGCCGCGGTTGGCGCTGGAGGTGTTGGCCTTGGCGTTCAGGATGTGCACAGCGATGAGCAGGCCGATCAGGCCGCCCAGCGCGCAGAAGACCCAGCCCACCGTGAGCAGCCACTTCGGCGCGCGCTCGCCAGGACCCTGGGTCGCGCACAGGTAGGAGTCCCGCCGCTCGCCCGCGGCGAAGTCGTAGCCGCAGTCGCAGCGCTGGGCGTTCGGGGGGTTGAGCAGGCCGCAGGTGGGACAGCGCATCGCACGCTCCTCACGTGCAGCCTACCACGGCGGTGGGGCTCGGCCGGCCTGCGACCCCGGGGTCGCGCCTGGGCCACACCAGCCAGGGCACCGGGGCCCCAGGCGAGTCGCGGGCGCGTGATTCGTCCGCTTCGAGCGTTGGCACGAGACTTGCGTTCCCAACGTGCATGACCCTCCTCCCCCTCCTCCTCGCCCTCTTCCTGACGTTCCCCTCGCGCGCGGCGCCGTCCTGCGGCCCCGATCCGGGCTCTGTGCCCGACCTGCGCCTGGCCCTGGACACGGCACCCACCGCGGCGGTGGGCAGCAGCGGGCACCCGGACCTCGACCCGGCCGCCTTCCAGGCCCAGGGGCTCCGGCCCGAGGTCCTCTCCCTGGCCCTGCGCGCCTTCCAGACCGCCTGGCAGCGGGGGGAGACGCGCAAGAAGGTGCTCACCGTGATCGACTACTCGCTGCCCTCGTCCCAGAAGCGGCTGTGGGTCATCGATCTGGCGAGCAACCGCCTGCTGTTCCACGAGTACGTGGCCCACGGCAGCGGCTCGGGTGGGGATGTGGCCTCGAAGTTCTCCAACCGCGATGGCACGCATCGCTCCAACCTGGGGCTGCTCAAGACCGCCGAGACCTACCAGGGCAAGCACGGCTACTCCCTCAAGCTCGACGGGCTGGAGCCCGGCTGGAACGACAACGCGCGCGACCGCGCCATCGTGATGCACGCGGCCGACTACGTCGGCGAGGCCACCGTCCGCAGCCAGGGGCGGCTGGGGCGCTCCTGGGGTTGCCCGGCGCTCGCACCCGAGGTCACCCGCGCGGTGATCGACACCATCAAGGGCGGGAGCCTGATCTTCGGCTACTACCCCGACCAGGGCTGGTTGAACGGGTCGAAGTACCTGCACTAGGCGGGGTGCGGACACCTCCTTGACGTCCGTCGTCCAACCAGTGAGAAGAGCGTTCTCGCGCTGGAGAACGCCATGATCGCCGCCCTGCTCGTGCTCCTCGCCCTGGTGGCGCCGCTCTTCGCCCAGGATCCCTGCACCGGCGTGGAGTGCGCCGTCGTCGACGACCTCGCGGTGGCGGTGGACGCGGCGGAGGCGGCGGGCCGGGGCCCCGCCCAGCCCTTCTTCGCCCCCTACGACGACGTCGAGGGCGAGGTGCTGAAGCTGCTGGACTCCGCCCGCGACGAGGTGATCATCGCCCACTACAACATCCGGCGCGAGGCCATCCTCGAGAAGCTGGTGGAGCTGCACGAGCGCGGCGTGAAGGTGCGGGTGGCGGTGGATCTCACCAACGCCGGGCACGAGTGGAACGTGGGAGATGATTTCCTGGAGCAGCACGGCGTCGAGCTCATCCGCACCAAGCCCAAGGGCTCCCAGTCGCTCATGCACCTCAAGGTCTGCGTCATCGATCAGCAGACCGTGATGACCGGCTCCTACAACTGGAACGCCACCGCGGCCCTGGCCAACGACGAGAACATGCTCGTGGTGCGAGATGAGGCCCTGGCCAAGGCCTACCGTGAGCAGGTGCTGGAGGTCTACGGCGATGAGGGCGCCAGCTTCGCGGGTGGCAAGGTCGGCGACTTCTACGAGCTGCACTTCGCCCCCGACGAGCGGCTGGACTCCGTGCTGGCCGCGCAGCTCAAGGAGGCACAGGAGAGCATCGAGATCGCCATGTTCGGGCTCACCGAGCGCAAGGTGCAGGACGCCCTGATCAAGGCCCTGGAGCGCGGGGTGCGGGTCACGGTGGTGACCGAGCAGAAGATGGCGGGCGGCACAGCCCTCGACGAGAAGATCGAGCAGGCTGGCGCCACGGTGCTGCGGGCCTCCAACCGCGTGGGCGTCTACTCGGCCATGCACCACAAGTACGCCGTCATCGACGGCGAGCGGGTGATCACGGGGGCCTGCAACTGGACCAAGAACGGCACCCGCTACTCGGACGAGGACATCCTCGTGGTGGAGTCCGAGGCGCTGGCGGGGCAGTATGGGGAGAACTTCAAGGACCTGCTGCACGTCTACGGCAACATCGACAGCCCCTCCGACCGCGAGGCGGCGCCCGTCATGTTCCACGCCGAGCACTCCGGCACCGCGCTGGGCGACCGGGTGGTGGCGGTGGGCTCGGACCCGGCCTTGGGCGCCTGGGACCCGCAGCGCGGGGTGGAGCTGCAGACCTCCGACGATCTGTTCCCCGCCTGGGCCGGCCACCTGCGCCTGCCCGCGGGGGCGGACGTGGAGTACAAGTTCGTGACCATCCACCCCGACGGCTCGGTGGAGTGGGAGCCCGGCGCCAACCGCCAGCTCCATGTTCCCGACTCGGGGCGCGCGGTGGTCATGGAGAGCAACTACGGCGACACCTCTCCTCCTGGACCCCGGCCGGCCACCAGGCCACGGCCGTGGCCATCCCGAGCTACCTGACCCGCCAGGCCGATGGCAGCTACACATCTCCCGGCGGCCTGGTCTACGGGGACGACCTCTCCTTCGGCAACCGGGCGGCCCATGTCCTGAGCCACCTGGAGGAGTCCGCCGAGAAGGCGAGCCAGGGGGTGTTCACCGTCCCGGAGGCGGAGGTCTTCCCGCTGGTGGACGAGGCCTTCGGGCGCCTCCAGCAGGACCCCTCGCGCTATCACTCCGAGGACCAGGGCAAGCGCCAGGCCTACAACGTCCCCGTGGGCCGGCCCATCGGCTACGTCGGCGGGCAGGAGGGCAGCCAGGCGCAGGTGTCCACCCTGAGGATCGTGCTCGAGGGCGAGCACGACCTGGTCACCGCCTTCCCCGTCGAGCCTTGATCGGCGCCGAGGAGCTCGCGCGGCTGGCGGTGCCGGGCGCCGATCTGGCGGCGGCCTTCGCCGCCATGCGCGCGGCCTGGGGACTGGATCTGCTGGTGGGGGAGGGGAGCCCGCCAGCGCCCTGGTGTCCGATCCGCGCGCGCCCGCCCCGCGCCTGGGGAGGGGAAGACGCGGGTCCGCTGCCCCTCGTGCCGGGCTCGGCGGCGGCCCTGACCGCCGCCTTCGCGGTGGGCAGGACGACCCCCGAGGATGCCCTCGAGGTGCTCCTGGCCCGCATCGCGGCCGGGGACTTCGGGCTGGCCGCCTGGAGCCCTTTTTCGGGTCTCGATCCGCTGCGGGCCGTCGCGGACGCGCGCGCGAGCGCGGTGCGCTGGCGGCGGGGGCTGGCGC
>JBDRKM010000303.1:0-6523 GCA_043814015.1 Pseudomonadota bacterium
GGCGCAGCAGTACCAACCCCACCCGGAGGCGACGTAGGTGGCCCGAGATGGCTCATCTCCCCCCGCGGTGTCGCGTCCGGGGGGCGCGAGGCGACGTAGGTGGCCTGAGATGGCTCATCTCCCCCCCGCGGTGTCGCGTCCGGGGGGCGCGAGGCGACATAGGTGGCCTGAGATGGCTCATCTCCCCCCCGCGGTGTCGCGTCCGGGGGGCCCGAGGCGACATGGGTGGCCCGAGATGGCTCATCTCCCCCCCCGCGGTGTCGCGTCCGGGGGGCCCGAGGCGACGTAGGTGGCCCGAGATGGCTCATCTCCCCCCCGCGGTGTCGCGTCCGGGGGGCTGGAGGCCGGCGGCGTCGCGATTCGGGACAGCGAGGTTTCGACCGTCCTACGGCAAGAACTCCGCACTCCGGTGGCGGAGAGCCGAGTACCGACCGCGTGGCGGCCCGTACTCGCCGCTCGGGTGGCGGAGAGCCGAGTACCGACCGCATGGCGGCCCGTACTCGCCGCTCGGGTGGCGGAGAGCCGAGTACCGACCGCGTGGCGGCTCGAGTCGGGGGCGATGGACCTTCGCGCTGCGAAAAGCCTGGCACACCGACGCCACGATCCGGGTCAGGAGGCCTTTTTCAGGGGGCTTTCGCTGCGGCCGGCGTGCCCGCGAGGCGGGCGTGGGGTCATGGCTCCCTGGGGGTGGCTCAGGGGTTGGGAGGTGCGCCGAGGGTTACCACTCCTCCATGCCCAGCTCACTGCTTCTTCTCCTCATCGCCTGCACCACCCCCGCGCCAGAGGCCCCCCCTCCGGCCCCGCCGCCTGCTCCGGTGGTGGAGCCCGCGCCCCCGGAGCCGCCCCCACCTCCGACCCCCCGGGACTTCCTCAACCCCGTGCCCGAGGGCTTCGAGGACCTGTGCGTGGACCACACCGGGATCACCTGCGCCATCGCGTACCACACCGCCGAGAACTTCACGGGCGCGCCCCTGCCCGGGTACGGGGCGCCGGCGGCGTGGATGCTGCTCGAGCCCGCCGCGGCGGTGCAGCGGGTGGCGGATACGCTGGCGGAGCAGGGGCTGGGGCTCTTGATCTACGACGCCTACCGCCCGGTGCGCGGCACCCTGTCCATGGTGGCCTGGGCCAGGCGCAGCGGCAACGAGGCACTGTTGCACGGCTACATCGCCTCGCGCTCGGGGCACAACCACGGCCACACCGTGGATCTCACCCTGGCGGATCTCGCCACGGGGGAGCCACTGGACCTGGGCTGCCCCTTCGACACCCTCGATGAGCGCGCCCACACGCGCAACGCGGAGGGCGAGGTGCTGGCGCACCGCCTGCTGCTGGTGGAGGCCATGAAGGCCGAGGGCTTCAAGAACTACAGCAAGGAGTGGTGGCACTACAGCACCAAGCTGGAGGGCACCTCCCCGCGTGACGTGCCCTACGGCTGCTTCGAGCCCGCGGAGGGGGCCTGGACGCCACCCGAGGGTTGGGATCGGCCCGGATACGTGCCCCCCGCCGAATGGAGCCCCACACCCTGCCCGGAACCGTAGGCTCACCTCCACGCGCCCCGTCGCCCACTCACCCGGAGTCGCCCATGCGCATCGTCCTCGTCGGCCCCGAGATCGAGGAGAACCTCGGCCTCCGCTCCATCCACGCCACCCTCGCGGCCGCTGGGCACGCGGCTTCCATCGTGGACTTCTCCCGCGCCGCGCAGATCGAGCCCGTGGCGCGGCGCCTGGCCGAGGAGCAGCCCGCGATCGTGGGGCTGTCCATGCTCTACACCTCCCGCGCGCGCGAGTTCATCCAGCTCGCGCGCCGGATCCGGGCCGCGGGATTTCGCGGGCACCTCACCGCGGGCGGGCACTTCGCCTCGCTGAACGCCCCCGAGCTGCTGCGGGACGAGCCGGCGCTCGACTCCGTGGTGCACGGCGAGGGCGAGGAGGGGCTCTCGGCCCTGGCGGCGGGGCTCGACGAACCTGCGGCGGTGGCCGGGGTGTCCTTCCGGGACGCGACCGGCGCCGTGGTGCGCAGCGGGACACGGCCCAACCCCCCGGATCTGGACGCGCGCCCCTGGTCCACCCGCCCGGAGCGCTTCCACCGCTACCTGGGGCAGCCCATCGCCAACCTGCTGTCCTCCCGCGGCTGCTACGCCGACTGCGCCTTCTGCTCCATCCAGGCCTGGCACCGGGAGAACGGCGGCCCGCGCTTCCGGATGCGGGCGCCGGACGCGGTGGCCCGCGAGATGGCGGCGCTGTACCACGGGCGCGGGGTCCGCATCTTCAACTTCCAGGACGACAACTTCTTTCTGCCCACGGCCGGGGCCAACCTGCAGCGCTTCCGGGCGCTGCGCCGGGAGCTGGCGGCGCTCGGGGTGCATGGCATCGCCATCCAGGCCAAGGGCCGGCCCGACTCCATGGACCCGGGCGTGCTCGACGTCCTGCTGGAGCTGGGCCTGTTCCGGCTCTTCCTGGGGGTGGAGACCGACGCGGTGGCCGGGCTGCGCACGCTCAACCGCGGGATCCGGCGCGAGGACAACCACCGCGCCCTGGCCCTGCTGCGGGAGCGCGAGCTGCACGTGGCCTTCAACCTGCTCTTGTTCGACCCGGACTCCACGCTGGCGACCATCCGGGAGAACGTCGCCTTCATGGCGCAGCAGGGCTACTTCCCGCTGAACTTCTGCCGCACCGAGGTCTACGCGGGCACGCCGCTCGAACGACGCCTCGCCGCCGAGGGCCGCCTGCGCGGCAGCTACCTCGGGCGCTGGTACACCATCGCCGACCCCCAGGCCCAGGCGTCCTTCGAGCTGTTCGAGCGGGTCTTCACCCCGCGCAACTTCTCGGCGGGCGGGATGCACCACGTGTCCATGAAGGTGGACTACCTCTTCCACCTGCTGCGCCACTTCCACCCGGCGCGGGTGGACGGCGCGCTGGAGGCGCGGGTCAAGGGCCTGGTGGGCCGCCTGAACGCGGACAGCGCGACCCGCATGAAGGCCATCTGCGCCGTCGTGGAGGCCGGGCTCCACGCCCCCGCGGCGCTGGAGGCCGAGGCGGCGCGCCTCTCGGAGGGGCTCGCGGCCTTCGATGTCCGGGCGCGGGAGGAGGCCCGGCAGATCGAGGCGCGCATCGAGGCCCTGGCGCGGGAACCCGAGCGCCGGCCGCGCTCCTCGCTGCTGCCGCGGGTGGCGGCCGCCGCCATCGCCCTGGCCGCGCCGGCCTGTCAGCCCACCCACATGTGCGAGATGGCGCCGCCGCCGGTGGAGCAGGTGGTGGATCAGGCGGTGGCGGAGCGGATCAAGGCCGAATTCCTCCAGGGTCACCTGGTGGAGCTGGAGCGGGCCATGGTGGGGGCGGGGCTCTATGGCCTGGACGCCACGGTCTGGCTGTGGGTCGCGCCTGGCCAGGCGCCGGTGCTGCAGCGCCTGGAGCTCTCTCCCGAGAGCCCACAGATGCGCGATCTGTTGGCAGCCCGGCTGCGGGAGCCGGCCCTCTCCTGGCTCCAGCAGACCGGGATCGCCAGCTTCCAGATGCGCGTGGAGAGCATGACGACCCACATGTGCGAGATGGCGCCCCCGCCCAACTGGGACGACCTGCCCCAGCCCGTGCCCACCCAGGACCTCGCCCCTGAGGAGCAGGAGCGGGTGCGCTCGGGGCTGTGGCGCGACCACGGCGCGCGCCTGGAGGAGCTGCGGGCGCTGCATGGCGGCGGCCGGGTCACCCTGGACGCGGCCATCGACGTGCGGGGCAACGCGGTGGAGGTCGCGCTCACGGTGGAGCCGCGGCAGGAAGACGTGGTCGAGGGCCTGCTCGCCCTGCTGCAGGCCTCCTGGTACGAGGTGTCCCGGGCGGGTCGCGTCCACCTGGTGCTGTGGGAGGATCGCGTGATCCCCGTGGGGCCACGGGACGACACCCACATGTGCGAGATGGCGCCGCCGCCCATGCCGCCCACGCCGCCGCCCGCAGATGCCTACCTCACGCCCGACGAGCAGGAGCTGGTGCGCGCGGCCCTGTGGCGCGACTACGACGGGCCGCTGGACCTCCTGCACGCCCAGCACGAGGGCGGGCGCGCCGTGCTGGAGGCCACCATCGCGGCGGACGGCCACCCCATGGTCATCGCGGTGCGGCTGGAGCCGCAGGTCCAGGAGGTGTACCGGGGCCTCAACGACCTGCTGGCCAAGGCCCACTACGAGGTGCCGCGCATGGGCAAGCTGTCCATCACGCTCTGGGACGACACGGTGCCGACGATTCCCGAGATCGACGACACCCACATGTGCGAGATGGCGCCCGCGCCGATCCGACCGTTCATGAAGAAGTAGGCGTCCGCACAGCGCGTGCGAGCTCCGCCAGGGCCCCCGGCGCGACCTCCACCGCGATGGGGGTGGCGTTGGGCACCTTCAGGGTTCCGATCCGCTCGGGAGCGACACCGCAGAGCAGCCCGAACAGGACCCGGATGGGGCCGGCGTGGGCCACCAGCAGGGTGTCCTGCTCGGGGAGGGGGGCCAGGAAGGCGAGCACCCGGAGGGCGACATCGCGCAGGCTCTCGCCGCCGGGGGGGGCGTCGTCCCACTGGATCAGGCGCCCGGTCGCGCGCGCCTGCTGATAGGGCAGCCCCCGCCAGGCCCCGACGCTGCGCTCCCGCAGGGCGGGGGAGGACAGCCAGGTGGCGTCGTGCCAGCCGGCGGCCGAGGCCAGGGCGGCGGCGGTCTGGCGAGCGCGGGACAGATCGCTGCACAGCAGGCGCGGTGTGGGCTGCCCGCGCAGGGCGAGGCCGGCGGTGATGGCCTGCCAGCGGCCGCCGTAGGTGAGGGGGCTCTCCTCGTCACCGGCGAGCAGGCGGCCCTGGTTGGCCTCGGTCTGGCCGTGGCGGAGGAGGAGCCAGCGGGTGGGGGCCGCGCAGGGAGGTGCTCCGCCCCGGTCCTTCTCCCGCGTGGTCATCGTGTGTGCTCCTCTGGGAGAGGTGTCCTATCCGCGCCCTCGCGCACGGGGCACGGACGAGAGGCGGGGGCGGGCCCCCCCAGGGCGCCGTCACCATCGGCATGAACGCATGGAAAGCGACAATTCCACAAGGGAGATGATCGCGGCGTGTGTCGTCTTTGCTTGACGCACGGGGGCAAGATCTTCGACTGGATCGACTCCATCAACGAGATCATGTGCGTCCACTCGACGGCGCCCTACTCTCCGTACGCGAAGTGGATGAATATGAACGAGATCTGCGACTGCTTCTCCAACACGACCTCCATGTACTTCTGACGGGCGAGGAGTGCTTGCGGGTCCACATCGAGATCGGAAAGGTCGCTGCCCAAGGGGCCTTCGTTGAGGGCGGGGTGCGGGGCGAGCCAAGTTCGCTTGCGATGCTGGCCCGCCACCTCTCCGCACGCGGCTGCGCGGTGACACTGCGCGCGCCGCCCGCACAACCGGTACCAACCGACGACCCGGAGATCGCGGCGCGGCTCTCCGGGGAGTGGCCTGTCGAGCGCCTGCGCGAGCCGTCCGGGCTCCCGCCGTCACCCAACTGCCCGACCGCCTCGTGCTGGCGGGCGCCGCGAGCTGCGCCGCCCTTCTCCTGGGGTCGGGAGCGCGGCTCCTCGACACCCCCACCGTCTCCCTCGAGATCACCGGGCGAAGCGCGCTCGCGGCGCTGCCGTTCTCCAGCCGGGTGGACCTCGCGATCCCGGTGACCCGCGAAGGCGGACCTGCGCTCTTCGTGCGCCTCGTCGAGGCCCTCGCGAAGCGCCCCCCTGGGGAGGCTCTCGGTTATGTCGACCTGGTCCCCTGACAGCCCCTGCGTCCCGGTGCGCAGGCCCCAGGAGCACCCTCCGAGATGGGGATGAGGATCCACCTCGAGGTGGGGGTCGCCCGGGACTGGTGGCCCTGGCGGCCGGGCGATCCCGCTCGGATGCAGGGTGGCACCGAGCGCGCGGCGCATGGGCTGGCCGCGGCCCTGGCTCGGCGCGGGCACCTGATCACGGCGCACGGCGGGGAGGCCGACGGGGAGGTGGGGGGCGTCCGCTACCTGCGCGAACCGCCCGCGGCCTGCGACGTGCTCGTCTGCGTGATGGCCGATCCGCCCGAGGAGACGAAGGCGTCGATCCGGATCGCCTGGTCGCACGCCGCCCAGTGGCCACCCAGCGGCGCCTGGGATCGGGTGGTCATGGCCTCGCCCTGGCACGCCGAGCTGATCGTGCGATGGCTCGGAGACATAGACCTCCGCGTGGCCCCCATGGCGGCGGGCCTGGCTCCTCAGGCCGCGCCGGCCCGGGATCGCTTCCTCTGCGCCTTCAGCCCGGATCGGGGCTTGCATCGGCTGCTGGCGATGTGGCCCGCGCTCTGGGAGGCGTTCCGCACCCCGCTGTCGATCACCTACGACCTGCGGGCCGTGATGGACCGGCACGCGGGGCGGCCAGACGCGCTCGGTGAGCGGCTGCGCCGGATCGCCCCGCTGCTCGACCAACCCGGCGTGATCGTCCACGGTCCGCTGCGGGAGGCGGCGCTGGGGGCCCCGTGAGCCCGCGCCAGAGCGGCCCGAGATGAATCATCTGGGC
>JBDRKM010000304.1:0-4779 GCA_043814015.1 Pseudomonadota bacterium
CGGGCTTGGGCGCGGGGGCGGGTCGTGCCACCGGTGCCGGCTCGGGCGCCGCGACCGCTGCCGACTCGGGCGCGGGAGAAACCTCGGGTTCGCGGCTGGGCTCCGGCGCGGGCGCGGCAGGCTCCACCTGGGGGGTGGACGGCCGGATGACCAGACCATCGACGGTGGTGGGCGCCTCCATCGCGGCGGGTGCGCCGGCGGGGGGAGCCTTGGACTGCGGGCCGGCGAGCCCGGCGTAGCGCACCGCCCAGACGGCCATGGCCACGATCCCCAGCACCACGATGGCGATGACCAGGCTGCGGGGGACGAAGGAGGCCAGGCTCGGCTCCAGGCGGGGAGGCGCCGCGGCCCGGATGCGCGGTGGGGCCTCGGGGGGGCGGCGGGCTCCGCGGTCGGCGCCGGGCGTGGGGCGGGCCCAGCTGGGGGTGGCCTGGGCCCCAGGGGCGATGGGCGTGGGGCGCGGGGGCTTGACGGGCGCAGGCCCCGGCTCGGGGACAGGGATCGGCACGGCGCCGGACACCAGCGCCGCCGGCGGTGGGCTGGCTGCCGGCATCTCCTCTGCAGCCGGCATCTCGAGGGCGGACGGCTCGTCCGCAGCGCCCCCGGCCCGCAGGTTCGGATCCGTGGGGGCCTCGAGATCCGACTCGGAAGCCCGCGCCAGCCCCATGTCGAACCCGCGCCAGCCCCCACCGCCGCCATCGATGGAGAGGTCGGGGAGATCGCCGCTCGACGACTCTTCGCCGTCGTCGAGGTCGGGCTCGGACGCGCCGAGGGGCAGCCGCAGATCGGGCATCTCCGGGGCCTGGAGCTCGGGGGGGGCGGGCGCGCGCTGGCCGCTGGCGTTCAGCCCACCCTGGCCCACGTAGATCCGGGCCGGCCCCCGGCGCTCGGGCTCCGGCTCCTCCTCGGGCTCGCGCACGGGCAGGCCATGCTCGTCCAGGAGGGCCGACGGACCCTCGTCCTCGAGCTCGGTTGCAGGCGGAGGCGGGAGCTTGATGTTGGGAACCCACTCGTCCACCAGCAGGCGGTCTGGCGCTGCCTGGAACAGACGCGAGCGCCTGCGCGGCTTGCCAGCGTTCGCGATGTCTTCGGGGTTGCTCATCCTGCTCCTCGTGACGTCATCTCAGAAGGGCCCGCGGTGGGGCCCTCAGCCGAGCCACAGCACGGCGAGCGCCGGCGGGATCTCCCGCCCCTCGGCGAGCCGCTCCAGGGCCTGGCGTTGCTCGGGCGCGGCGCTGACGTGGATACCGAGGGGGGTGGGCAGGGTGCGCACCAGCTGCTCCTGGATCAGGACGTTCAGGGCCCGGCGGGCCACGCGCTCGTCATCGGGCTCCAGCCCACGGTAGATGTTGTCGGCCCGGGTGGTGGTTTCGCCCACCAGGCCCCGCCTCAGCAGCTCACGGACGATGGATCGCAGGACCCCCCGGGCCCGGATGGAGTCGTCGATGATCTCACAGCTGCCGGTCCACCAGTACTCGACCCCGCCGAACCGGCGCACCTTCTCGACGTCGTCCTCCTCGAAGTGGAGATCCGGCGTGAGCAGGCTCTTGGCGGTGAGGATGCGGACGACGTTGAAGGGATGGATCCCCAGCCGGGCGGCCAGGTCCTTGATCCCGAGCTTCTTGAATTGATCGATGGAGACCATGCCGTTCTCTCCTACCAGTGATCCGAGCCGCCGCGCCTGAGCACGATCTGGACGGGCTTGAGCTTCTTGTCGTCGTCGTCGGCCGTGGCGGGCGACTGGCCGCTTTCGTGGTCGTCGGCCTCATGATCTTCCTCGGGGCCCACGATCTCGGGATCCACCCAGGCCAACTGCATCCTCAGGTGCACCTGGGCCAGCTCGGGCGCGTCGGCCAGGGACGCAGCCACGGCCTCTTCGACGACGGCGGCCACATCGGCATCGACGTCGTGATCATCGAGCCAGACCTGGATGGAGATGCAGCCCGAGAAGTCCTGGTAGACCACGGGAGCGTCGGGCGCACCCAGCCGCTCCAGCGCCCGGCTGACGCCGGCCACCACGCGGTACGCGAACTGCGCGGCGAGGTCCTCGGGGCGATCCGCCCAGCTGCGATAGACCTGGTGGTCCACCGGCAGGAACAGGGCGAAGGCCGAGGCGCGGCCGTCGGCGAGCTCGAGGGAGGCGGCCAGCATGACCGTGGCCGGCTCCAGATCGAGGGGCTCCGTCGGGCCGGCTGCCAGCTCGAACATGGGCGCGAGGCGCTTCTTGAGGCTCGCGTGGTGGTCCATCACGACCTGGCGGTACGACGGCGGCAGGGACCCGAGCACCGGCTCCACCTCGCGGAACTTGTCGTACTCCTCGATGGCGGCGGCCGTCTCCGGCTCCTGGAGCTGCTCCTCGAGCTGCATCAGCGCCAGCTCCCGGACCTCCTGCAGGGCGTTGGATCGCGCCTCTACCACGGCGCGATCCTGCTGCAGGGCATCCAGCAGGGCCTGGTGGGCGCGCGCCACCACCTGTTGCGGGAGACCGGCCAGCTCGCGCTTGAGCTCACGCTGGCGCTCGGCGTTCTCCTCGATGGACCGCTGCAGGGCCACGAGGCGCTCGCGCAGCTCCTGATCCTCGCCGGCGAGGGTCACCAGGGCCTGATCGAGGGCTTCGGCCTGCTCGCTGCGCCAACGCGCGATGGCGTCGAGCTCGCGTTTGAGCAGGGGCTGTGTGGAGGATTCGGTCATCATCCCTCCCGGGGACGGGTTCGTGGCTGGCGGGATGCCGGGGAAGCAATGCAGGAGGCGCCGGATCGGCGCACACAAGGACGGATACTGTAGCGGCTTTGGGCCCGGATGGGTAGTCTCCCCAGCTCGGCGGGGGGACCCGGCGGGTCCCGGGCCCAACGCTTTCTTGATAGTCAGTCCTCCCCGCCACCTCCCCGGATGCCCGTGACCGATCCGACGCCCCCGGTGCCCGCTGCTGAAGAGCCTGCGCGGGGCGATCCCGTGATCGAGGCCCTGGACATCTCCAAGCGCTTCAGCATCTACCTGCACGACCGCAGCCGGTTCTTCGAGTTCTTCGGGCGGCGGCGGCACCACGAGGAGCACTGGGCGCTGCGCGAGGTCTCGTTCGCGGTCGAGCGGGGCCGCAGCTTCGGGGTCATCGGGCCCAACGGCGCGGGCAAGTCCACCCTGCTCAAGCTCATCGCCGGCATCTCCCACCCCACCTCGGGCGAGCTGCGCATCCACGCCAGCATGTCCACCCTGCTGGACCTCGGGCTCGGTTTCCACCCCAACTTCACGGGCCGCGAGAACATCGCGCTGAACTGCTCGCTGCTGGGCCTCACCCGCGACGAGGCCGACGAGCGCATCCCACACATCATCGGCTTCGCCGAGCTCGACGCCTTCATCGACTACCCGGTGCGCACCTACTCCACCGGCATGATGCTGCGCCTGGGCTTCGCCATCGCGGCCCACACCGACGCCGAGATCTTCCTGGTCGATGAAGTGCTGGCCGTCGGCGACCAGTATTTCCAGCGCAAGTGCATCCGCAAGATCCAGGAGTTCGTGGAGATGGGGCGCACCATCGTACTGGTCAGCCATGATCTGCACGCGGTGCGCTCCCTGTGCCACCACGCCATCTGGCTCGACGGCGGGCGCGTGCAGGGCATCGGCACCTCCCGCGAGATCGTGGAGCGCTACCTGGGCATGGAGCGGGTGCGCATCGCCCGCTTCCAGGGCTCCTTCGAAGACCAACCCCTGCCCGGCCCCACGCCCCCGCCGCCGGAGCAGCCCGCGCGCCGCGGCTACCAGGCCAGCGTGGACGACCCGGAGCTGCAGCGGGTCCTGCTGGAGACCTGCGCGGTGCCCGACGCGCCCGCCCTGTTCCGCCAGGGCATCGCCACAGAACCCTACGAGCACTACGACGGCGAGCACCCCATCGTGATCGGCTCCGGCGAGATCCGCGTGATGGAGGTGCGCCTGCTGGACGGCCTCGGGCGCCCGCGCACCAAGCTGCACACGGGCGAGAAGCTCGTGGTGGCCGTCACCTTCCGCACCTCCGAGCCGGTGGAGCGCCCCATCTTCGGCGTGGCCGTCTTCCGTGACGACGGGGTCTATGTGTTCGGCCCCAACACCCGCTTCGACGGCGTGCTGGACGGCACCTACCACGGCATCTACACCTTCTTCATCGTCTACCCCAGGCTCGAGCTGCTGGCGGGGCGCTACCGCTTCTCCATCGCGGCCTTCGACAAGTCGCACCTCAAGCCCCACGTCTGGCACAACCAGCTCTACGATCTGGAGGTGGTGCAGGACTGCGAGGATCACGGCCTGTGCCAGCTCGAGCATGGCTGGGGGCTCATCACCCACCACGACGGCATGCCTGAGGGCGAGGGGCCATGAGCCGGGTGCTGCTCGTGGGCGCGGGGCCTCTCCCCGGGCCCGGGCAGCGCCGGGTGGGTTTCCCGCAGCTGCGCACCGCCTGGTTGGCCCGGGCGCTCGGCGCCGGCGGGCACGATGTGGCCCTGGCCTGCCTGCGCCGCGGTGAGGGCGGCCCGCCCACCGAGCCTGGCCCCCTGGCCGCCACGGTGCGCGACATCGCCGCCGAGCGCGGGGCCTGGATCGAGGAACTGCGCGCTCTCGGCCGCGCCTGGAAGCCTGACGCCTGGGTGGCGGCCGGGCCCTACACCCCGCCCCAGGCCGCGGCCCTCGCGGTGGGCGAGGAGCCCCTGTGGGCCGACATTCCGGGCGATCCCTTCGCCGAGGCCCAGGCCCTGGCCGCGCGCCTGGGCCCGACCGGCGAGCCCCTCCCGGCCGCACCGGGCGCCGCCCACG
>JBDRKM010000305.1:0-7104 GCA_043814015.1 Pseudomonadota bacterium
AGGCGCCGATCAGCAGGTCGCAGAGCCCATCGCCGTCCACGTCCCCGGCCATGGCCAGCGCCGCGCCCGCGCTGTCGCCCGCCAGGCTGATGAAGGCCGCGTCCGCGTCCGCCAGGGCGAGATCGGCGGGGGTGGCGCGGCCGAGCACCAGGTAGATCATCCCATCGATGGACCCGCCATCGGGCGCTCCGATCAGCACGTCGGAGAGGCCATCGCCGTCCACGTCCCCCGCCCCGGCCACCGCGACGCCCGCCACGTCCCCGGCCGTGCCCGCGCAGTAGCAGGCGTCCGCGCCGCTGAGGGGGCCGGAGGCGGGGGTGGCCGCGCCCAGCACGAGGCAGGCCGCGCCCGCGTCGGTCCCGCCCCCATCGTCGAAGGGGACGCCGATCAGCAGATCGTCGAGGCCATCACCGTCCACGTCGCCTGCGCCCGCCACCGAGAAGCCCGCCAGGTCGCCCCTCCCGGTGCCACCCCAGGCGGCGTCCGCCAGGGCGAGGTCCACGTCCACGGGGGTGGCGCCGCCCAGCACGAGGTCCACCTCCCCGCCCTGGTAGGCGTAGCAGGTGGCGTAGGGGGCGCCGATGGCGAGGTCCTCGAAGCCGTCGCCGTTCACGTCGCCCACCCCGGCCACCGCGGTGCCGGCCTGCATGGCGGCGTAGGCGCCCGTGAAGCGCGCGTCCGCGTCGAGCAGGGAGCCGCCCAGGGGGCTCGGGGCGCCGAGGACCAGGTAGGCCGCGCCGCCCAGGGTGGCGCTCGCCGACGATCCGGGCGCGCCGATGAGCAGATCGTCGAGCCCATCACCGTCCACGTCCCCCGCGCCTGCCACCGCGGCGCCCGCCAGGTCGCGCCGGATCTCCCCGGTCCAGGCGGGGACCGTGTCGAGCCGCTCGCAGGTCTCGACCGTCCCGTCACAGTCCTGGTCGATGCCGTCGCAGGCGATCTCGGGGGCGCCGGGCCAGGCGGCGGCGTCCCCGTCGTCGCAGTCACCGTCCGCGATGACGTAGCCGGGGCGCGCCCAGCAGTCGCTCGTGAGCCCCGCGGTCTCGCCCCAGCCGTCGCCGTCCGCGTCCGGGAAGACGTGGATCCAGGTGACCGCGTCGTCCACGAGGCCGTCGCAGTCGTTGTCCCGCCCGTCGCACCACTCCGTGGCGCCGGGATGGACCTCCGGGTCGGTGTCGTCGCAGTCGTCGCCCACCAGCAGCCAGCCCGACGGGGGCATGCAGACCTCGAGGCCCGCGGCGGCATCGCCGTAGCCGTCGCCGTCGGCGTCGGGAAACACCGTGGCGAAAGCGCCGTCGTCCACCAGGCCATCGCAGTCCTGGTCCACGCCGTCGCAGTCCTCGGGGGCGTCGGGCCGCAGCGCGGCGTCCCCGTCGTCGCAGTCCGTGCCGGGGGTCACGCGGGGTTCGGGGGGGCTGGCGTCGCCCCAGCCGTCCTCGTCGCGGTCCCGCATGCAGGCGGAGCCCGACTCCAGCTCGGCCGCGCCCGGGAAGGTCCAGCGGTTGTCGAGGCTGTCGTCATCGCAGTCGCGCCCGGGCACCACGGCGTGCACGTCGGGGAGATCGGCACCCCAGCCGTCGCCGTCCAGGTCGAGGGTGCAGTCCGCGGGGCCTTCCAGGGCGGCAGAGCCCGGGTAGGTGAAGCGGGCCCGGGGGCCCAGATCGTCGCAGTCCAGGCCGGGGGTCACGGTGGCCAACGCGGGCGCCGCGTCCCCCCAGCCGTCCTCGTCGGCGTCCTGCATGCAAACGGCGGTGGACTCGTGCTCGGCCGCGCCCGGGAAGGTCTCCGCGGCGTCGGGGCCCAGATCGTCGCAGTCGGTGGCGTCCCGCACGTAGCCGACGGAGGCCTCCTCGCAGGTCAGCGTGGCGACGGCGGGGTCGCCGAAACCGTCTCCGTCGGTGTCCGCGTACCAGGGCGCGCTGTCCCCCACGCCCTCGTCGGGCTCACCGTCGCAGTCCTGGTCCACGCCGTCGCAGACCTCGGTGGCGCCGGGGTGCACGCCCGGGTCCGCGTCGTCGCAGTCGTCCGCGTTGCCGGCCATGCCCTCCGGGGGCGCGCAGCCCCACCAGCCCTCTTCGTCCGAGCCGAAGCCGTCGCCATCGCCATCCACCCAGAAGGGGCGCCTGTCCACGGCGTCCTCGTCCACCTCGCCGTCGCAGTCCTGGTCCACGCCGTCGCAGACCTCGGTGGCGTCCGGGTGGACGCCCGGGTCCCCGTCGTCGCAGTCTGCCGGGGGGGCGTAGCCGTCCAGGTCGGCGTCGGGCAGGCCGCGGTCCAGACCGCAGCCGGCGGCCAGCGCCACCGGCAGGAGCCAGCGCGCGCGGCTCACCACAGCTCACTCCCGAGCAGCAGGTAGACCAGCCCGCTCTGGGGGGCCCCACCGCCGCCGTCCGGGGCGCCCAGCACCAGGTCGGGGAGCCCGTCCCCGTCCAGGTCCCCGGCACCCGCCACGGCGGCGCCGGTCCGCGCGTGATCCGCGATGCCCGCGAAGCGCAGATCGGTCCCCAGGTGGCTCGTCCCCAGCAGCTCCGGGCCGCCGAGCGCGAGGAAGGCCACGCCCGCCCGGGGGCCCCCGGTCTCGGCGGTCGGGGCCCCGATCAGCACGTCGGCGAAGCCGTCGCCGTCCACGTCCCCGGCGCCCGCCACGGCGGCCCCGAGCCCCTGCCCGGCCTGGCCGTAGAAGAGGACCTCGACCCGGGTGACCAGCCGCGAGGCCAGCTCCTCGGCGCCCAGGACCAGGTAGGCCGCGCCGGCGAGGGTCCCGCCGACGTGGTCCTGCGGCGCGCCGATCAGCAGGTCCGCCAGCCCGTCACCGTCCACGTCGCCCGCCCCGGCCACCGCGGCGCCCGCGCGGGTCCCGTTGACGCCCGTGAAGACCACGTCGCCCTCGTCCAGGCGCAGGTCATGCGGGGAGGCTGCGCCCAGCACCAGGCTGGCGTAGCAGCGGTCCCAGAGATCGCAGCCCGGCGCGCCCACCAGCATGTCCGCCAGGCCGTCCCCGTCGGTGTCGCCCACCATGGCGAGCGCGTGGCCGGCGTTGGCCTGGTTCAGCCCGCCCGTGAAGACGGCGTCCGCGACCGCGCTGCTCCCGCTCGCCGGGCGGCGGTCGCCGAGGAACAGGAACGCGGCGCCGGCCAGCGGCGCGCTCAGGTCCGAGGACTGCGCGCCGATCAGCACATCGTCCAAGCCGTCCCCGTCCACATCGCCCCCGCCGGCCACCGCGCTGCCCTGCTGCCCGCCGCTCTGGGTCCCCGGATACCAGAGGTCCGCCCGCCCCATGACGCCCGGCGCGAGCCCCGGACCTCCGAAGGCGATGTAGGCCGCGCCCCCGACGAGCCGGGTCCCACCCGCCTCGGGCGCACCCCACACCAGATCCGGGTACCCATCGCCGTTGAAGTCTCCGGCGGCCGCGACGGCGAGCCCCGCCGCGGCGCCGGCGTCCTCGCCCGCGAACACCATGGTCAGGTCCCGGAGCGCCCCGCTCCGGGGGGACGGATCCCCGAAGAGGATCCAGGCGGCGCCCCGGCCCTCCGCCCCCTCGCTCCAGTGCGGGGAGCCGACCGCGCAATCGTCGAACCCGTCCCCGTTCACGTCCCCCAGGCCCGCCAGGGACCAGCCCGCCTCCTCGCCCTCCCAGGCCCCGCGCCAGATCACGCCATCGCCGAGCTGCCGGCACTCCCCGTCCAGCCCGTCGCAGTTCTGATCGATCCCGTCGCAGGCCAGCTCCAGGACGTCGGGCGCGACGGTGGCGTCGGTGTCGTCGCAGTCGCCGCCCCGCTCGGCGAGGTGCGACCCCGGGCCACAGGCCGGGACCACGCTGCCAGAGAGCCCCCAGCCGTCGCTGTCGTCGTCCACGTACCAGTCGCTCTGGGGGAGGCCCTCGTCCACCAGGCCGTCGCAGTCCTCGTCGTGGCCGTCGCAGGTCTCCTCCGCGCCCGGGTGGACGTCCGGATCGCCGTCGTCGCAGTCCTCGCCGAGGAAGTAGCCGTCGCCGTCGGCGTCCTGGAGGGGGAGGGCCTCGGGGCCGGTGTCGTCCGCGGGGGCGTGCGGCCGGGAGCCGCAGCCGGCGGCGAGGAGCAACAGCAGCGGGAGCAGGCGGCTCACCATGACAGGGAGCCCCCGAGCACCAGGTACACGGCGCCGGCGGAGCACTGCGCCTGCGGGGCGCCCACCAACAGGTCACCGAGCCCGTCGCCGTCCACGTCGCCAGCGCCGGCCACGGCCCAGCCCGTCGCCTCACCAGCCCCCGCGCCCTGGAGCACCACGTCGGCATCCGACAGGACACCCCCGGTCACCGCCGGCCCGCCGGGGACCAGGTAGGCGGCACCCGACAGGACCGCCACACCCGTGGCGGTGGCGGCTCCGACGAGAAGGTCCGCGAACCCGTCGCCGTCCACGTCCTGGGCCCCGGCCACCGAGATCCCGGCCTGGTCCGCCACGGCGTCGCCGAGGAAGGTCGCGTCGGCTGCGGAGAGGTCCCCATCTGCCACGGCACCGCTGCCGAGCAGCAGGTAGGCCGCCCCCGTGCCCCGGCTCCCAGGCGCACCGATCAGCAGGTCGTCACGCCCATCCCCGTCCACATCTCCCGCCCCCGCCACCGCCTGACCCGCCTGGTCCCCGACCAGCCCGAGCCAGGTCGCGTCCGCGACGCACAGCGGGCGGGTGGCCAGGGCGGCGTCGCCCAGCACCAGGTAGGCGGCGCCCTGGGCCTCGGCCGCAGCGGACACTCCAGGGGCGCCCAGCAGCATGTCCGCCAGGCCGTCGCCGTCCACATCCCCAGGCATGGCCACGGCCGCCCCGACGCCGCCGTCGGGCACGACCCCCTTGAACCTCGTGATCGCCTTGTTCATCCCCCGGTCCTTCGGGTTCGTCCGGCCGCGGACCAGGTAGACGATGCCCTCACCCCCTACGGCGTTGTCAACGTCACGGGCGCCAACCAGCACGTCACCCAGCCCGTCCCCGTCCACGTCCCCGCCGCCCGCCACCGCGCCGCCGACGAACCCGTGCCCCTCCACACCGATCCAGATGGCGTCCGCCTCGATCAGGTCCATCGCGACCGGCTCCGGGCCACCCAGCACCAGGTAGACGGCGCCCGCCATCCAGCGAGGATCACTGCCTCGAGGTGCGCCGACGCAGAGGTCGAGGAAGCCATCGCCGTTCACGTCTCCGGCGGCGCCCACGGCCCAGCCCGCGCGCTCGTCCTCGCGCATGCCCTCCAGCCGAAGGGCCTGCTCGGCCAGCCCGCCGCTCTCCGGATCCGGGCCCCCCAGCACGAGCCAGGCCCCGCCGTGCGCTGTGGGCCCGCCGGCTCGCCCAGGCGCCCCCGCGAGCAGGTCTGCGAAGCCATCGCCGTCCACGTCGCCGAGCCCCGCCAGGGCCCAGCCCGCGTACTCGAGGTTGCCCTGGCCGAACCAGATCACCGCGGAGGACAGATCGCCACAGCCGTCGTCGCGACCGTCGCAGTCCTGGTCGATCCCGTCGCAGGAGGCGTCCTCGGCGCCAGGGTGGACGGCCGGGTCGGCGTCGTCGCAGTCCTCACCCGCGGCGTAGCCGTCACCGTCGGAGTCCACCGGGGAGGTGTCGGGCAGCGCGGTGTCCTCGGCGCCGGTGTCGTCCCGCGGAGCGTGCGGCCGGGAGCCGCAGCCAGCGGCGAGGAGCAGCAGCGGGAGCAGGCGGGTCACCACAGGCTGCTCCCCAGGGCGAAGTAGGCGGCGCCTGCGTCGTCGCCCCCGAGATCCGCCGACGGCGCGCCCATCAGCAGGTCGGCCAGGTCTTCACCGTCCACATCGCCGGCCGCGGCGACACTCCAACCCGCCAGGTCATTCTTGATCAGGCTGGCCACGCCCGCGAGGTCGCCGGCGGCTGGGGCCGGGCCCCCGCGCAGCAGCCAGTCGGCGCCGCGGCAGCTCACGTGGGAGTCTCTCGTCGGGGCTCCGATCAGTGCGTCTTCGTAGCCATCGCCGTCGAGGTCCCCGACCCCCGCCACGGAGTACCCGGCCAGCTCCCGCGGGGTCGAGCCCTGCAGGACGACCGTGGTGCCCAGGTCCACACAGGGCCCGTCCCGTCCATCGCAGTCCTGGTCGATCCCGACGCAGTCGGCATCCTCGCCGTCTGGCGCGATGCTGGCGACCCCGTCATCGCGGTCACCGGTCTCGGCCACGAAGCCCGCCGGGGCCGCGCAGGCGAAGGCGCGCCCACGCTCCTCCCCCCAGCCGTCCCCGTCCACGTCCCTGTACCAGGCCGTCACCGTGACTCCGTCGTCCACGATCCCATCGCAGTCCTGATCGATGCCATCGCAGGTCTCGACGGCGCCCGGGTGGACGCGCGGGTTGGGGTCGTCGCAGTCCCGGGTCCGGGGCACACCGTCGCCGTCGCCGTCGGCGTCGGCCTGAGCCGGCTCCGAGCCGCAACCCAGGGCCAGCGCCAGCAGGGCGATGACAGCGACCATCCTCCAGACTCCGTGCGCGACCGTTGACCAGCCCGCAGGATAGCACCGGGGGGGGCTACCGCCGGAAAAACCTCTCCGCCCGCCCGGTGAGCGCCGCCTGGACCTCGTCCACCGGCCGCCCCTGCAGGGCCGCGACCTCGTGGGCCACGACCCGCACGAAGGTGGGCTCGCCGCGGCAGCGCGCGCTGGATGAGCGCATGTACTCCAGCGCGGGCTCCGGGAAGCCCAGGCCGGGCCAGACGGTGTCGAGCGCCACGGCCAGGTGGGCGTCCCGCGCCGCGTTCAGCGCCCCCTCGCGCTGCTTCTTCGGCAGGGCGTCGGCGTCCACCTCGGCCGCGGCCGCCTCTCGCGCCCGCTTCCACAGGCCCACCAGGGGCCGGAGGTGAGATCGAGGGAGACCACCAGCGTCTCCACCCGCTGCTGGCGGCAGCGCCCGAGCATGGCGCGCAGCCCGGCCGCGTCGCGGTGGAGGAGGTGGGCACCGAGGTGGCAGTGGGCGGCGAGGGCGGCGTGCCAACCTCCCGGCTCGGGAGAGCGCCCGCGGGGGAGGTATGCCCTCGATCCCGCAACATGGATCGGAGGTATGCCCTGGAAATCGCTACAGATCCGGCCCCAGACCGCCGCCACTCGCGCGAAAACCTGCCTTCGCTCGTCAG
>JBDRKM010000306.1:0-9867 GCA_043814015.1 Pseudomonadota bacterium
GTATGCCCTGGAAATCGCTACAGATCCGGCCCCAGACCGCCGCCACTCGCGCGAAAACCTGCCTTCGCTCGTCAGACGCCTCCCGGATGCCGCCGATGTGTTGCGCAAACGAGGGGATACCTCCCGATCGTGTTGCAGAAATCGGGGCATACCTCTCCACCGCTGGACCTCCGGCGCGACCGGGTTGTCCTCTGCGCCCCTCAACCAGCGCTCCTGTCCATGCCCCCCCCCGGACGCCCCGGCTGGGGGGCTGTCGACGATGAGGCGAGGCAGGTGATCGCGGGTCTTCCTTCCCCCTGCGGTCGAGGAGGCTGGGCAGGTTTGGCCCCCCCCACCCCCGATCTCGTTCACGTGCGGGTGATCTCCAGCACGCGGTTGCGGTGGGCCGCGACGGCCAGGGCCTCTGTGCGCTCGCGGATGACCCGCGTGTGACAACGGCAAGTACGAGCGGCAGGGCGGAGTCTGGCCAAGGGAGGGCCCTCACTCCGCTCGGGGGGCCGGGACACCTTGCCACGAGGCCCCTGCGAACCTCACTCCTCCTCGGCGTAGTACCCCCCGTTGGTCTTCGCCCCCACGAAGCGCACGAGGCCGTGCTCCCGCAGTATCCCGACGTGCTTGTTCACGGTGGACCCCGACACGCCCAGCCGGGCGCAGAGTGCCGGGCTGCGCAGGCCTGGCTCGGCCCGGATGATCTCGAGCAGGCGGCGCGCGGCGGGGGGTAGGTCCGGGGGTTCTCTCGCCGCGGTGGCCTTCTTCTTCGCCGCGGCGGGTGGCCTCGCTGCGGGCTTCGCTGTGGGTGGCTTCGCGGCGGCTGGCTTCGCGGTGGCCTTCTTCTTCTGGGCGGGTGGCTTCGCGGCGGCCTTCGCGGCGCGCGTCGTGCGCGCCTTCGGCTCGGCCGAGGGCTTCGCGCGGGTCGGCGCCTCCACCGGGGGCTCGCCCTCGAGCGCCAGGTCGATGCCGAAGATGGAGGAAAGATCGTCACTGTCGAGGGTGGGCGCGCTGGTGGGGGCGGCGGAGGCCGTGGTCTGGGCGATGGCCTCCTCGACCAGCTCGGTGGGGTCTACGCCGCGTAGGGTGAAGAGCAGGGCGGGCTCGCGGTCCAGGCGCGCGCCCACGCCGTAGAGGGTGGCGGCGACGTGCTTGCACATGGTGGCCCAGTCCGGACAGCTGCAGCGCAGCTCGATCTCCCGCGGGCTGGGGAAGAGGCCCTCGCCCTTGCGGCTGACGACCTCCATGACGCCGCTGGAGAGCTGGCCCGAGAGCAGCTCCACCAGGGAGCCGATGCGGCCGGCGCAGGCGGCGCGGATCCTGGCCCAGTGGGCGGCGGGGAGGGGGGCGATTCCGATGCGCACCGTGTAGGGGGTGGCCTGGCTGCCCGCGACGAGGGCCTCCACGACGCCGGGCCCGATCCGCAGGTCGAGCACGGATCCGTTGCGCGCGTAGGTGCGGCCGCGCGGCAGGCGGTTGGCGTAGTCGCTGTAGGCCTCGAGGTTGTGGCACCAGGCCTTGCCCCAGAAGGTCCGGGCGATGGTGCGGCCCTCGATGAGCACTGGCTGGAGCACCCGGCCGCCCTTGGCGAGCTTGCGGACGGCGCGCTCGGCCTGGGCCCGGCGCTCGGCCACGGGGACGTAGCGGGGGTAGCCGCTGTAGGAACTGGACCAACCGCTGGATCTGCGTCTTCTCACGTGCTCACCGCCCGGTTCAGGTCGAGGGAGACCATAGCCATCAGCTCCCGGTTGGACAGCTCGGTGAGCTTGACCTCGGCGCCGCCGGAGAGCACCTGCTCGGCCAGCTCGCGCTTGCCCGCGATCAGCTCGTCGATGCGCTCCTCCACGGTGCCCCGGCAGACGAACTTGTGCACCAGGACCTTGCGCCGCTGGCCGATGCGGAAGGCGCGGTCGGTGGCCTGGTTCTCCACCGCGGGGTTCCACCAGCGATCGAAGTGTACGACGTGGTTGGCGGCGGTGAGGTTGAGCCCGGTGCCGCCGGCCTTGAGGGACAGGACCAGGAAGGGCACCCGCTCGTCCTGCTGGAAGCGATCCACCAGCGCCTGGCGCTGCCTCACGGGGGTGCCGCCGTGCAGCACCAGTCCGGGCTGGCCGAAGCAGGCCTCGAGGTGCCGGCGCAGCGGCTCGCACATGGTGCGGAACTGGGTGAACACCAGCACCTTCTCCTGCCGCTCGGCGATGGGCTCGCACAGCTCGGCCAGGCGATCGAGCTTGCCGCTGGCCTTGGCCTCGAAGCCCTCGTCGCCCAGCCAGAGGGAGGGGTGGTCGCAGATCTGCTTGAAGCGCATCAGGAAGGCCAGCACGATCCCGCGGCGCTCCATCCCGTCCACCTGCTCCAGGGTCAGGGCCAGCTCCCGCACCGCCTGCTGGTAGTGGGCGGCCTGGACCCGGCTGAGCAGGCAGTGGGCGGTGAGCTCGATCTTGTCGGGCAAGTCGGAGATGACGCTGCGGTCGGTCTTGAGCCGCCGCAGCACGTAGGGGCTCACCAGGGTGCGCAGGGGGGCGTAGCCCTGGCGGGCGCCGGCCATGGCGCGGCAGGCGCGGCCGAAGGCCGGGGCCGATCCGAGCAGGCCGGGGTCGAGGAAGTCGAAGAGGGACCAGAGATCGCCCAGGCGGTTCTCCACCGGGGTGCCGGTCAGCGCCAGGCGCCAGCGCGAGGGCAGCGCCTTGACCGCGCGGGTCTGCTTGGCGGCCGGGTTCTTGATGGCCTGGGCCTCGTCCAGCACCACCGCGCGCCAGGGGTGCGCCTGCATCCAGGGGGTGCGCAGCACGGCGCCATAGGTGGTGATCACGAGGTGATGAGCCTCGATCTCGGCGGCCTCCAGGGCCTTGATGCGGCTCGAGGGGAGCTGGGAGGGGTGGGCGATCAGGGCCTTCAGCCTCGGCGCGAAGCGGGCCAGCTCCAGGCGCCAGTTCTCCACCAGGGAGGCGGGCACCACCAGCAGGTCCACGCCGGGCTCGCCGTGGGACTGGAGCAGGGAGAGCAGGGCGATGACCTGGATGGTCTTGCCCAGCCCCATGTCGTCCGCCAGGCAGCCCCCGAGACCCAGGCTCCAGAGGGTCTGCAGCCAGCGTAATCCCGCGCGCTGGTAGGGTCGCAGGGTGGCGTGGAGGCCGGCGCGGGCCTCGAGCTCGGTATCCGTGGCCGGGTCTCTCAGGGCGTCGAGCTGCTCCTCGAGCCAGCGCCCGGCCACGACCTCGGACCAGCGCGGGCGCTCGTCGAGATCGTCTTCGCCCTGCTCGCTGCCGACCCCGGCCACCAGCCGCATGGCCTCGGCGAAGCTGACACCCCCGGCCTCGGCCTGCGCCTGGACCGCGCGCCACTGCGCGAGCACCTGGCCCAGCCGGTCCGGGTCCACCTCGACCCACTGGCCCTTGATGAGCTGCAGGCCGGCGCTGGCGCCCAGCAGGGCCTCGATCTCGGCCGCGCTCAGGGGCTCGCCCCCGAGGGTCAGATCGACCCGGAAGTCCAGCAGGGCGTCCAGCCCGAGCGCGGAGGGCTTGTGGTCCCCGACGGTCACCGAGACCACCGGACCCCCGCGCCGCCGGCTGCGCCACCAGTCGGGCAGGCGCAGCACCAGCCCGGCGCGCTCGAAGGCCTCGGCCTCGCAGAGGAAGGCGTGCGCCTGGGCCGCGCTCCAGGCCAGCGGGTGGTAGATCTCGCCGCGCTCGATCAGCCCCGCGACCAGCGGGCTGTGCTGGGCGGCCCGCTGCAAGGGGGTGAGCAGCGCCACCAGCTCCTGGCGCATGCGGGCACCCGCGTACTCCTGCAGCGCGCGGCCCAGGGGCAGGTGCTGGACCTGCTGCCGACCCGCGACCTGCCGGGCGTAGGTGGCCAGGAAGGCGAAGGGGAGGAGGGGGTCCCGCTTGTTCTCGGCCAGGTGCAGGCAGACGCGCCCGGCGAGGTTCCAGACGGGGTCGCAGGAGGCCAGGAAGCCCTGGAGGCCTCCCTCCGCACCGGCCGCGCGGGCGGCCAACGCGGCCCCGGTCTCGGACCACAGCGCGGCGAGCACCGCGGGGGTGAGCCGCTCCGCGCCGCGCATGGGGGGCGCCTGGGCGACCAGGGCCGCCAGCGCGTCGTGGGGCGGATCGGGGAGGTGGACGGCCGAGGGGTCCAGGGGATCGGCCAGCGCGCAGGCGCCCGCCACGAGCTGGCGGCCCAGCTCACGCCACCAGGCCAGGAGGGGATCCAGGGGGGTGCCCAGCTCCGCTGCGCCGAGCCTCAGCAGGCCGTGGCCCGTGCCCTGCGCGAAGGCCTGCTCGATCCGCTCGAGGACCTTGAGGGGCAGGGGGAAGTCCCCGCCGGGGTCGCGGGTGAGCGCGACCTGACCGCTGGGGGTGAGCGCGCCGAGGAGGGCGGAGGTGTCGGGCACGGTGCGGGGTCCGGGGAGGCGCCACGCTGGTATCACGGCGACGGGTGGCTGCGGTGTGGATGGTTCGACGGCCACCTCTCCGGGGACCTCGCGCGCTCACGGGGCGCGCGAGACAGCGCCTCCCTCCCGCAGCAGCGCCATCAGCGCCTCGGTCGAGAGCCGGCTCGCGGCGTCGGCTTCGGCCAGGAGCTGATCGGCCAGATCGCGCTTGTGCTGGTGCAGGGCGACGATCTTCTCCTCGATGGTGTCCTGGGCCACCAGCCGGTACACGGTGACGGGGCGGGTCTGGCCGATGCGGTGGGCGCGGTCCGACGCCTGGTCCTCGACGGCGGGGTTCCACCAGGGATCCATGTGCACGACGAAGTCGGCGGCGGTGAGGTTGAGGCCGAAGCCGCCGGCCCGCAGGCTGATGAGGAACAGATCGCCCTCGCCGGCCTGGAAGGCGCGCACGCGCTGGTCGCGCTGGGTCGCGGGGGTGGCGCCGTCCAGGTACTGGTAGAGCACACCCAGCCGGTCCAATTCGGCGCGCAGCAGGGCCAGGTGGGAGACGAACTGGGAGAAGATCAGGGCGCGATGACCGCCGTCGCGCAGGCGCTCGACGATGTCCAGGAGGGCCTCGAGCTTGGCGGAGGGCAGCGCCTGCCCGCGCGCCTCGAGGACCAGGGCGGGGTGGCAGCAGGCCATGCGGAGGCGGGTGAGCTGGGCCAGGATCTGCAGCGGCGCGGGACCCTCGGGGAGATTTTCCAGCTCCTGGACGGCGCGTTGGCGCAGGGCCTCGTACAGGGCCCGCTCCTCGGGGTGCAGGGCCACGTCCACCTGGATGTCCGTGCGCTGGGGGAGGTCCTGCAGCACGGCGGCCTTGGTGCGGCGCAGGATGAACGGCAGCAGCAGGCGGCGCAGCTGGAGCTGGACCTCGCGATCGCCGGACTCGACGGGCATCGCGAAGCGGGCGCGGAAGCGCTCCCAGGAGCCCAGCAGGCCGGGCTCGAGCACCTGGAAGATGGCCCAGATCTCGCCGAGGTGGTTCTCGACGGGGGTGCCGGTGGTGGCCAGGCGGAAGTCGGCGGTGAGCTTGCGCACGGCCGCGTGGCGCTGGGTGCCGGGGTTCTTGATGGCCTGGGCCTCGTCCAGCACCAGCGTGCTCCAGCGCACGCGGCTCAGCAGCTCCACGTCGCCCTGCACCAGGCCGTAGCTGGCGACCAGCACGTCGCCGGGGCCCAGCGCGTCGATCGCGGCCTGGCGATCCCCGGGGCCGTAGCGCCGCACGGCGAGCGAGGGGGCGAAGCGCCACGCCTGCTCGCACCAGCCGCCGCAGACCGAGGTGGGGGCGATGACCAGCGCCGGCCCCTGCGCCGCGCGGTGCAGCAGCAGGGCCAGGGCCTGGACGGTCTTGCCCAGGCCCATGTCGTCGGCGAGGCAGGCCCCGGCCCCCAGGGCCGCCAGCCGGGCCATCCAGGTGAAGCCCTCGCGCTGGTAGGGGCGCAGCTCGGCCTGCAGGGTGCGGGGCAGGGTGGGGGTGGAGGCCATGGCGGCCTGCTGGGCCGCCGCGCGATCCATCCAGGCCTGGTCCAGCTCGCAGTGGCCCGCGGCGTCGCACAGGGGCTGCAGGGCGCTGGCCGCCAGCGGGTGGACGCGGGTCGTCTTGCCGCGACCCTGGTCCAGGCGCGCCAGCAGATCGAGCTGACGCCGCAGGCTCTCGGTCAGGGCGAGCCAGCGGCCGTCGTCGAGCTGGATGAAGCGCCGGCTCCTCGAGCCCACGCGATCCAGCAGCTCGTGCAGTTGCAGCACCAGCTCGCCGTCCACCTCGAGCGCACCCTGGGCCTCGAACCACTGGTCCACGCTGTGCAGGCTGATGCGCAGGTGGCGTTCACCCAGCTCGGCGTGCAGCTTCAGCCGCTCTCCCTCGGGCCACTCCATGCGCAGCCGGTCGCCCTGCCGGTGCAGCTCGACCAGCAGCTCCAGGGCCTCGTTGAGGTCCTCCCACGGACGGGCCTGGCCCCCGAGACGGGCCACCTCGAGCGCGGGGATGGTCTGCACGAGCTCGGCCAGGCGGCGCTCCTCCTCGGCCAGGTCGCGCTGCACGCGGCAGGTCTCCCCGTCGATCTGGGCGATGAGCACCTGGCCGCCACGGCCGGGCTCCACCACGGGCCCCGCCGCGCCGAAGGGGCGGGCCAGCACCTGGACGGACAGGCCGCCGCCCTGGGGGAAGAGGCGCAGCAGGGGCCGGGGATCGTGGGGCAGGTCCCGGGCGCGGGTGCCGTGCTGCGCGCCCTCGTCGTGGATCTCGAACGACCCCGCGGCCGCGCCCAGCAGCGCGCCCAGGCGCTCCGCGGCGCGGCTGGGCAGCTGCAGCCCACCCCTCAGGGGGGCCACGAGGCGCTGCAGGGGCCCGTCGAAGGAGACGAACTCGTAGCGATCCGGACGGGGCCGGCTCACCACCAGGCTCGCGTCGTCTTCGGGCTCGGGCTCGACGCGGAGGGTGATCTGCTGGGCCTGGCGCTGGACGACCAGCCGCGGGGCCAGCTGGACGATCTCCAGCCGGGTGTCTGGATCGTGGTGGTCGAAGACCGCGGGGTGCCCCGCCAGGACCGGCCAGGCGCGCTCCGCGTCCCAGCGCTCCTCGTCGTCGGCGTAGCCGCCGTACCAGCCGCGCGCCTTGACGATGGTGAGGCAGGCCGCGATGCGGAGGTCCTGCTCGCCCATGCCGGGCACGGCCGCCGGATCGGAGTGCAGGCGCGAGGCCGCCACCTTGCGCCCCCTGGACCAGCCCTTGTCCCCTCCTTTCTGGATTCGCGCCTCCAGGTGCAGCTCGCGCCCGTTCCAGAACAGGAGCCAGGCCACCCGCTCGCTCGGCCCGGCGTCCGGCGCCGCGCTGCCCTGCTCCACCAGGCTGTCCTCCAGGGCGCGCAGCCGGCGCTCCCAGTCCCGCTCGGGTTCGCGCAGGCGCGCCAGGGCGCCGGCCGGGGGGGGCGTGTCCTCCGCCAGGGAGCGCAGCTGCGCGGCGATCCAGCCCAGCTCGGCCGCGTCCGCCTGCTCGGCGCTCTGGGACAGCCGCGCGCGGTCCGGTGCCCGACCTGCCCAGTGGGAGACGAGGGCCGCGGCGAGGACGGCGATGGGGTGCTCCACCGCCCCGCCCTCGGGCAGGCTCTCGCCGTCGAGCAGCGGCGGCAGGCGATCCCAGTGCACGAAGGCCGCCAGCATGGAGCCAGGCCCGAGGTGGAATCGATCGAGCACGCCGTCCAGCATGGTCTCGGCCTGCTTGCGCCGGGAGGCGCTGCCCTGCAGCAGGTAGGCCAGGGGCAGGAAGACGCCCTCGACACCGGGGAGCAGGACGGTCTGGCCCTGGCGTTCCTTGCGCAGGGCGGCGATGGCCTTGGCGTAGAGCTTGCTCGCCTCGTCCACCCGGCCGTCGCCCAGGGCCAGCAGGGCCTGCAGCGCCTGGGCGGTGGGGCCCTCGGCGCCCGCCAGGAGCGCGGCGGCCCGCGCCAGCTCACCCGCCAGGATCAGCTCGCGGCCCAGGCACAGCCGCAGCCCCTGGGCGTGGGGGTGGGCCCGACAGAGGGCCTCGAGGCTGTCCATCAGCCCCGGCTCCGCCCGGGGAACGGTGTGTCGGTCGGCTGAGATCTGGTCCAGGATGCGCGGCGCGATCTGTGGTCCCAGAGCCAGCAGCGCCTGCGGACTGAGGGGGCGCGGGAGCCAGGCGCCCATCGTCGGCATGCGGATGCTGCCATCGCTGCCCCAGCGCCCCACCAGGCGCTCGATCTCGAGGAAGCGCCGCGCGTCCCCCGCGTACACGGCGGCGCGCAGCTCACGCTCGAGGGGCGCGGGGCGCACCTCCCAGCTCCAGTGGCTGGGGGCGGGCAGCGGGTCCGCCACGGCCACCGCCCGGGCCAGCGGGACGAAACGACCCTCGGCCTGCAGCGCCCGGCAGAGGGGCTCGCGCAGCTCCCGCGTCAGGTCGGGGCGCCCCTCACGCAGCAGCAACCGTCGCTGCTCGAGCTGGTCCAGGTGCGGGGCGAGGGTCGCGGTGGTGAAGCGCCGCCCGCGATTCAGTTGGCCCGCCGCGGCCAGCGCGGCGCAGAGCATCGTCAGGGTCAGCCCGCCCTGGGCGACGGCCAACACCTCGATGATGGTGCGTTGAGGTTCGGGGAGGGCCTGGGTGTTGGTGGGGTCGATGGTCACGGTGTTCTCCGGGGCGCCTGGTATCCCACGCTCCGCGCGAACCGCCCGCAGGATGACACCCCGAGCCGCTACCGCCGGAAAAACCTCTCCGCCCGCCCGGTGAGCGCCGCCTGGACCTCGTCCACCGGCCGCCCCTGCAGGGCCGCGACCTCGTGGGCCACGACCCGCACGAAGGTGGGCTCGCCGCGGTAGCGCGCGCTGGAGGAGCGCATGTACTCCAGCGCGGGCTCCGGGAAGCCCAGGCCGGGCCAGACGGTGCCGAGCGCCACGGCCAGGTGGGCGTCCCGGGCGGCGTTCAGCGCCCCCTCGCGCTGCCTCTTCGGCAGGGCGTCGGCGTCCACCTCGGCCGCGGCCGCCTCTCGCGCCCGCTTCCACAGGCCCACCAGGGGCGAGTGGTAGGGGCTGTCGGTCTCGGACACCAGCGCCTCCAGCGGCGTGGCCGCGGCCACCTCACGGTAGGGCTCGCGGATCACGATGCTGGCGGGCAGGGAGACCACGGAGCCGCGGGCGGCGGCGGCCTGGGCCTCGACAGGGCCGGCGCCGAAGCAGTGGAACATGACCCGCCCGGGTGGGAGCGAGGAGCCAGACACGATCTCCACCGCGTCGGCGTGCGCCAGGCGCTCGTGGATCACGAGGGGTAGTGCCAATTCTACTGCGAGCTGGATCCAGCGGCGGAAGGCCCGCGCCTGCACGCTGCGGTAGCGCTGGAAGGCGGGCAGGTGGGCGGCCTGCACGGGGGGCGGGGGCTCGCCGTCGGGCAGCGCCGTGAGGGTGCCCTCGCTCACGAGCTGGACGCAGGGCCAGTAGTAGTCGAGCCCGCACTCGCCCACGGCGCGCACGCAGGGGTGCCGGGCCAGGGCGCGGGCAGCGGTGGCGGCGGCCTCCTGGCGCTCGGCGACGGAGTCGAGCTCCCCGGGCCGGGTGGGCGGCATGAACCCGAGGGTGACCCACAGGCGAACCCCGGCCGCGGCGAAGAGGGCCTCGAGCTGGTGGAGGTCGTGCTCCGGGGCGCCGGAGGTGAGATCGAGGGAGACCACCAGCGTCTCCACCCGCTGCTGGCGGCAGCGCCCGAGCAGGGCGCGCAGCCCGGCCGCGTCGCGGTGGAGGATGTGGCCATCGAGGTGGCAGTGGGCGTCGAGGGCGGGGAGCATGGGCGGGGTGCTAACCTCCCGGCTCGGGAGAGCGCCCGCGGGGGAGGTATGCCCTCGATCCCGCAACATGGATCGGAGGTATGCCCTGGAAATCGCTACAGATCCGGCCCCAGACCGCCGCCACTCGCGCGAAAACCTGCCTTCGCTCGTCAG
>JBDRKM010000307.1:0-3411 GCA_043814015.1 Pseudomonadota bacterium
GGCCGGTTCGGCTGGTGCGCCCTGCTCCCTCTCCATCCGGTGCCAGTCCGCGAGCACGGCCAGAAAGTCGCCCATGTCGCGGGCGATCTGGCGTGCATCCGAGCGGGTCAGCGGCTCCTTGGTCAGGGGCTGCCAGACCGCCAGCGTCTCGTCCACGAAGGCGTCGTGGCGATCATCCCCCTCGGCGGAACCGCCGAAGGACGAGGACGCGGGGTCTGGCAGAGGGCGCAACATGCACGCCCAAAATGGCCCGGCCTTTAGGCCAGAGACATGCCAGACTGGATGGCATCACGCGTCAGACAAGGATTTCCCGCTGTCCAGATTAGCTAGCTTTTAGCTTTGTTTTTCCCGTGTGACTTCCAGATCTGGATCTCCCTGTCGATCTGGAAGTCAGACACCTGGTAGCGGGCGCCCAGGCGGTAGCCATCACCCCCGCTGTTACCCTCTCCCCCCTCGATCAACAACTCCCCAACCCCGGTGGCGACGCGGTCGGCACACTCCCGGGCGCGCTTCGCCCAGCGGTAGAAGTCCTGCGCGTCCAGCGCGGATCGGAGCGCCGGGTAGAGACCCTTGAACGCCTCGGCGTCTCGGTGCTGTCGCTCTCGGCCAGCCATGTCGTCCGCGGCGGCGGCAGCCGCGAGAAGGGAGATGAACAGGCGGCAGCCGACGGCGTTGCCAGCGAGGATATCCCAGGTGTCGGAGGGCTTGCCCGCGTCCATGTCCGCCTGGGTAGCGTAGGCGTGGAATTTCGTCTTGTAGCCGACCTTCGTGACCCTGCCGAAGGGTGGTGGCGAGGAGAGCGCGGTGGACCGCCCACCGCCAGCCTTGCTGGACCGCAGTGCCGTAGGTGTCGGTTTCCCGGGCATCGGTGCATCGGAGGTGACCTTGACCGCTTCGTCCAGCAGACCTTCGAGGGTCGCCTTCCCCGCATGGAGTTGGGCGAGATCGCAGGTGACCGAGTTCACGCCGCAGAACCCAGGGTCCGCCACTCCACCGCACCACAGCACCGGATGCCCCTTCACGCGAGCGAGGGCTGCCGCGGCGTCCACCAGCGGCAGGTAGGCGAGGTAGAGGCGCGTGCCGCGGCGCAGGCCGCTCGCGATCCCGGGAACCTCGATGGTCAGGTCCTTCATGGCCTTGTTGGCCTTGTCGAAGATGATCTGCCAGGCCCTGTCGTGGTGGACTTCGATGTACAGCTTTCGATGCAGCGGAGGCCGGTAGTCGCCGATCTTCCACTCGTGGCCGCAGTCGGGGCACTCGATCCTCTTGTCGGGCAGATCGGCGTAGGGATCTTGCTGGTTGCTCTCGTTCTCCCACTCCACCTGCCCAGGACAGCCGAGCGTCCGCGCGCTGGCGCCCATGGAGAAGCGGTTGGTGCGCACGTCCCCGCACCGGAAGAACCATGCTGTGCGCCAGCTCAGGAGCCCATCCCGCCGGAAGGTGTCCAGGTGGGCCATCTCCCATAGAGCAGGATCGTCGATCACGGTCCCGAACATGCGACGCCAGTGCCCCAGGACGAGTCGAGCCGGCACCCGCTCCGCCTCCGGCACCTTCCTTCGCCTCGGGGTCCTGGCGTGGTCGGGGTCCTCGGAACGTGGCCGTACCGCGATGTCCGCACCCAGCTCGTCGCGGAGCGCCTCCACGAAATCCTCGAAGGCCTCGGCGATCCCCTTGTCGCGGCCCAGGTCGGAGTAGGACAACGCCAGCGGCACCTCACCAGGCGTCGGGAAGTGGATGGTGAAGCGGTATCCCTCGTACCAGACCTTCACATGATGGACGGTCTTCCAGTCCTCGGCGAAGGCGGTACGATCCGCCTCTCTCGCCACGGTCTGCTCGATGCCCTCCTGTCCCGAACCGGAGATGGTCTTCACGGGGCGCCCAGGCTCACCGGGCATCTCGGCCTTGATCTCGACCAGGACCAGGTCTTCTGCGTCAGGGTGGCACAGGCGTTCGAGGAACTGTCCGAGGACAGTCTCGGTCACGGGATCGCGGCGCTTCGTGTAGTGAACACCGACACCCAGCAGGTCGCGGCCGACAGCAGCCGCCAGCTCCACCGCGTCCACCAACCTCTTGGCGGTCACGTCTACACGGTGCCCCCCCTGGCAGTAGCGCAGGACCACCCACTCCTCAGTGTGCCCCACGAGACGACCACCACCCTTGTCGAGCAACGAGCTGAGGTTGAAGGGCCGGCGAAAGCCGACCAGAACTTCGTCCTCTCCGCGCTGGAAGACCTGCAGAAGGGTCACGTCCTTGCGGTTGTCCCATGAGCCGCGCCAGCTCGGCAAGCCGGCAACGGCCGCGTCCCGAACGCGCTGAGTCGTGAGCGAGCGCCCCACCGGAACCCGCCCGAGCACCTTCATGACGCAACGCCCGAGCGCGTGCCACCGGTCACACATGGCGACCGACAGCAGCGTGCGAGGGTCCTCCACGTACGAGAGCATGGCAAGAGGCAGCCGCGCCCAGCGTGTCCGTCCTTCTCGGAAGGGCTCAACAGCGCTCGCCCCGAGGGTGGCCTTCGCCACGTCGATGATCGCCGCCGTCTTCAGGTCTTCGATGTACTCTGCCACGAGCCAAAGATGCTGCCGGACAGTGGGGGCGTCGTCCCCCGCCGCCTTCAACAGCGCGGTGAACGGATCGCGGGCCTTCCCGACGTAGCGGCCGACAACCTCCTTCTCGACCTGCTCGGCGTTGGTGAGCTGCCCCGCCATGCGGGTGTACGCGGCGAAACCAAGTTCCCGGAGCCAGAAGTCCTCCTCTGGAGGACGCCGCAGGTGGTCAGGGATGGAGGCGGGCGAGGGCGGGGTGGGATTCGTCATAGGCAGGGCCAGCCAGCATCGGAGGGGTGGTGTCCACTCGGGGGACCAAGCACTGGCGCGACGGCCAGCGGCGGGGGTTCACCACCTTCGCACGGTGTAGCTCCACCCGCATCCCTCCAGCGATCTACACCTGGCAAAACCCTGGGGATTACGTCAAATTGGACCATCTCGAACCGTCGGAGCCCCCATGCCCACCCGCCCTGTCCGTCGCCGCGGCCGAGCCCCCAAGGCCGCCGCCGAGCCCGCCGCGCCAGTCCGCAGGACCGCGGTGATGTACTGCCGCGTCAGCTCCCGAGACCAGGAGCGCGAGGGGTTCTCGATCCCCGCCCAGCAGAAGCTCCTCCGCGAGTACGCCGAGCGCGAGCAGTTCCAGGTCCTCCAGGAGTTCACCGACGTGGAGACCGCCAAGCGCACTGGGCGGCAGGCGTTCACGGCGATGCTCACCTTCCTCCGCAGGAGCCGGACCACCACGCCGGTGATCCTGGTGGAGAAGACCGACCGGCTCTACCGCAACCTCAAGGACTGGGTCACGCTCGACGAGATGAAGGTCGAGGTCCACTTCGTGAAGGAGAATATCGTCATCGCGGAGGAGTCC
>JBDRKM010000308.1:0-11575 GCA_043814015.1 Pseudomonadota bacterium
GGCCGGCGTCGGTGAGAACGCGGACGCGGTGGCCGCCGTCTTCACCCGCCAGGTCACCTGGGACCTCGACATGCGCCGCGATCTGCAGAAGGGCGACACCCTCGTGGCCCTGTACCGCATCGACGAGAAGGGCGACATCGACATGCCCGTCTCCTTCCTCAGGTCGGGCAAGCTCGGTCGGGAGCTCAAGGCCTACCGCTACCAGGCGCCCGGCGACGAGCACCCCTCCTACTGGTACCCCGACGGCACCGAAGTGCCCTTCCGGCTCAAGGACGGCCCGCTGGAGCAGTACATCCAGATCACCTCGCTGCTGGACGACCGCGTCGGGCACAAGGGCTGGGATCTCAAGGCCGCAGAAGGAGCGCCCATCCACTCCCCGCGCGCCGGCCGGGTCGAGCGCATCAACTGGAACTTCTCGGGCAACGGCAACTGCGCCGAGGTCGTCCAGGACGACGGCGTGCACGCCATCTACCTGCACCTCTCCCGCACCGACGTGAAGCCCGGCGACCGCGTCACCAAGGGCCAGGTGATCGGCCTGGTGGGCAACACCGGCCACTCCACCGCCCCGCACCTGCACTACCAGGTGGAGCGCGGCGGCAAGGTAATCGACCCGGGCGAGTACCACGGCACCTACCGCCGCAGCCTGCCCGCCGACGCCATGCCCGCCTTCCAGCAGGAGATGGCACGGTTGGACGCGATGGTGGGGGGGACGGCGCCGCTACCTCTGCCGCCGCCGTAGGGCCACGGCCCCCAGCAACCCGAAGAGCAACAGCGCACGCCAGGGCGCCCAGGCGGGCACCCGCAGCCCCGGGGCCACGCCGCAGCCACCGCCGCTGCAGCCGCTGCTCTCCTCGCAGCCACCGCTGTCGCCGCCGCAGCCGCCGCAGCCGCCGCTCTGATCGTCGCAGCCGAGCTGGCCCAGATCGATGCCGCCGCCCATGCCGGTGTCGCCCTCGCCGCAGCCCAGGCTGCCGCCGGAGCAGCCGCCGATCTCCAGCGGCTCCACCTCGGAGGAGTCCACCAGCACGTACAAGCCCTGCCAGGAGTCATCCTCGGCGGGAATCCAGAAGAGGCCGTCGATGCCGATTCCGTAGAGATCCGGGAGGGTGATGGGAGAGATGAGATCGTCGGGCAGGAACATGTCCAGCACCATCTCCACCAGGCCCTGGAAGCCGTCGGAGAAGCCCTCGGCGAGCAGATCGTTGAAGGTCTCCCGGTAGGTGAAGGCGGCCGGATCGAGGTACAGCTCGGGGGTGACCGCCTCGGAATCGAGCAGGACGTTGACCCCCACCTCGGCGTCGATGCCCACGCGGAAGATGCGGGTCTGGCGCGCGTCCAGCTCGGCCAGCAGGTTCAGGCCGAGATCCGAGACGGCCACGCCCAGCGGCGGGACGTCGTCGGAGAAGACCGCCACGGGTTGTCCCTCGGGGCGCACCGAGATCATGGCCGGGGTGGACTCCGGGAAGAGCGCCGAGAAGGAGTCGCCGAAGAAGCTCTCCAGCAGGGAGGTCTGCAGCTCGGTGCCCGCGAGATCCTGCAGGTCGATGCAGAGGGTGCCGGAGGCCCACAGCGCCCACAGGAGGTGATCCACGAAGTCGCGGCTGATGACCACCCCGAGGTCGTAGGCCAGGGAGCTGCCTTCGGGGGTGGCGCCGAAGACCGGCCAGGGGGAGTCCTGGAAGGGCGAGCCCGCGGCGGCGTCCACGCACTCGGCCGTGCCGTCGGCGTCGATCTGCGCGCCGAAGCCCAGGATCACGCCGTCGTCGCCCAGCTCGAGCCGGCTGGGGTAGAGCGAGAGGTCCATGGGGATCCCGCCGAGGTCCAGCGGGGTCTGGAGCGTGAGGCTGTTCAGCGCGTCCTCCAGGCTCTGGGCGATGGTCTCGTCGAGGCCCTCGAGCTCCGGCTCGATGAAGGACAGCAGCAGGTTGCTGATGGCGGCCGGGTCCTGGCCGAGGAGGGTGCCGGTGACCGAGGCCAGCGTGCAGTCGGACAGCGGGTTGTTGATGGGCGAGATGGCGATGGAGAGGTCATCCACCAGCACGTCGAAGGTGCCCTCCACGTCGGTGATGGCCATGCCCAGGTGGGCGGAGAGCGCGGTGGTGGGGATCTCTAGGTTGCAGGACTCGTCCAGGCTGGTGAGCACCGAGCAGTCGCCCTGGGCCACGAAGGTGGCCGGGCTGGAGCTGATGGTGCCGTACAGCGTGACGTCCAGCCGGCCCTCCGAGGGCACGATCTGCACGTCGTCCGCCGAGATCAGCACCTGCAGGGAGTCCAGCGCGTAGGTCAGCGGGACGAGATCGCCCTCGGCGCAGACCACCTCCCCGGAGATGTCCTCCACCGGAAAGGTCTGGGGGACCAGCCCTTCGATGGCATCGCCGATGTGGGTCAGGCCCGCCGGGGTGACGTGGAGCGCGGCGGCGCGCTCGACCGGTTCCCCGAAGTGCAGGCCGGCCCAGGCCGGCGCGGCGAAGAGGGTGGAGGCGAAGGAGGTGATCAGGATGGGATGGAGGCGCGGCATGGCGAAACGATACCACCGCGGCGGGCTCCTGTCCCGCGTCAGGGCGCCTGGATCCGGTAGAGCCGCGCCCAGACGCCCTGTTGGTCGACCAGGCTCTCCTCGAGCACCGCGTGCAGGCCGAGCGCGGCGGCCGTGCGCTGGACGAACGGATCGTCGGGGGCGAGATCGTAGATGCGTGGCGCGGAGGGCCGCACCACCAGCCAGTGGCCGCCCTCGGCGGCGCGCAGCAGGTCGGCGGTGAGGGCCTCGCGGTCGCGGCTGGCGCTGGCGGCGCCCCAGGCGTGGGACAGGTCGAGGTCGGGGGCCAGGACCTCGAAGACGCCGTAGAGGTCGTAGTCGCTGGTCCACAGCCGGCGGACCCCCGCGCGGCGCAGCAGGGCCACCAGCGCGGCCTGACCGCGGGCGGTGACCGTCCGGGCCGCGGCGCCGTCGAGGGCGGCGGGGGTCGCGAGGCAGGAGTGGACGCCGGCGATGACCAGGGGAGCCACCAGCAGCACCCCCAGCGTTCCGGCACGCCAGCCACCGCGGGGTGCCAGGGAACGGGCGATCCGCGCGGCGGCCAGCCCCGCCAGCATGGCCAGCCCCACCGAGGCCTGCGCGAGGTGGTGTAGATCGCGGTTGGCCGCCCACAGGAGCGCCAGCTGCAGGGGCACGGCCACGGAGAGGAAGCGCAGCAGGTCGCCGCCCGGGGCGGGCGCGGAGCGCTCGCGCCGCCACCAGGCCAGCGCGGCGCCCAGAACCACCAGGGCCCAGCCGAGCGCGCGCGGCGCCATGCCCCAGCGCGACACCGCGGGGCTGCCCAACGCCACAGGGAACCAGGCCAGGGGTTCCACCAGCAGGTAGCCGAGGCTGGCGGGCGATTCCCGCGGGGGCGCACCGGCCTGGCCAACCAGGGACTTCAGACCGAGGATTACGCGGCTGAGCTGCATCCCGAAGCCGTCATGGCTCCACAGGCGCGGGGACTCGGGGACCGCCAGGTGGTGCACGAAGGCGACGACCAGGGGCGCCAGGCCCAGGGCGGCCATCCCCACCAGCAGCGCCCAGCGCGGGCGGGGCCCTGGGAGACGGCCCCGGCGGGTGAGCGCGGCGGCGGCCAGGAAAGCCAGCGCGGTGCAGGCGAAGGTGGCCTTGGCATGCAGCCCGAGGGCCAGGGCAAGCCCGAGCCAGAGGTCCCAGCGCTGGCCCGCGCGCCAGCGCCGCCAGGCGGCGATGCCCAAGAGCGCCGCGGCGAGCAGCAGCAGCTCCGTGCCTCCCAGGACCCGGCGGTAGAAGACGAAGCTCCAGTCGGTGGCCAGCACCAGGCCCGCGAGCCCCGCCGCGAGCAGGCCCGCCCGGCGCAGCAGGAGGAAGATCCACGCCAGGAGCATCGCGCCGAAGAGGGAGGTCAACGCGAGGACCGCGGAGGCCGAACCCGTGAGGGCGTGCGCCGCCCGCGCCGGCCAGTCCGCCAGCCCCCCCGTGTAGGCGTTGACCGCCAGCGGCAGCCAGGCCTCACCGATCTGCAGCCGCTCGGTAGGCCGGCTCTGGCTGGCCACCAGCGGACCGAGCCGCGACCCGGCGGAGGGCTCGATGGTGGGGTCGGACCACACCGGCTCCCCGCCGTCGAGCGCCACCGCCACCCGCGGCGACGGGCCCCAGGTCCAGGCCGCGGCGACCTCGCCCACCACCCCGAAGCCGGAGAGCTGGAACAGCAGGAGAAAGTAGGCTGTGAGCGCGAGCGCGAGCAGCCACCACGAGGCTGGACGCTGGAGGCTGGAGGCTGGAGAGCTGTCGTTCAACGCGTGGTGCCTGGGGTCGCCGCCGGAACACGAGGGGCCTATCCCGCGTCACCGAGCCGCGATCATGTCTCCCCCGGACCCGGCTCCTCCACCGGGATCTGCCCGAGCAGGTGCTGGCGCACGGCCTGGTAGCACCATGGCGCGATCTCGGTGGTGGGGCGCGCAAGATCTCGCGGCAGGCCGAACTCCTCGCACACCGCCAGGGCATAGCGCAGGCGCCCGCCGTCCATGGGGAAGCGCAGGGTGAGGGTGGCGCGCAGCTCGGGCGCGACGGCGTCCATCAAGAGCTCGACGGAGCCATCGCCCACCGGGCCCTCCACCAGCACCGTGCGCTGCTTGGCCTCGCAGCGCGCGCGGATCAGCTCGGCCACCATGTTGGCGGCGCCGGGGCGCGCGTGGAGAAAGACGGGACCGTCGATCACGAGGTCCTGGACGTCGAGCAGGGCCTTGGACCATTTCTTCTGGCGCACCCGCCAGACCAGGGCCTGGTTGAGGGCGCGGTCATCGACGGTGCGGGCCTTGTCGCCCGCGATGGCCTGGGCGACCGAGGACTTGCCCACGCAGCGCGGCCCGCAGACCACGATGAGCAGGCGCTGGCGGATGACCCGGGGGAAGGGCTTGCGGCCCAGGTACTCCCCCGAGGTGCCGGTGAGGAGGGTGGACTTGACCTTACGGCGCTTGCGGCGGCGGCGCCCCCCGGGGACGCTGGGCGGATCGGACGGCGCACCCCTCCCTTCCCGGCCCCCTGCGGAGCCAGGCGGGAGGGCGGGGCCGCCCTCGCCCATCACCCGAGGAAGCTCCGCGCGATGACCATGCGCTGAATCTCGCTGGTGCCCTCGTAGATGGTGGTGATGCGGGCATCGCGGTACAGCCGCTCGATCTCGTACTCCTTGGAGTAGCCATAGCCGCCGTGGATCTGCAGGCCCTCGTAGGCGCAGAAGTTGGCGGTCTCGGAGGCAAACAGCTTGGCCATGGCGCACTCGGCGCCATGCGGCTTGCCGGCATCGCGCAGGGTGGCGGCGCGCATGATCAGGAGCTGGGAGGCGTCGATGCGGGTGGACATGTCGGCGATCTTCCACTGGATGGCCTGCTGGGCGGCCAGGGGCTTGCCGAAGGCCACGCGCTCCTTGGCGTACTGCACCGCGAGATCGCGGGCGCGACGGGCGATGCCGAGGGACTGGGAAGCGATGCCGATGCGGCCGCCGTCCAGCGTAGCCATGGCGATGTGGAAGCCCTTGTTCTCCGTACCGAGCATGTTCTCGGCGGGCACGGACAGATCCTCGAAGACCAGCTCGGAGGTGCCGCTGCCGCAGATGCCCAGCTTCTCCTCGACCTTCCCGACCCCGTAGCCGGGCCACTCCCGCTCGAGGATGAAGGCGTTGATGGCCTTGTGGCGCAGATCCGGGTTGCTGCTGGCGTAGGCCACCGCGATGTCGGCCTGGGGGCCGTTGGTGATCCACATCTTGGTGCCGTTGAGCTTCCAGGAGCCATCACCCTGCTTGTCGCAGCGGCAGCGCAGGGCGGCGGCGTCGGAGCCGGCGGCGGGCTCGGTCAGGGCGTAGCAGCCGAGCTTCCTCGCGACGGCGAGATCCGGCAGGTACTTCTGCTTCTGGGCCTCGGTGCCGTGGATGAGGATGGGGTGGCAGGCCAGGGAGTTGTTGACGGACATCACCACGGCGACGGACGCATCGGCGTAGGCGATCTCGGCCAGGGACAGCGCATAGGTCAGGGAGTCGAGCCCGAAGCCACCGTATTCCTCGGGGATCATCATCCCCATGAAGCCCAGCTCGCCGAGCTGCTGGATGATCTCGGCGGGGTAGGCGTGGGTCTTGTCGCGCTCGGCGGCGCCGGGGTGGATCTCGTTCATGGCGAAGTCGCGCGCGAGGGAGACGACCTGCTCGACTTCTTCGGGGATCTCGATCATCGTGCTTCCTGTGGGCAGGGGGGTGGTGGGGAGAGGTGGCTAGAAGCCCTGGAACTTGGCCTTGCGCTTGGCGAGGAAGGCGGCCATGCCCTCGGTCTGGTCCTCGGTGGACATGCACATGGCGAACAGGGTGCGCTCGGCCGCGAGGGCCACGGGCAGGGCGGAATCGACGTTCTCGTTGATGGCGCGTTTGGCCAGGCGCACGGCCACGGGGCCGACGCGCGCGATCTGGGTGGCCAGCTCCATGGCAGCCTCGACCACATCCTGGCCCTCGGGCATGACGCGCAGGGCCAGGCCGATCTGCACGGCCTCGGCGGCGGAGACGTTCCGCCCGGTGAAGATGATCTCGCGGGCGCGCTGGGCGCCGACGAGCCGCGCCAGGCGCTGGGTGCCGCCGAAGCCCGGGATGACGCCCAGCTTGACCTCGGGCTGGCCGAAGACCGCGTTGGAGGCGCAGAGGATCAGATCGCACGCCAGGGCCAGCTCGGTGCCGCCGCCCAGGGCGAAGCCGTTGACGGCCGCGATGACCGGGGCCGGGAAGTGCTCGATGCCGTTGAGGACCTCCTGGCCCTGCAGGGCGAAGTCCTCGGCCTCGATACAGCTCATCTCGGCCATCTCGGAGATGTCGGCGCCCGCGATGAAGGCCTTGTCTCCCGCGCCGGTGATGATGAGGGCGCGCAGATCCTCGTAGCCCGCGGCCTCGGAGAGGGCCTCCGCCAGCTCGTCGAGGGTCTGGGTGTTCAGGGCGTTGAGGGCCTTCGGGCGGTTGATGGTGATGATGACCGCGAGGCCGCGGTACTCGAGGGTGAGGTTCTCGAACTGCATGGCTGCTCCCTGGGGCTAGCTAGTAGGAGTAGAAGCCGCGGCCGGTCTTCTTGCCGAGCCAGCCGGCCTCGACGTGCTTCACCAGCAGCGGGCAGGGGCGGTACTTGGAGTCGCCCAGCCCCTGATGCAGCACGTTCATGATGGCGAGGCAGGTGTCGAGGCCGATGAAGTCGGCCAGCTGCAGGGGGCCCATGGGGACGTTGGTGCCGAGCTTCATGGCGGCGTCGATGTCCTCCACGGAGCCGATGGACTCGTAGAGCGCGTAGACCGCCTCGTTGATGTAGGGCATCAGCACGCGGTTGACGATGAAGCCGGGCATGTCGCGGCCATCGACCGTGGTCTTGCCCATGGCCTGCGCCACAGCGACCGTGGTGTCGTAGGTGGCCTGGGAGGTGGGCAGCCCACGGATGATCTCCACCAGCTTCATGATGGGGACCGGGTTCATGAAGTGCATCCCGATGACCTTGTCGGGGCGATCCGTGTGGGCCGCGATGGCGGTGATGCTGATGGAGGAGGTGTTGCTGGCCAGGATGCCGCCGGCGGGCACCACGCGGGAGAGATCCTCGAAGATGCGGAACTTGAGGTCCACCCGCTCGGTGGCGGCCTCGACCACCAGCTGGCAGGCCTCCAGGGGCGCCGTGCTGCCCTCGAAGCGGATGCGACCGGCGATGACGTCGGCCTCGGCCTGGGTGAGGAGCTCCCTCTTGACCTGGCGGCCGAGGTTCTTGCGGATGGTGGCCTCGGCCTTGACCAGCGCTTCGGGGAAGGCGTCGGTGCAGATGACCTGGTAGCCGGCCTGCGCCGCGACGTGCGCGATGCCGTTGCCCATCTGGCCGGCGCCGACCACGCCGATGGTCCGGATCTCGTTCATGCTCACTCCTTCTGGGCTCTCCAGCGAGGCCTGGGTCGAGGTCGTAGAGAGCGGGCGCACCCCGCGCCAGGCTCCCGTGGCAGCGGTCCTGGATAACCAGCGCCCCCCCCCGACACAAGGACAGAGACCGGCCCGATCGGGCCAATCTTGTCGACCGGATCCCGGCCCGGGCGCGGCGTCCGGTTAGTCGTGGGCGAGGAGATCCCGTGCGCATCCACGCCCAGCCCCCATGGCTCCCCCTCGATCCGGATCCCGCCGGCCGCATCGCGGTGGTGGAGCACGTCTGCAAGCTGCTGGAGCAACCCCAGGCCATGGTCTCCCTGGTGGCGGGGTCCGGGGCCGGGGCGACCACCGTGCTCGGCGCGGTGGCCGAACGCAGCGCCCCGCGCATGGCGATCTGTGCCGCGCGGCTCGCGGGCTGCTCCGACCTGCCGGGGATCTTCCACACCATCGGCTTCGCCCTCGCGGCCCCCTTCCCCCGCGATCAGGCCTCGGTCTGCGAGACCCTCGCCGCGGCCGGTCCCATCCTGCTGATCCTCGATGACGCCGACGTGCCGGGGGCCGAGGCCGCCGTGGAACGCCTCGCCGCGGTCGCCCCCGAAGCGCGCTTTCTCGCTGCAGGGCGCACGCCGGTCTTCACGGAGCGCGTGGTCCAGCTGCCGCCCCTGCTCGGGACCGACGCTTCGGAGCTCGATCCCGGCCTGCCCGCCAGCGCACCCGCCGCGGGCAACCTGGTCCTGCGCCAGCTCGCCCCGCCCTCGTCGGGTGGCGGCACGGACCCCTGGGCCTTCCTCGATGAACTGCCCGAGTCGGTGGATCTGCTCGCGGCCTTCCCGGCCGGGATTCCCGGGCTGCCGCCGCGGTCGGTGCCCTCGGGTCTGCTGTTGCCCTCCAGCCCCGATCGCTGCGTGCTGCGCCACTGCGTCGCCGAGGAGCTGACCCACCGGCGCCCACGAGAGCCCGCGGACCTGGCGATGGCCCTGCTCCCACGCGCGGGGCACCTGCTGCGGGTGGCTGAGCAGCCCTCGCGGGCCGTGCCCATCGATCCCGCCGATCTGGCAGTGGTCGCCTTCCTCGCGCAGCACCATCCCGATCGCGCCGAGGCGTCCCGGGCCCGCGCAGCCTGGTCACGGCACCTGGTGGCCTCGGGCCAGGCCTCGGCGGCGCGCGTGTGGCAGAGTGCCGCGGAGCACACCTCTCCAGGCGGGCGCTGGGAGTCCCTGCTGGCCTGGGCCGAAGGAGACGCCCTGCTCGCCGACGGCGAGGTCGATGCCGCCCTCGTGGCGTACGAGTTCGCGGTGGCCCAGCTGCGCCGGCAGGGGGACGCGCGCCTGCTGGCCAGCGTGCACCTGCGCTGCGCCGACCTGCTCCAGGGGCGCGGCCTGCTCGGGCCCGCAGAGGAGCACGCCCAGGCCGCCGCGGAGCTGTACGCGCAGCTCGATGAGCCCCTCGGCCAGCACCAGTCCCAGCGCACCATGGCCGCCCTGCGCCTCGCCCAGGGCCGGGTCGAGGAGGCCGAGGCGCTCCTGCTCCCCCCCGGCGCACAGCGGGAGCCGGGCCAGCAGCCCGGTTCGACCCTGCTCACCGCCGCCGCCCTGGCCCTGCACTGCGGCAACCTGGCCGAGGCGGGCGAGCGCCTGGCCGAAGTCCGCGACACCATCCCCAGCCACCCCCTGTTGCGGGGCCTGCTCGAGCGCCTGGAGGGCGAACTGGCCCTGCGCCGCGACCAGCCCGAGCGCGCAGGGCCCCACCTGGGGCGGGCCGTGACCTGGTTCTCCCAGGCCGGAGACCGGGCCGCCCTCGGCCACGCCCTGCGCCTGCTGGGCGACACCTCCGCCCTGGCCGGCGACCCGGCGCGCGCGGACGAGCGCTACCAGCGCGCCACCCGGGAGCAGGTCCGCGCCGGCGACATGCGCGGCCTGGCGCGCACCCTGGAGCACCGCGTCATGCTGGAGCGCGAGCAGGGGTCGCCCGAGGTGGCCGCAGAGCTGGAGGAGATCAGGGTGCAGGTGGCCGGGTTGTGCGAACGTGGCTGACGCGGGCGGTCGCCTGCGACCACCTGCGACACCGTCCGTGTGGGCGCTGTCCGAGGGAGGGGAGCGCCATGGCGATATCTGGGCCGTGAAGGTGCCGGTTGGAGCCCGCGGATGCCGTCAACTGCTCGTGAAATCGGTCTCGCGGTTGCGGTAACAGCGGCTTCCGCCTTGACGATCCCCCTCTCGCGACGGTAACGTCCCGACCCGAGTACGGGCGGTCGACTGTCGAGCGCCCGCGGTCGACACGGAGGATCGCCCCAGGAGGCGGTCGCGAGGCACGGCGGGATGAACGCTCTCCCCACCAGAATCGGCGCGCTCGACCTGATCCGCAGGCTCGGATCGGGGGGCGGCACGGAAACCTTCGAGGGCCGCAGGGTCGACGGCGACCATGGCAGGGTGTTCGTCCGCCGCGTGCTGCCGGAGGTCCTCGCGGAGCCCGGCGCGCGCGAGGCCATCGAGACCCGCGTGCGCGACCTCATGGGTGTCCGCCACCCCTTCCTCGTTCCGGTGCTCGACGTCATCACCACAGGCCAGGAGCTGCTCATCGTCGAGCAGTGGGTCGAGGCGGTCTCCACCGCGTGCATCGTCGCCTGGTGCCGGGAACATCAGGCCTCCGTCCCCCACAACGTCTTCCTGAACCTCTCCACCCAGATCTGCAACGGGATCGAGGCCCTCCACGGCCGGCCCGGCAAGGCCAGCGGCAACCCCAACGTGCTCCACATGGCCCTGCGCCCCTCCGCCCTGTTCGTCAACCTCGACGGACGCATCCTGCTGGGCGGCTACGGGCTGGCGCGCGCGCCCTCCCTCGTCCCGGGGCCCCTGGAGCAGACCCTCCCGGCCGTGCGCGCCGCCTACCTCTCCCCCGAGCAGGCCGACACCGAGCAGAAGCTCATCCCGGCCAGCGACATCTTCTCGCTGGCCTCGGTGCTGTACGAGCTGTTGACCCTCGATCCCCTCTTCGCCGCCGAGAGCACCGGCGCTGTGCTCCAGCGCCTGCATCGCGCCGAGATCACCACCCAGCTGCTGGGCATCAAGGATCTCATGCCCGGGCTGGACAAGGTGCTGTACCGCGCCCTCTCCTCCAGCCCCCGCCACCGCTATCAGCGGGCCTTCGTGCTGCGGGAGGATCTGCGCGGCCTGATGGCCGGCTACTCCTTCGCCAGCATCGCCGACGACACCCGCCGCTTCCTCGAGCCCATCGCCCAGGCCGCCGCCGCCGCGGCACCCGTTCCGGCCACGCCGTCGGCCCCGGGCCCGGAGTCGGGCTTCGAGGACAAGGCCTCCACGCGCATCGATCCCGACCCCACCTCCACCGCGGCGTTCGCCTCCCAGGCGCTGGCCGAGCGCATCCTGCGTGAGCAGCGTGGAGAACGCCCGGCGGCCCCCTCGCCCGCGCCGATGCCGCAGAGCTTCCCGGCTCCTCGGGGGCCCGCGCCGAGCAGCACCGCCGCGTGGGTGGCCCAAGCCCAGGGCAAGCCCCTCCCGCCCACCTCGGCAGGCCCGACCATCGCCCCGCTGGAGTCCACGCCGGTGCCTGTGGCCGCCCCCACGCCAGCCGTGGCGCCAGTCCCAGCCGCCGCCCCGGTCCAGCCGCCCGCGGTCGCCGCTCCTCCCGCGGTCGCG
>JBDRKM010000309.1:0-11414 GCA_043814015.1 Pseudomonadota bacterium
CGGACGGCGCTCGCAGCGGGCGCAGCAGGCTGGCCGCCAGCCAGGCCAGATCCTCCCGGGCGGCCTCGTCGGTGGGGACGGGCACCTGAACGCGCCGCTCGACGCCCGTCGTGTCGCGCACCCACAGACTCCAACCATCGCCCGCGACCTCCAGCCGGACGCCGGCGCCCTCCGGCGCGGCCAGGCCCAGCCCCGCCCGCTCCAGGACCGCACCCCAGACCGTGGGGTCTTCCCCCGGCGGCAGGCTCACCGGCACCGCGAGGGCCGGGGGAGGGAGCAGGAGCCAGCACAGGAGCGCGTGCATGGGCAGAGCGTACCGGATTTGTGCCGCGGCGCGCACCTGGCATGGGGACCTCTTCGGGCCGCTCGCGGGCGAAGAGGGAGGTGCGCACCGCGCGGGGCTGTCGTTACCGGGAGCGCCGCCTGCGCGCGAAGGAGGCCCACGCGGCCAGCGAGGCCAGCAGGGTGCTGCTGGCGAGGGGGGCGGTCGTGCCGCAGCCACAGGCGGAGCCGTCGTCGCCCGGGGGAGGGCCGCTGTCCTGCGGGCCATCGCTGTCCGAGGGGTGGGTGCCGGTGTCGAACAGCCCACTGTCACCCCCCTCGACCCCCAGCGCATCGAGATCGAGGATCACCATGGCCAGCCGATCTCCGTTGTGATGGTCGAAGGACACGAGCAGGTGCTCGCCCTTGCGGGAGAGGCCAGGCCGCATGTAGGCCTCCCACTCCACGGGCTCCTCCACGACGGCGGTGCTCTCGACGAGGTTCCAGCCGTCGTCGTAGGCCGACAGCCAGATGTCCCCCGAGTCGGCCGCGGTCCCCGAGGCCAGCGTGGTCACCACGTAGGCCACGAGGACGTAGTCCCCCACGCGCATGACGCCCTGCGGCCAGAAAGGACGACGGGAGCTGTCGAAGGGCACCTCGAGGTCGCGGGCCTCCAGCAGGTGCAGATCGCCCAGGTCGTAGCGGCGCAGCCGGAGGGTGATGCCGCCGTAGCCGGCGTTGCCGACCACCACCAGCGCCCCCGCGTCCTCGTCCACCAGCATCCCGCTGCCCTGGGCCATCACCCCGTCGTCCAGATCGAGGGTGCCGAGCGAGGCGCCCTCCGTGGAGAGCCGGACCATCCGGAACGGGAGCTCCACCCCCCGGGAGTAGCCGGTGGCGTTCAACGGCTCCGAGCAGACCACCGGAGGATCGCTCGCGCGCACCTCTCCATCGCCATCCACCACGGCCTGCGCGTTCAGCAGGTTCCAGTCGCGGTCGTAGCGAAAGACCCACTGCGTGTCGATCCCGTCGGTCTGGGAGAAGGAGGCGTGCAGGAAGCCACCGTCGGGGCAGCGGGTGATGGCGTGATCCACCAGGTCGGCGCGGTCGGTCAGGGTGCGTGGGAGATCGTCGATGACCAGGTCGTCGCCCAGGTGGTTCAGGAGGTAGTCGTTGCCAGCGGAGTGGAGTATCCACCAGCCCGTCTCGGCGGGGAAGGTCCGTATCCAGGGGTGGGCATCGGTCCCCTCGACCGCGACCGGCGCCCCGACATCGAGGAACAGGGAGGCCGCGGCGAGCTGGGACAGCAGGATGGGGAGGGTGATGATGGGCATGGAGCCTTCGAAGACTGGGGGGCAACGTCCCTGTCCGGCGCCCCTCGTGTCGACGGGACCGGGCTGGTGATGGGCGCAGGGAGAGGACAGGTAGCCTGCCCGGACAGCGGCCGCCCCACCGAGACCCTACGCCAAGGCAGGGGTCGCCCGACCCGCGCCCCAGGCCACCTCGGGGCCTCCTGGGCTACGTGAACCACCGGCCCCCAACGGTGTCCAAGGCCCCCATGCACAGCCTCCCCGCCCTCCTGCTGCTCGCCGCCTGCTCCTCCACCCCCGCCGAAGAGCCCCCGGCTCCCCCGCCCACCCAGGTGCCCACCGACTTTTCCGGCCTGGTGGCCCACTTCGTGGACGACCCTGCCCAGCGGGCCGCCCTCGCCGCTCAACTGGAGGCGGACGCGGGGGCCCTCGCCGAGGATCTCTCTGCCCACGGCCCGGCCGACCCCGCCCAGGTGCGCGCGGTGTTCGAGGAGCTGGTCACCGCGCGCCTGTCCTCCTGGGCCACCCACGGGCTGCCCGTGGACGCCACCCGCCTCCGCCGGCAGGCCCTCGACTGGGAGCGCTTCCGCCTGGCCCGCTACGTCAGCTCCGGCGTGTTCCCCAAGACCTACTTCGGCTTCTTCGACGAGGCCGGTGACACGGCCGCGGCCGAGGTCGTCCTGCGGGAGACCACCGGCTGCGCGTGCGGCGAGATCAACGCCTGGCTGGTGGAGGGTGGCAACCCCCTGCGCGTCACCGACGCCGAGATCGCGGTGACCTTCGTCGCCGAGGGCGGCGCCCTGCTGCTCACCATCGACCAGGCACGCATGGACCAGCTGCACCCGGTGCTGGATGTGGGGCTGGACAACATCGCGTCCGGCCTCGGCGACTACGGCGCCCTGCTCCATCGCCTCGATCGAGCCTGCGGCACGGACCTCGCCGGCACCGTGGCCCACACCGCCCCTGGTCAGCAGCCCGCCGGCGCCATCGGCCGCCTGATGGCCCCCCAGGGGCAGGACGCCTGGCTGATGCGCCCGGCCACCTTCCGGGAGGGCATCGTGGGCACGGCCCTCATGTGGATCTGGGAGAAGGAGATCGCCCAGCGCGAGCTGGCGACCGAGGGCCGCGATCCGCTGTGGGAGCGCTCCCTGGCGGAGCAATACGTGATCGGCTCGCTGGTCTACAACTCGGGCATCCTGCACAGCGAGGCCACCACCCGCAGCCTGCTGGCTTTCGACACTGGCGCCAGGCTGTTCCAGGACTCGGAGAAGAACGCCCATCGCCGGCCCAGGCTCAACCTGCTGGCCCCGGGGCCCTTGCTGGAGGAGCTGCTCCGGAGCGGCACCCTGCGCGAGCAACACACCTCATGGCTCGGCGTGTATCACGTGCTTCAGCGCTACGGCGCCTGGGAGGGGCTGCGGCGTTTCTCCGCTGTGTTCGACGAGGACGGGCGGTTCACCGCCCGTACGGATCCCGCACCGGCGCCGCGTCCGAGATGATCCCGTCCACGTAGGCGAGCCAGGTCTGGCGGTGCGCAGGATCGAGCATCTGGAGCACACCCGCATCCCCCCACTGGACGAAGGTCTCGCCGCTCGGGAGGCGCTCGGCCGCGCCCAGGATCATGCTGGACCAGCCGGGCTGGCCCTCCAGCTCCCACACGACAGGCGCGGTGCCGGCGCGGGGATCGAGGCGCAGCTCCAGCACGCGCGAGGCGTCCACCCCCTCGGCGGCGTGGTTGTCGAACACCAGCAGGGAGCCGGTGGGCGTGCGGCTGGCGCCGTGGGGGCCGTAGCCGTAGCCGTAGCCCGCCAACGACGGGGTGATCTGCAGGCCTCCCAGGCCCACCTGCAGGAGCTGTTCGCCGCTCTCGGCGTCGATGGCCACGAGCTGGTCGATGCCGCCGAGGGTGAGCCAGAGGGTGTCGCGCGCGGCGTCGTAGATGAGGGTGTTGGCGTGGGTCCAGTCCGTGCCCTGGGGGTAGAAGTCGGTGTGGTAGGTGGTGGCGGGGTCGTAGGTGAAGTGGTCCCAGGCGGACCAGAGGGTGCGGACCTCGCCCGTGGGGCCGCGGGTCAGGACCCGGTCGCCCACCAGGGGGCCCCAGGCAGGATCCTCCCGCACGTCGATGGCGACCCAGGCGAGGGTGCCGTCGGGCAGGACCTGGAAGCTGTGGTGGCCCTGCTCCACGGGCACGTCCGCGAGCACGGTGCCATCGAACCCCTCGGTGATCACGTGGCTGTCGTCCAGGGCGTGATCCATGCTGACGTCGAGGTAGCGCACGGCGGCCAGACCGGGCACGAGCTCCAGGGACAGGGTGGCGCGCCCCAGCGGCAGGGCCCGGTACCAGACCACCTCGGCGTCGCGGTCCAGGGCGAAGAGGTAGGTCCGGAGGGACCAGGAGACGCCGAAGACATAGCCATCGAAGGTGCCGTCGTCGTCCTGCAGCCACGTGTCCGGCAGGGCGGCGTCGATGTCCTCCACGCGGTCGAGGTGCGTGGGCCCCACGACCTTTTCGCCGTGCTGGCGCGCCACCACCCGCCAGTGGACCTCGGCGAAGGGCTTGTTGCCCACCAGCAGGGCCCGGCTCCGTGCGTCGCCGTCGGGCACGGCCGGGGTGGTCAGCCCGAGGCCCTCGTCGGGACCGAACTCCACCCAGGCCTCGCCGTCGCCCAGCGGCTCCCAGCTCACATCGAGCATGGTGCCGACCTCCGGATCCACCTCGGCCCGGGCGTGGAAGATCGGGTCGACGCAACCCGCGAGGGCCAGCGGGAGCAGGGCCCTCACGGCGCTCATCCCCCGAGCAGCCGCGGTGCGTGCCCCTCGAGCTGATCGGCGCGCGGGATGGCCCAGGCGCGGTCCACCACCTGGGTGCCGAGGATGAGATCGGCCAGGGTGCGGCCTCTGGGATGGATGAGGACCAGGCCGATGTCCGCGAGGAGGGGCACGCCGCAGCCCCCGACCCACAGCGCCGCCCGGATGGCGTTGCGCGCGATCCCGCGCCCGTGGGAGCACTCCTGCCCGCGCGCGTCCACCAGCACCTGTCCGGTGATCCGCCGGCCCACGCTGGTGCCCCCGCCGTAGGGCGTGTCCTGCAGGGTGGACAGCAGGCCCCCGATGGCGAAGACGGTGCCCCCGAAGACCCAACCCAGCGCGCCGGCCACACCGAAGAGCACCCCCTCGTCCATCACGGCGGCGGCGAAGCGCCGCAGGCGGTCGGCGGCGGGCAGATCGATAGGCGCTGGCAGGTCGGGGTGGGGCATGGTGGGTGACTATCAAGAACCGGCCGGGTTCGCGGCCTGCTCCCGCCGTGAGATAGGGGGTCACACCCACCGGAGGTCCGCCATGCCCCGCGCCGCCGCCCTGCTCCTGCTCCTGCTGCTGGCCAGCTGCACCCGCGTGGTGGAGCAGCGCTCCTTCGCGCCCGACGGCAAGCTCGAGTGGTCGGTGGTCATGCCCGGCAGCCGCAACACCGCGCTGTGGCTGTCCTACGTGGTCACCGGCCCGGCGCAGCGGGTCAGCCTCGGCGACGAGGCCTACCTGGTCTACGAGTTCAGCGGCGCCCTCGTCCTCAAGGCCGATGGCGGGACCATCTACACCGGCAGCATCTTCCTCAAGCCCGAGGGCCCCGCGGTGGACCGGGTCTATACCGAGGCCAGGCGCGCCCACGTGGAGCGCACCTGCGGCTACGAGTCCTGCACGGAGCGCGGCCGCATCAAGCTGCTCGGCCTGCAGGACGTTCCCGCCGGCGCCTTGTTGGACATCAAGGCGCACTTCCCGACGACCTCCGAGAAGAACACCCTGGACTCCGCCGCCCTGATCCTTGGGACGAACTAGGCCCAGGTGTCCAGGTACACCCCCAGGCTCCCGCAGGTCGCGCCCAGGGAATCCTCCAGGGCCAGGCCCGCGGTGGACAGGACCCCCAGCAGGCCGTCGGTCCGGTCGTGGGGCGAGCCAACGAGGATCTCCTTGAGATCCGCACCGTGGGCCCCGCGCAGGGCGCGGTCGAGGTGGTTGACCACCAGGCGCATGGGGTTGTCGCCAGCCTCGGCGTCCGGGTCGAGCTGCAGCCCGGCGGCGGCCAGGGTGGCGCCGGCGTCGCCGAGCCCCTGCGTGAGGGCCTGGCCGATGCGGGCGCGCACGCCCTGCAGGCTGCGGCCGGCGACGCTGTCTGTGACCTCCAGGTCCCAGAGGCGCTCCAGCGCGCGCTCCACGCTCGCCAGGGCGGTCGCGGCGCGTCGGGAGGCGAGACGGCTGACCCCGGCGTGGGTGCGCCCCGCGTGCGGACCCTCGGTGAGGGCGAGGCCCGCCACGATCCCGGTGCCGCCGTCCTCCAGGTCCACCCCCTCCCCCGCGGCCTCGGCGGCGATGGTCACGCAGCCGGCCTCCTCGTCCCAGGTGGCGCTCACCCCCTCGACCTCGGCGCTGATGCGGTCCAGCACGTCCAGCAGGCTGTCCGTCGCTGGGTCCAGGGCGACCTCGACCCCGTTGACCGAGAAAGAGCCCGCCGAGACGCCGGCGAAGGCGTCGAGGCTGGCCATGGGGTCGTCGGCACCGCCGCCCTCGGCCCCCAGGGTGGCGGTGGCCCCGTCGAGCTTGGCCGCCGCGAGGAAGCCCGAGCTGTCGTCGGCCAGGACGATGTCCTCGGCGCCGGCCTCGTCCCGGACCATGGAGACCCGCTCGGTGTCCGCGTCGTAGCTGGCGGTGACCCCCGCGTCCGCGGTGTTGACCTTGTCGAGCACGCCCTGCACCGAGTCGTCCGCGGCCACCGCGATGGGGACGCCGTTGACCGTGAAGGAGCCGGCGGTGACGGCCTGCCCTGGCTCCAGCTCGGGGCCGTCGTCGCCGGTGCCGTCGAAGGCCGCCACCGGGTCCACGGCGCTGTCCACCGTGGAGGAGACCTGCACCTCGAAGGTGTCGTTCCTGCGCACCCAGCCGTCGCCCAGGCCGATCTCGAGGCCGTCGGCGGTGGTCTGCGTGGCGCCCGGTGCGGCGCCACTGGGCCAGGCGAGCTGTTCGCCCTGCACGCCGTCGCGGAAGACGCGGATGCGGACCAGGGCGGCGCCCAGGATGGTGTCGTTGCTGGCCACCTGGAACCGCATGGTGCCGCTGAACCCGCCCGCGAAGGTCCCTCCCACGTGGACGGGGGAGGTGGAGCTCGCAGACCAGGCGGGCACGTGGGTGGAGTAGGAGGTCGGGATCGTGTTCAGCTCCTCGGTGGAGCTCAGGCTGCTGCAGCGCGGCGCCGCGGTGATCCCCAGGTCGGAGGCCGATCTCGCCTCGCCGGCTTCGCTGATCCGGCGCCCGCCTCCGAGCTTCTCCAGCGCTCGGGCCGCCTCCGCCAGGGCCCGGTCGAGCTCCATGACGCGCCGGTAGATCTGCTTCATGTCCCCGTACCGCCCACTGGTCGTCGACGTCGTGCCGGCGCCGGCGCGGGCCGCCGCGGGCGCGGCGATGGTCACCGGGCCGGTGACGCTGAAGAGGCCGTAGATGGTGGGCATGGGCGGACGCGCTGCTCCATGGGGTGCATCGGATCATGTCGGGCCGGGATCAAGCGCAGCCTGCGCCTTGTCGCGGCTGTCGACGGTGCTAGGATGAGGCCCCGCCGGAGGGCCCTCCCATGGCCTGGAACTACAGCGACAAGACCAAGCAGCTCTTCCTGGATGCCGTGCAGGGGCGGCCAGGCTCCCACCTCGGCGAGGTGGAGGAGCCCGACGGCCTGGGCGAACACGGCTCCATCGCCTGCGGCGACGCCCTGCGCTTCACCTTCCGCGTGCGCCGCCACCCCACGGATCCGCTGCAGGACGTCATCACCGAAGCCCGCTACCTCACCTTCGGCTGCACCTCCGCCATCGCCGCCTCGGAGGCCCTCTGCATGCTGATCGAGCAGGGCGGGGTGAGCCCGGTGGAGGCTCTGGAGATCACCAACGAGGACATCGTGCGTTTCCTCGAGGGCCTGCCGGACCAGAAGATCCATTGCTCGGTCATGGGGGCCGAGGCCCTGGCGGCCGCGGTGTTCAACTGGGCCCAGCGGCGCGGGGTCGATCCGGCCTCCCTCGGCGTGGACATCCTGCCCGAGGAGACCGAGGAGGGCCGCCTGGTCTGCAAATGCTTCAACCTCACCGAGCCCTACCTGCTGCGGAAGATCCGCGAGCTGTCCTTGAAGACCATCCCGGCGCTGACCGCGGCCACCAAGGCCGGCGGCGCCTGCATGGCCTGCCACCACGCCCCCGGCGGCCTGCAGGATCTGCTGGATCAGGTCTGGGGCCCCCAGGCGGCAGAGCCCCCCACCGGCCCCGCCATGGCGGCCCCGCCCGCGCCCGGTGGGCTCTCACCCTTCCAGTTCATGAAGCGCGTGGAGCAGGTCCTGGACGCCTACGTGCGCCCCATGCTGCAGTCGGACGGCGGCGATCTCGAGCTGGTCGACATCAAGGACCGTGTGGTCTACGTGCGCCTGGCCGGTGCATGCGCCACCTGCGTCGGCGCCACCCAGACCTTGAAGCTGCTCGTGGAGCGCTCCCTGAAGGAGCAGGTCGATGAGCGGGTCCGGGTCATCGCGCTCTGAGGGAAAATCCATGGTCTACCTGGACAACAACGCCACCACGGCCGTGGCCCCCGAGGTGCTGGAGGCCATGCTGCCCTGGCTCTCGGGCGCCTTCCACAACCCCTCCTCCATGTACGAGGCCGCCAAGCTGCCCGCCCGGGCGCTCGAGGAGGCCCGCGCCGCCGTGGCCACCCTGCTCGGTGGGGTGGACCCGCGCGAGGTCCTGTTCACCTCCTGCGGGACCGAGTCCAACAACGCCGCGCTCAGGGGCGCCGCGCGGGCCAACCCTGGCCGCCGCCACCTCGTCACCACCGCGGTGGAGCACCCGGCGGTGCTGGAGGTCTGCAAGGCCATGGCCCGCGAGGGCTTCGATCTGGACCTGCTCCCCGTGGACGCCCAGGGGCGGCTCGACCTCGCCGACCTGGTCCGCGCCCTGCGGCCCGGGCAGACGCTGATGGTCAGCGCCATGCACGCCAACAACGAGACGGGCGTCGTCTTCCCCATCGACGAGCTCGCCCGGCTCGTGAAGGAGACGGATCCCGGCATCCTGGTGCACACCGACGCCACCCAGACCGCCGGCAAGCTCCCGCTGGACCTCGTGCACCAGCTCGCCAACGTGGATCTGCTGTCGTTCTCCGGGCACAAGCTGCACGCCCCCAAGGGGGTCGGCGTGCTGTTCCAGCGCCGCGGCTGCCGGGTGGCGCCCTACCTGATCGGCGGCCACCAGGAGCGGGGGCTGCGCGCGGGCACCGAGAACGTCGCCTCCATCGTGGCCCTGGGCACGGCCTGCGAGCTGGCCATGGCGCACGCCGCGGATGAAGTGCGCGTCCAGGCCTCGAGGGATCGCCTGGAGCGGGAGGTCCTCGCCCGCACCCCCTACGCCCTGGTCAACGGCGCCGGGGCCCCGCGGCTGCCCAACACCTCCTCCTTCGCCTTCCACTACATCGAGGGCGAATCCATCCTCTTCGAGCTGGACCGCCAGGGCATCTGCGCCTCCTCCGGCTCGGCCTGCACCTCGGGCTCGCTGGAGCCCTCCCACGTGCTGCGGGCCATGGCCGTACCCCGCACCGCGGCCCACGGATCCGTGCGCCTCAGCCTCTCCCGCTACACCACCGAGGCCGACATCGACCACGCCATCGCTGTCCTGCCCGACGCGGTCGCCCGCATCCGCCGCATCTCCCCCTACTGGGACGCCGCCCGTGGGGCCCCGCGCGCCGGGGCACCGGAGTGAAGGTCTTCCTCGCCGGCATCATCCAGGGTTCCATGCAGGACCCCACCATCCACACCCAGGGCTGGCGCGCGAGGGTCACGGCCATGCTCGCCCGTCATCTGCCCGAAGCCGAAGTCTACGACCACTTCGCGCGCCACCCGGCCGGGATCGACTACGACCTGCCCGCCATCCGCGCCACCCTGGAGGAGGGAAACTCGGCCTGCGCGGCCTCGGATCTGGTCATCTGTTGGCTGCCGGAGGCCAGCATGGGCACCGCCATCGAGATGTACCTGGCCCACGAGGCGGGGCGGACCGTGCTCACCGTCAGCCCCATGGCCCCCAATTGGGTGGTCCGGGCCTACAGCACCCAGGTCTTTTCCGATCTGGATGCTCTGGACGCCTTCCTGTCACGCCGTGGTGCGACGCTTTCCCAAAACCTGTAATTCCTGTTAGCATGTGCTTCGTCCCGGCTGTCCGAGGCTCGATCTCTTGAAGCCCTCCGAACACATCAGCCCCCAGCAAGCTGCCGATCTTTGCGGCGTGTCTCGCTCGACGTTGCTGCGTTGGCTGGATGGGGGCGCCATCCCACACTCCTCGACCGCCGGTGGCTGGCGCAGGATCCTCCTGCACGATCTCGTGGCCTTCATGCGGGAGCACGGCATCCCCGTCCCCATCGAGATCGATCCGGGGCCTGCCCGCATCCTGCTGGTGGATGACGAGCCCGCGGTCACCCGCGGCCTGCGCCGCGTGATCCGCCAGGCCCTGCCCGACGCGGAGGTCCACGAGGTCAACGACGGGTTCTCGGCGGGCTTGACCGCCCTGGAGATCCTCCCCCACGTCATGGTCCTCGACCTGCGCATGCCCGGGCTCGATGGCGTAGAGGTCTGTGTGCGCATGCGGCAGCAGCCTCTGCTGCGAGGCACCGCCGTGGTGGTGCTCTCCGGGCACATCGATGAGCCCATGGAGGCCGAGCTCAGGGCCCTGGGGGTCCGGGCCTGCCTGCGCAAGCCCATCCCCTCGCAGGAGCTCGTCGCTGCGCTCAAGCCCATGCTACCCGGCTATAGGTAATATTGATTTCGGCAAAACAGGCGGTTCGCGCCATCGCGTCATAGCGGCTGTGAACGTCAAGTAACCATGTATTCAGGGGGGGTGTCTTCACGCTTCGGGTGAAGCTCGCCGAAGAGGCGGGTGCACGGAGCCGAACGGTCGAGAGGCGAAAACGGCGACTCCGGCGACCCACCCTGCGGCCTGAGGAGGACGCACCATGGCTCTCACCGTCAACACCAACACCGCGTCGCTGAACGCCATCAACAACCTCAACCAGACCCAGCGGTCCCTGGCCGGCTCCTACAGCCGGATCTCGTCCGGCCTGCGCATCACCCGCGCCGCCGACGACGCCGCCGGCCTCGGCGTGGCCGAGAGCCTGGGCGCCCAGGCCGCCTCCGGGCGCGTGGCCATGCGCAACACCAACGACGGCATCTCGGTCATCCAGACCGCCGAGGGCGCCATGGACTCCGTCGGCGACATCCTCGCCCGCATGCGTGAGCTGGCGGTGCAGTCCTCCTCGGAGACCCTGGCCGACGACGACCGCGCCTACATCCAGGCGGAGTTCGAGCAGCTCTCCGGCGAGATCGACCGCGTGGCCAACTCCACCGAGTTCAACGGCACCGCGCTGTGCGACGGCACCACCACGCAGCTGGACGTGCAGGTGGGCATCATGAACACGGCCAACGACCGCATCACCATCACCCTCAGCGACCTGTCCGCCTCCTCCCTCGGCGTGGACACGGCCTCCATGGACCTCTCCACCACCGGCGACGCGCAGACGGCCATCGACGACCTCGACACGGCCATCGGCTCGGTCAACGGCTTCCGGGCCGACCTGGGCGCGGTGCAGAACCGCCTGGACTCCGCCCTCTCCAACATGGAGACCTACACCGAGAACCTCTCCGGCGCCGAGAGCCAGATCCGGGACGCGGACTTCGCGTTCGAGACCGCGGAGCTGGCCAAGAACCAGATCCTGCAGCAGGCCGGGGTCAGCGTGCTGGCCCAGGCCAAGACCATGAACCAGGGCGCGCTGAGCCTGCTCGGGTAG
>JBDRKM010000310.1:0-13573 GCA_043814015.1 Pseudomonadota bacterium
GAAGACAGATTCGACCCCCCCCTGATCGGGCGCGACCCGCGCCCTCCCCCCCATCTTCGCCGCCGGATGGGCGGCGCGGGGCGCTTGGTCGCGCCCCGAAAAATCAGCGTACGTACAAGGCCGAAATCTTGGCGATTGGCCGAACCCTGGGTCATAGCCCCATCCTCTACGCCGCCGCGCTCCTCTTGCTCGGTCTCGTCGCCCCCCTGGCGCATGCGGACGACCCTCCGGGAGCCCCACCGGAGACCGCCATCGGCGCGAAGATCCGCATCGGTGGCCGCTACGACGACGTGCGCATGTGTGTGGCGTCGCCACCGGGCGCCAAGGGCGGGCCGGCCATGGACATCTCCTTCTTCGTCCAGCGGGACCTGTCCCCGGACCTGCTGCTCGCCGTGGACGTCCCTGTGGTGCGGCCCATCCTCTTCGCCGCGGCCTTTCAGATGATGCAGTTCGAGCCCACGGCGGGGCTCCAGTGGCGCCTGGGCAGCTCGGAGCGCCTGTTGGCGGGTCCGGTGGTCGGCCTGTCGTTGCACTACGGGCCGGACTACGAGTCGGGACCGAACGGCGCTGAGCGTGGGCCCTCCTTCTTCGCCATGGGCCCCATCTTCGGCGGGTTCCTGGGTTGGGACCTGCGGCACGAGGGGCGGTCCTTCGGGACGCAGCTCGGCCTCACGCCCTACATCGCGCCCCTCTTCGGCCTCGCGAACGATCGCCGCGGCATCGTCGCGGGCGGGCAGCTCGATGTGCTGCTCGGTGGCTGACACCCAGACCCGGAGAGCTGTTTCTTGATAGACCCTGCCCCCCCCAGGAGGCACCATGCCCCTCACCGCCCGCTGGCTCGCCGTCGCCGCGGTCAGCGCGGTCGGGGCGCTCTTCCTGCTGCTCTTCGGGCCCTTCGAGGTCTACCGGGCCAGCGCGCCCGCTGGGATCGAGGCGCCGTTCTGGTACATGGTGACCGCCTTCCCGGTGCTCGGGCTGCTGGTGGCCGAGTGGCTCGCCCTGGCGCTGCGCCGGGCCTGGTGGCCGGCGGCGGAGCTGGCCGCGGCGGTGGCGGTGATGGTGGCGCTGTCGGGCTGCCGGTTGGAGCTGCGCATCCCGGTCAGCGGCCACGCCCTGCTCTTCTGCTACGCCCTGCTGCGCCTCGGCTGGCTGCCGGTCGCGCGGGGCCCCGGCCGGCGGGTGGAGCTGGCGCTCACCGGCCTGCTGCTGGTGGGGACCAGCGCGGTCAAGCTCCTGCTCTGGGACGATCCCGTGACCCTCGCGGTGGGCCTGGCCCTCGGCGGGCTGCTGTTCGGGGGGAGCTTCGCGCTGGCGAGGCGCCCGCCGCGCTGATCTACTATCGACGAATATGAGCGTACCACGCGCATATTCGTCGATAGTAGAGCACGCGCCGCAGGCGCGCGCGCCAATAGGGCGCGGGGAGGGGGGAGCGCCAGCGGTGCGGGGGGAGGCCTCCACCCCCCCCCCAAAGAAAAGGCAGCGCGGGCCGGTGCGATCACTTTGGGTTGCGGACGGAGCCCCGCGCTGCGGCGGGGCTGGAACCCGGCGCGCGGACGCCGTACCATGGGGCGGACCCCGCGGGAGTGACCATGCCCATCGCCCCTTCGATCTGGCGAAGACCCCGCCTCCAGACCCTGGCCTTTGCGCTCGCGGCGGCGCTCTGTGCCGTGCCGGGCCCGGCGTTCGCCGGGCTGCCCCGTGCCAGGAAGGTGGCCGTCCCTCCCGAGGACGTGCCGGAAGGCCCCGCGATCCCCGTGCTGGCCTACGCGCCGCCGGACCTGCCCCCCCAGCCCATCCCCCTGGCCATCACCGTCAGCGGTGCGGTCTCGCTGGGCGCCTGGCAGGCGGGCTTCCTCTACTACCTCTCCGAGTGCGTCAAGCGGAACCCGGAGCTGCTCGACATCCAGCTCATCACGGGGGCGTCGGCGGGCACCATCAACGCCCTGCTGACCATCCTGGAGGCGGGCTCGCCGCCGACCGCGAGCCCCGAACAGAGCCTGCTGTGGTCCCTGTGGACCACCAAGACCTACGATGAGTTCTTCGACGTGGCCCAGGCCGACGGGCCCTACCTGTCCTCAGGCGCCGTCCTGGAGGACCTGGCCGAGGACGTGAAGGAGCGCTGGCTGGAGGGCCTGCCCGAGGGCTTCGACCTGGTACTGGGCTCGGCGGTGACGCGGGAGAAGCCCCGCATGGTGGATCTCGGCGGTGGGCTCACCGTGCCCCGCAACCAGGAGCACTTCGTCCTGCGCGTGCGGGGGCGCGGGCCCGACAAGGTGCCGGCGATCGAGAACTACATCGATCAGGACGAGCCTTTCCCCGAGCTGCTGCTCCCGGTGCACGGGGCCTCGGCGGGAGACGCGGACATTCGCGACTTCGACGTGCTCGTCCAGATGCTGTTCGCCTCCTCGGCCGTACCGGGGGCCTTCGCGCCCCGCACCATCGACTACTGCGTCACGCCGCTGGCGCCGGGCGCGGACTGCTCCGTGGGCGCCGTCTCGGCCCGCTTCATGGACGCCGCCATGTCCGACCGCCACCCGCTGCGCCTGGCCTGGCGGGTCGCGGACATGGGCCTGGCCCGCGGTCCCGGCGGGGGCATCTACTGGCGGCACAAACCCGACGCGGGCGCCCGGGCCCTGCCCGACGACCTCCTGTTCCTCTACATCGATCCCACCCACACCTCCTACCCACCGCTGCCCACGCCCGAGGGCATCCCCAACGGCGGGAGCCAGGATCGCATCATGGCCTCCCTGGCGAGCCTGGTGGGGGATCTGGCGGGCTCGGCCCAGGCGGCGGAGCTGTACAACCTGGCCGAGGAGCACCCCGAGCTGTCCGCTCGCCTGGCCCTGGTGGAGCCCGCGCTGCCCCCGGTCAGCGGCGAGCTGTTCAAGTTCTTCGGCTTCTTCGACCGGCGTTTCCGCAAGTACGACTTCTACCTCGGCATGGCCGACGCCCACCGCTTCATCGAGCGGGTGCTGCGGCCGCGCGTGCGGGCGCGGTTCGGGGACTCCGCGGTGCTCGTCTCCCCGGAGCCCTCGGATCCGCAGCAGTCCTGGCGCCCCTACGCCTGCGTGCGCGCCGTGGTGGACGGCTTCGGCGATGCCCAGCTCGCCTGCGCGGAGGAGCGCGACGGGGGCTATGAGGTCCTGCTGCAGACCTCCGTCGACCGGCTCTGGGACCACTGCCGCGCCCTGCCTGGCGACACCGAGACCGATCACGCCCTGTGCGCGGCGGCCATCCACGGGGCTCCCCGCCCGCGGGTGCCCAACGTCGAGCCCCTCGAGGAGGCGAAGGCCTGGCGCCGCCGGCGCGAGGGCCGCTCCCTGGAGAGCGACTTCGACTACCTCTCGCGCCTCCTGGAGCTGTACCGTTTCGCCTACCAGGACTTCGAGCTGTCCCAGAACAAGGCCTGGCTGGCCACCACCTACCTGCGCGGCGAGCTGGGCGGCATGGTCACCGCCTACGGCGAGAAGCTCGACGGCAGGCTGCGCTGGCTCGTGCTCGGCGCCGGCAAGCCGGCCCTGAACATCCTGCACTACGCGCCGCCCGCCACCACCATCCACCTCTCCTTCGGCCCCGGGATCGAGATCGGCAGCAGCAGCACCGGGCGGCTCGTGCCCCGACGCTGGCTGCGGCTCGACACCGCCCTGCAGGTGCAGGGGCTGGGGCGCTTCCTCACGCCGCGCCCCAACATGGTGGACATCACCCCCATGGTGGGCCTGGGGTTCGAGTCCCAGCGCCTCTCGGGGGTCATCCTCCAGCCCCGCCTGGCCCTGCGGGTCGGCTACCAGTTCAGCAGCAGGGACCGCTGGGGCAGCGCGGAGTGCGACGTCGCGCGCTTCGACGACGAGCCCCTGGCCTGCTCGGTGCCGGTGGGGCAGCTGCTGCTCGCCCTGCGGGTCTTCGAGCGCCTGCGATTCCACGCCGGGATCGAGTACGAGGCCGGCGTCACGCTCGGCGACCCGCTGGTGCAGGACGACGGGCTGAGCGCCCTGATGGGCGTCGGGTTCCAGTGGATCTCGCCTTTCGCGGCCGAGACCCACCGTCGCGCGACCCTGGCGCGGCGCCGGGCCCACGAGCCACGGGAGTCCGGGCCGGAGGATACCGCGCATTAGACCTCCAGCCAGAGTATGCGCCGTACCGTGCTTTTCGTCAAGCCAGGCAGGGCCCCACCCCGCACAGGGCCTCTCGAGGCGCTCCGTAGGGGCTGACGACGGCGCGCACTGGCCGCCCAGAGCAGCGCAGGCCCTCGAAGGAGCTCCAGATGGGTGCCGATCTAGCCCTCGCAGATGGCGCAGAGGGGTGGCAGCTCCCGTCGCCGGCCAGCGATGACCTGGTAGCGGCGCACGGGGGCCGGGAGGCCGTCGGCCTCTCGCTGGACAGGGGCGGTCAGGCTGTGGATCTGCAGCCTGAGCTGGGCGTCGTCCACGCCCAGGTCAGGTGTCGGAGGAAGGGCGCCGCGAGGTTCAGCGCGAAGCACTGCGAAGACAGGACGTGGTGCGCGAACTCGTGGCGCTGGATGGCCAGGCGCTCCAGGTGATCGAGCACGTCGGCCCGAAACTCAGGCAGGAGGTTCTTGGCCCAGCGGCTCTCGGGGAAGAGAAAGGCCCGCGGGCGCCCGCCCCAGGAGCCGCGCTCCGGCACCCCGGCCACCTCCTCCTTCCTGCGGACCTGGTGCGCCAGGAGCCGGTTGTAGAGGGACGAGCGCTCGGCGCGGGGACTCGACGCCCTCGGTGCAGCCGAGGCCACGGCGGGGTGCTGGCTCCAGCGCGAAGGGCTGCGGCCCGGGTTCGACCGCGCGAGCTGCCCGGGGAAGCGCCACGCGAAGTCTGCCACACGCAGGCCGCAGGGGGCGCGGTTGCCGCCCTGGACCTCCGGGCAGGCGGGCGCGGCCTCGGAGCCGCCCGAGCGCGGGCAGGTCGCGATCAGGGCGAAGACGGAGAAGTCCGCAGGCAGGGTTGCCAGGAGCGCGGTGAGATCGGCGTCGGGGAGCGGGCAGGGCATGGTGGGGTCTCGCTCGAATCGATGGACTGGCGGGCCAGGGATACCTGGCTACCCTGCTCCCTATCCGACCGTCCCACCCACTCCCGGCACCACCGGCGGAGGATGGATCTCCAGGATCTCGATCTCCACCGCCTGCGGAAGGGCACCCTGGCGGTCAGGGTCGAGGTTGGCAAGCGCTGGGCGCCCGTCACGGGCTTCTTCGCCATACCCGCGTCACGATCTGGGAAAGGAAGGGTTTTACGAGGGGTTCAGTCTTGGGGTCCTGGATGAGTTCACCCCGCTCCGCCAGCGAGCCAACGGCTTGGTGTTCGGAGAGCCCTCTGAAGACAGGCCGCCCGGGAGGGGGGAGCGTGAGCAGTCCGGAAGTCCGACCTCGGGGACTTCAAAGGCAACGTCCCGTCAGAGGTGCTCGACCAACTGCGCGACCGCGTCTATGACCTCTTCGACCTGACTCATCGCGCGCTCGTCTGGCAGAGGTAGCCGACCAGGTCGAGCGCGGTGGCGCCCTTCACCACCGGCACCGGACCGCCCGCGCGACGATCAGGTCCGAGAGCTTCCCGATCACAGCGTGCTCCAGCCCCGACTCCCGGCACTGGCGGGCCACGGTCACGGCCCCCTCCCCTACGCGCTGGGCCAGATCACGCAGCTGCTCATGCGTCGGTCCGCCCCCGCTGAGCCCGATGAGCCCACCCGCACGAACGGGATCGAGCGGACCCCGGTCCACGTGGAGATCCAGGAATTGCTGCGCGGGGAGATCGGAATGGCGTAGTTTTTCGCCCGCTTCGGGCGTGCCGCACGTTTCCAGCAGGACCCTGACCGAGCGTGTTCCATGGCGATAGCGCCCCACGCCCACCATGCTCTTGACGAGGTCATCCTCCAATGACTGGATCTCGGGTCGTTCCCTCTCGAGAAGGTCCGCGAACAGGGCAGCCCGGCGCCATTCGCGGGGCCGGTCGTTGGGGCTCATCACGTCGAGGTGGCCCCCGAGACGGCTGATGAAGTCCGGGCCCTTGGCCAAGCGGAACCCAGCGATGTCCCGGGGATTGCAGAAGTCCTTGAAGCTGTCCGCGGTGCCCCCCGCGAAGAGGAACACGGCGCGGCGGCAGGAGACATCGGCCCCGTTCAGCACGAACACGCCGTCGTTCATGGGGGCCAGGAACCAGCTTAGCCAGCCCCAGGAGATGCCGTTGCGCTGCGCGTCGAATTCGTCGAAGAACACCACCGGCAGGGTGCCTCTTTCCGGACCCGCCACCCGCCCCACGAGGGCGCCAGCCACCTCGGCCGGGCCCGCGAACTGGGTGATGTTGATGGTCGAGAAGGGAAGTTTCTGCTCGAGTTTCTTGCCCTTGCCCTTGAGCTGTTCTGCCGCCGTCTTGACGATTTCTTTGGCCACGAACGACTTGCCGCTCCCGGGAGAGCCGAAGACCGCAAGGCAGAGAGGCTTTTCAGGAGCGGGCTCCTCGGCATAGCGCACGATCCAGTCCCGCGCCGCCACCAGGCCGTCCCGCTCGCTCTCCGTGAAGGGTTGGATCTCGCCCAGTTTGGCGAACTGCGGTTCGGCCTCGGCCGAGAGTTCGCCGGCGGCCAAACAGAACGCCTTCTTGATGGTGTCACTCATGATCGGGACTCCGTTTCTTTCCCACCGACCGTAGCCCTCGGCCAGGAAGGTCGCTACCAGGCGGGATAGCTTTCGCTGCCCACGCCCCTGAACAGACGGGAGAGAGCGCATGAGCACCACCCAGGAACGGGACATCGAGGCCAGGCTCGGCGCGCTGCGGCGGTCCCTCGCGAAGGCCCTGGCCAACGCCGAAACGGCCCATCGCCTGGGTCAGCTCCCTCCCGAGCACCAGCAGGCGCTCGGGGCCCGCGTGGACGATGAGCTGATCTGGGCCGCGAGCGCGGCCGAGGACTGGGAGGACGCTCACCGACACCTGCTGCGGGCCGAGACCCTGATCCTGCTCCTCGTCGAGCTGACCGAGCAGCGCCGCGGCGGTCCGTTCGCGGAGTTCCTCTGCTACGCCGACATCATCGCCGCCCACGGCTAAACCGAGACCATGCGCAACGCGGCGGGCAGGGGCCTGGTTCCGTCGTTCCTCCCGGCCACCGCGAGCCTGCCGCCGCTGTGCATGCTGGACAGCACCTACAGCCCCGAGACCGCCTGGGAGCTGCGCGAGTTCTGGCGACCCACCCTGGTCGCCAGCTACTGGTGGCGGGGTGGGGAGCTGAAGCGGGTCCACATCAGCGGCTGCGTCTGGGGTCGCGACCTCCGCAGCGCCCCCGCCCCCGACTACCGCTACCTGCCGGGTTACCCCAACCCCGAACTCGACGAGCTGCGGGTCGGCCTCCTGGAGCTTCGTTCCGCTCGCTACAGCCGCCCCCTGCTCTGCCCACCCGCCCCATGACCGCCACCTGGGATCTCTTCATCGCCTTCGCCGGCCCGGATCGGGCGCGGGCCGAGGATCTGTTCGGGGCGCTGAAGGCCCGGTGCCCAAGCCTCCGGGTGTTCTGGGAGGGCCTGATCGTCCCCGGAAAGCCGTTCGACACCTCGCTCTCCGCCGCGCTGGACGCCAGCCGCGTGCTGGTGGCGCTGATCTCCGGGCACACGGAGGCCGCCTGGTACCAGCGCGCCGAGATCGCCCGCGCCATCGCCCTGGCGCGCACCCAGCCCGAGGGGCACCGCATCGTGCCCGTGCAGTTGGAGGAGGCCCAGGCCTACGGCTGCGAGCACCTCCACCCCCTGCGCGCCGACCTGGATTCCATGGCCTCGGTGGCCGACCGCCTGGCGGAGCTGTTCCCGCAGATGGAGCAGCAGGCCGCCGCCCTGCGCCGGGACGGCGCCGTGCCCGCCGCCCACCGCGAGGCCCTGCGCTGCTACCTCGACTGGGTCCTCTCCCGTGCCGACACCGTGCGGGTCTTCGCTCGCGAGGAGGAGCGCGCCCTGGAGGAGCTGTACGTGCAGCTCAGGCAGGGGCCGGCCCGCGGAGGTGGCGCGGCGGTATTGGGCGTCCCCAGCGCGGAGGCCGACCACCGCCAGACGCTGGAGGAGCTGGTGGCGGCCGAGCCCAGCGGGCGCTGGACGCTGCAAGGGGACCCCGGCGCCGGCAAGACCACGCTCCTGCGCCACGTGGCTTTGCTGCGCGCCCGCGCCGCCCAGGCCGACCTGGCCGAGGGCTTCCTGCGGCCGACGAGCGTGCCCCTCCTGATCCGCCTGGCCGAGCTGGGCGACGAGAAACCCCAGATCGAGGCCCTGCGCGGCATCGAGGACCACCCCCTGCTCGGCCGCGCCGCCGCGGAGGCCGCCCTCACCTGGGCGCTGACCCAGGGCCGCGCCCTGCTCCTGCTCGACGGGTTCGACGAGCTTCCGCCCATGCGGGTCGAGATCTGCCGCAAGCGCCTCAGTACCTGGGCCGGCACCCTGCCCGACTGCGGCCTGGTCATCACCAGCCGGCGCTTCGGCTACCACCGTCCCTCGTACCGTTTCCAGGAGTTGGAGCTCCTCCCATTCTCCGACGACGATCAGGCGGAGCTGCTCGGGAAGTGGCTGGGCGAGGAGCACGCGGCGCAGGTCCGCACCGATATCGAGAAGTGCTCCACCTTGCGGGATCTCGCCCGCAACCCCTTCACCCTGACGCTGCTCGCCATCCTGGCCCGCGACACGGCAGCGCCCCTGCCGCGGCGGCGGCGGGAAGTCTACCAGCGGATCATCGCGCACAAGGTCCGGGGCGGCCAGGGGGATCGGCCGCTGGCGCTCTCACCCACGGCCCTGCGCACGGGCATGGCGGAGCTGGCGCTCACGCTGCTGCTGGGCGGGGCGGATCGCTGGAGCACCGAGGAGCTGTCCACGGCCCTGGGCGCCCTCCCCGACATCGACGCCGTGGGCAGCACGGGGCTGATGGTGGAGGAGGAGGAGGACCGCTGGCGCTTCACCCACCGTTCGATCCAGGAGGTACTGGCGGCCGAGGCCCTGGCGGCGCACGACCAGGGTTGGGTACTGGGTTTCATCGCTGATCTCCGCAAGCGGTCCCGGCAAAAACGGACCCCCCCGGAGATCGGGCGCTGGGCCGAGGTCTTCGCCCTCTACGCCGGCATGGCCCCGGACCCCCTGGCGGTGCTGCGCGGGCTCAAGGCCAAGTACCCCGGCCTGGTGCTGCGCGCCCTGGCCAGCGTAGAGGGGATCGACGTCACCGATCTGCTGGTGGAGCTGGGGTGCCGCGGGAAGCTGGACGCCGGGGACGCCGCTGCCCTGGTGCGCGAAGTCCTCCAGCGCATCACCGACCGCGAGGCCGCCCTGGGGGTGCTGACCCGGCTCGGGGAGGAGGCGCGCGATCTGGGGGCCCTGCAGCTCGTCGGCGCCGCCATGCTGGTGCTGGGCGAGGTCGAAGAGCGGCTCGATGCCGTCCGGCAGCGGGCCGAGCGCATCGGGGGCCCCCACGCGCTCGGCATCCCCCCGCGCCCCTGGGTGGAGATCCTCCCGGGCGAGTTCTGGATGGGGAGCCCGGAGGGCGACGGCCACCACGACGAGCACCCCCGCCACCGCGTGACCCTGACCCGCGGCTTCCGCCTGCTGGCCACACCGGTGACCCAGGCGCTGTACCTCGTGGTCATGGGTGAGCGGCCGAGCCACTTCACAGGCGATCTGCGGCGTCCCGTGGAGAGCGTGAACTGGGCGGACGCGCTGCGCTGCTGCGAGCTCTGGTCACACTGGGCCGAGGGCACCATCCGGCTGCCCACCGAAGCCGAGTGGGAGTGCGCCTGCCGGGCGGGGACGGAGGGGCCGTGGTCGTTCGAGGAGGGGGCGCTGGGGGAGCATGCGTGGTTCGGCGAGGGCATCGGAGGCGAGACCCACCCGGTCGCCGAGAAGCGTCCCAACCCCTGGGGCCTGTACGACATGCACGGCAACGTGTGGGAGTGGTGCCAGGATGGGTTTGGCAGCTACCCGGCGGGTCCGGCAACCGATCCGGTCGGCCCGGCCGACGCCTCCGGGCGCGTGATCCGTGGCGGCTCGTACTGGAGCTCCGCCGACGGGGGCCATTCCGCGTACCGGAACGGGAGGCACCCGAGGGTCCGGGACCGCCTCCTGGGCTTCCGGGTCGCCTGGTCCCCCAGCCGGGGTTGATCCTGGATACTTGATCATAGAGTGCGTGGTCGTTCCCGGCAGCGCGGCACGCAGCGGCCGCGGACGGCCGTTGTCGGCCGCGGGTGGGATCGGTGGCATCACTGCCGATCTGGTCCATCCTCCGCGATGCAGGCCTGCTCTCACCGAGCGGACGCGCTGGCGCCCGCGGCGGGGCGTGGCCGCAGACGGCCGCCAGGTCGGCAGATCCTGCCGCGCCCGCGGCATGCAGCGGCCGCTCGACGGTCGAATCTTGCCGCCCCCGGCCCGCGAACGGCCGCAGACGGCAGATCTTGCCGCGCCATCGGCAGATCCTGCCGCGCGCGGCCGACCGGCGGCCGGCGACAGCTCTGCGGCGGCCCTTACCTCCACCGGCCCCGCCGAGGTATCCCCCCCTCCGTGCAACACCGATCCGAGGTATCCCCCCGTTTGCTCCACAGATCCCGCCGCCGCGGCCCCGACCCTCCCCGAGAACCGGCGTTCGCCCGTTGCGCCCCCCCTCGGCGCGCCGGGAATGTTGCACAAACCGCCCTTTACCCCCGGATCGTGTTGCAGGATCGAGGGCTTACCCTCCGGTGCCCGCTGCGGGGGCCGCCTCTTGCTGCCGATCCTTCCGCACCCGGCCTGCCATGGCCGCGAACATGGCCAGCCCGGCGGTGGCCGCCAGCGACCGACCGACCTCGGGTGCTGCCGGATCCCGGCGCCCGGGCCTCACGGCCGCCCGCACCCGGGCCTGCATCCGGGTGAGGGTCCGCGCCCGAGGCTCGACCCCCTCCCTCCGCAGGCGGAAGCCGAGCGCGTCCAGGTGGCCGTGGCAGGACAGCACCCGCGCCTCCGGGTGCTTCAGGCGCAGCCCGCGCTCCGTCTCCAGCCAGCGGGCGATCTCGCCGCGCCAGCGCAGCAGGTCTGCCCGGCGGTCGCCGAAAAGGAATTGGTCATCGACGTAGCGCAGGTAGCCCTGCACCCGCAGATCGCGCTTCACGAAGTGGTCGAACGCCTCCAGGTAGAGGTGCGCGGCGAGGACCTGGCTGGTGCAAGCCCCGATGGGCAGGCCCCGGCCCGGCGGCGGCCAGGCGTCGGTGAGCCCCGCGAAGGTCCGCAGCCCAAAGTCGCGGTAGAGCCCGGCGCCGCTCTCCAGGATCCGATCCACCACCTCCAGGAAGGGAGCATCCCGCACCCGCCGCGCCAGGAGCGCCCGCAGGATCGCCACGTCGATGCTCGGGAAATAGGCGCAGATGTCCAGATGCAGGGCGAACCGATGCCGGCGCATCAGGTCCAGCAGGCGCAGCACCGCGCGATGGGTCCCGAAGCCTGGCCGGCAGGCGAAGGCCTCCGGGCGCAACCCGCGGTAGAGCACAGGTTCCAGGCAGGCCACCACCGCTGCATGGACCACGCGGTCCTCGATGGGCGCGCGGGCGATGGCGCGCGGTTTCGGATCGCGCACGCGCACGATCTCGTAGCCGGCGGGCTCCCAGGTGCCCGCGGCGAGGCGCGCGGCGAGATCGGCGACGACCTCCTCGCGCCGGAACAGCAGCCAGGCCACGTCACGGCGCCGTCGCTTGCCGGCCGTGGCGGCGGTGATGGCGCGGTCGAGGTGGGCGGGGTCGCAGAGGGTGGGGAACAAGCCGCGTACGGTCCACATGGGCGCTCCATGCCAGGAAGGGGTGACCGCCCGGGCTGTCGGCCGTGGGGCCTACCGGGACGGGCGGTCAAGGGTTCGGGAGCCTGCGCTCCCGAGGGGGACGGGCCTGCTCGGGGTCCGGCAGGATCGCGGGCTGGGGGACCAGGCGACCCGGAAGCCCAGGTTGTGGTTCCGGTTCCTCGGGTGCCTCCTGTTCCGGTACGCGGAACGGCACCTGTCGGCGGAGTTCCAGTACGAGCCGCCACGGATCACGCGCCTGGAGGGGGGCCCGTCCCCTCGCGGGGCGGCGCGGGTGCCGCCCGTTCACAGCGTTTGCGCCAGCCGCCGATCATCCGGCCGACGGCCAGCAGGCGCCCGGCAACCTGGCGGTGCCAGCCGGGCGAGACCAGCCCCTGCGCCAGCGCGAGCCGCAGCAGCACCCGGGTTTTCACCACGGCCTCGTCGGCGGCGCGCAGGCGGGCGGTGCGCGCCTCCGGGAAAGTGAGGGCCAGCGAGCAGGCGACCAGCAGCTCCTGCGACGCCAGGCAGACGCTACGGCCGAGCGCATGCGCGTCACTCGCCGAGACAGAGCAGGGCCTCCTCGAGGCACGCGGCCGCCTCGGCGGTCCCACGCGGCGGCACGGTCTCGGCCCGCAGCGCCGCCAAGAGCGCCGCCCCGACCTGGAAGGCGTCGAGATCGGCGAGGCCCTTGCGCCGGTCGCCCGGTGTCGTGGCGCCCCGCCCGGGCAGGGCCGCCTCGACCGCCGCGCGGACCTCGTCGGCCCGCCCCTGCACGGCCCGACGCTGGCGTTCGGTCAGCGGCAGGTGCTCCCCCTTGATGAGCCAGACGTTCCCGCGTTTGACCGCGGGCAACTCCCCCCGCGCTGCCTGGGCGCGCACGGTGCGGGGGCTTCGGCCGAGCAGGGTGGCGGCCTCGCGTACGGACAGCTCCATGGTCACCTCCAGGGCGCGGGCCTACGCCCGGGATCGGTCGGCTATTGCCGTTGGAGCGACAGGTGGCGGCAGGTTCCTCCACATCGAGAACAGTGCGTTCCCCGACCAGGGTGGTGTTCCCGGCGGCGCGGGCGGGTCGGTCCGTGCGTGGCGACCGGCGACGGCGACTCACCGGAGACCGGGCCAGAAGTCACCCTCCTGTCCCAAATCGTGGCGCCGCGGCGCTGCGCGAGCTGCATGGAGAGATTCACACCCCTCACGGGCAGACCCGCCCCGCGGTCAGTACTTGGCTCTCCGCGCCCCGAGCGGCGAGTACGGGCCGCCCCGCGGTCGGTACCCGGCTCTCCGCGCCCCGAGCGGCGAGTACGGGCCGTCCCGCGGTCAGTACCCGGCTCTCCGCGCCCCGAGCGGCGAGTACGGGCCGCCCTCCCCTGGGCGGAGCGAACCTCGCCCGTACCCTGCGTCTGGGTGGTGCGCGTTCCCGGCGACGGCGCCTCACCGGAGACCGGGCCAAAAGTTACCGAATCCGCCCGAGAACCTGGTTGTAGTCACCACCTCGGCCGCCCAGGACCCAGCGCCCAACGGAAGAAGGCTGGTTTTCGAGCCCTTCCCCGCGGCCCCGGGGGGTCGCGGAGGGTCGAGTGGAAACCCCAGACGCCTTCTCCGGCGGAAATGGTACCTCCGAGGGCGTTCTCCGGCGCGGTCGGCGGCCATCCCCTCGCGCCCTGGCCTGGCGAGCCTGGCGCGGGCGTCGCCGCGGCCGGCGGCGGCCGCATGCGGCAAGATCTGCCGCCGGGTCGGCATGCCGCGGCAAGATCTGCCGCCAGCGGCCGCCGGGGCTGGCCGGCGCGGCAAGATCCGACCATCGGGATGCCGTTCGCTGC
>JBDRKM010000311.1:0-15666 GCA_043814015.1 Pseudomonadota bacterium
CTGGAGCAGGAGGCCGTGCCCGGCACCCTCGTGGTGCGCGTGGACGGCGTCAACGTGACCGCGGGCTGGAGCTACGACGCCGACCGCAACGCGCTGATCTTCGACGCCGATCACGTCCCGGAGGGGGGGAGCAGCGTGGAGGTGTCTTACGCGGTGCGGGGGGAGTGTGGCTGAGGGGCCGGGGTGAGACGCCGATCGGACGATTGACCTCAGGGACGTTCACCCGGCAGGTGCGGTCAGTCGGGCCCGGCCGCGTCGTCGGCGGGAGGCGGCGCGGGCGGCTCGCCGCCGGTGGGGACACCGCCGGGAGCCTGGCCGCCCCCGTGCGCGCTGGGATCATGGACGGGCACGGCCGGGTAGAACTCCGACGGGTCGTCGTGCTCGCCGATGGTGATGTCGCAGGTGATGTCCTTGCCAGCCAGCGTGACGGGCTTGGCGCAGGAGCCGGAGGGCTCATCGGGGCCGGGCCGCCTGTCGTCGCTCAGCACGACCGCCGTGATGACGATGGGGTGCTCGCAGTGCGCCGGGGCCTCCACGGAGTAGTGGCCGTCCTGGAAGGGGCTCTCCTGCAGGTGCTCGGGGTACTTCTGCCCCTCACGCTCGACGACGGCCACGAAGTTGATCTGGCCCTTCGTGGCTCCGTGGACGTCGCCGCTGATGGTGACGGTCTGCCCACCGCCCTGGGTGATCAGGTCTGTGAAGGAGAGCGGCCTGGCGGGGCCGTCTCCGGGGGCGGGCGGGGGTGCGGAGGGATCTATCGGCACGACCTGCGGGACGGGGGCCGCGGAGGGATCTCCCGGTTCGCCGGGGGCAGCGGCGGGATCTTCCGCCGGCGCGCCACCGGCCTGCAGGGGCTGCTCACCGGGCTCCTGGGCCGGGGGAGAGGGGCAGCCTGCCGCAAGCGCGAGGGACAGCAGGCTGGTGATCAGGATGGGGGCGCGGTTCATGGATGTACTCCTGGGGAGAGGCGTGGGACACCGCTAACCGGATTCGCCAGCGCTCGTCACAAGGAAACTGTGGTTCCTACCGATGTCTGGGGTGCCAGCCTGGCCCGCGGCGCCCGCGCGCGGATAGGCTGGCTCCGAGGTCGATCGCTGCGGTCGAGGAGGTCTGCCTTGCTCCCCATCCGGCGGAAGAACCTGTGGCGTCTGGCCGTGGCGGTCGGCGGCGTCCTCATCGGGCTCGCGGTCTCCGAGATCATCGCGCGGTTCGTGTCACCCGCGGATGACGCCTGCATGGTCTTCAACTCCCCGGACGCCGAGCCCAGGGGGCTCTTCAGCGCTGAACCCTCGATCGGCATGGTGCTCACCCCCAACTTCCAGGGGCAGTTCAGGACCCCTGGGCACAGCGTGCTGCTGCGGGTCAACAGCCTGGGGATGCGCGGGCCGGAGCCCACCTCGCCGAAGACCGGGTACCGCTGGCTGACCATCGGAGACTCCTTCGCCCTCTCCCTCCAGGTGCCGGAGGAGGAGACCTTCGAGGCGCTGCTGGCGCGTGGCCTCGGCGCGGAGGTGCTCAACGGTGGGGTCTCGGGCGACTCCACGTGGCAGTCCGTGGCCCGCTACCGCCGCTGGGCCGACTCCCTCCAGCCAGATGCCGTCCTGCTCTTGTTTTTCGTGGGCAACGACATCACCGACGACGGCGCCTTCGACCGCGCGCGCCTCCGCGGCGGGGGGCACGCGCCGCCCCCTGGCGCCAGCCCGCCGGGTGGGCCCGGTGCTCCGCAGCCTGGGCCGGGTCCCGCCCCCACCGGGCCCGGGGCTTCCATGGATGGGTCCGCGGATCTTCCTCCCGTCGGGCCCGATGGGGCTCCCCCCGCGGGGAGGGTGCTGCGCGTCTTGCCGGTGGTCTCCCGTTGGCTCCTGCAGCGTTCCTACCTGTGGTCCCACATCCGCGTGGCCATGGAGCGCCGCGCCGTGGCCGCGGGCACGCCGCTGCGGGTCGCGCAGTGGAAGGACGAGCTGGCCATCTACACCCGCGCGGGGCGCCCACTGCTGACCAGCCTGGCCCCCGTCACCCGGGACGCCCTCGCCGAGCTGCAGCGTGAGGCGGGCGCGCGCGGGGATCGCCTCGTCGTCGCTCTTGCGCCACCCCTGTTCGCGGTGGACCAGGAACGCCTCCCGGCGACCTTCGACCTCGTCGGCCTCGATCCAGCCGATGCGGATCTGGACGCCCCGACCGCCCTGGTCCAGGGCATCCTCGACGCGCTCGGGATCGCCTCGTGCGACCTCACGCCTGCGCTGCGCGCCGCCCACGACGCTGGGGTCGAGACCTACCTCGCCTACGACGCCCACTGGTCACCTGCGGGGCATGCCGTGGTGGCCGAGGCCCTGCGTGGGTGCATCGCCGGGGACGCGGGGAGCTGAGGGCTGGCGGGAGGGCGCTGGCCCCTCCTCGGGGGCACCCGCCTCGCCTGGAGCCGCGCCAGCCGCCGGGACCCCGCTCCCACAGAGGCTCTCCCCCGCCAGCACGTAGATGTCCAGATCACCCGCGCGCAGGGGCGTCAGGCACCGCTGGAGGTTGCGCTGGAGGCTGGGCCCGACGACCTGCTCGATAGCGGCCGGCCAGATGAATGGCACCGGGTGGTAGGGGGGGTCGACCGCCATGAATCCATGATCCACCAGCACCAGCCCCACGCCGCGCGCGGCCAGATCCCGAAGCTGGCGGGCGACCGCATCGCGCGGCTCGTCCTGGTCCGCGAGGGTCCACGCGGCGGGGAAGGCCAGCGGCCGGTGGTGGCCCAACAGCTGCGCCACCCGGTGATAGCGAAACGGCTCCATGTCGAGGAACTCTGTCCTCTGGGGAGGGAAGGGCAGGTGGAGCACGGCGGGGCGGCCGGGGACCTCGGGCAGCGAGGAGAAGGACTCCGAGACGGAGAAGGAACCGGCGCCGAGGGGGCGCACCGCGGGCGAGACCAGGGCGCGCTCGGCGATGCAGGCGGCCGCGAGGCCCAGCACGAGGAGCCGGCGCGCGTGACGGCGTGCGGGCAGGCGCGAGGCCAGGTGGGAGATCCCCGCGCCCGCCAGGACCGCCACCGCCAGATACCCGAGGATCGCGAAGCGGAAGGGGTGGCTCATGCGGTAGGTCAGGGGCAACAGCTCCCACAGGGGGCCCCCGGGGAGGACGACGGGGACGCTCGTCCCTGGCCAGTAGCGGATGGCGTTTTCCCACTGCAGGTAGGGGCCGAGGCCGATCAGCACGCCCAGCCCACCCAACAACGCCAGGGACCGCCGCCGCCGCACGCGCGCCCGGAGGAGCCCCAGCACGGCCAGCGCGAGCGCCACCAGGCCGAGGTAGCTGAACCCCTCGACGAGGGCCGGGTCGCTCCAGCGGTGCTGGGAGAGCGGGTTCAGGAGTCCCGAGAGGTCCAGCGCCGAAGATGGCATGAAAGATGGATTCGCCCTCGTGAAATCCTCCAGCGAGGTGAGGACGTGGCTGGACCACGACCGGCCCTCGACCCGCGTCGCGGCGCGCGCCAGCAGGAAACGGGGACCCAGGATGGGGACCATGGCCGCGCCCATGGCGGCGGCGTACCACCCGAGGGTGATCAGGGCCGGCCCCCTGCGGCGCAGCGCTGCGGCCCCCAGCAGGATCGCCGCGCAGAGGGTGGACATGTAGAGGTAATAGGAGTTGAACCAGCCCACCGTGCCGATGAAGGCTCCCACCAGGAGACCCCCGCGCGCCCGACCGTCCAGCGTGCGCCAGAGCAGGCCGAGGGCGACGGCGATGAGCCAGACCTCCGCCACGTCGTCCTCGCCCCAGGCGATGGCGAACTGCAGAGGGTCCATGGCCATGTAGAGCAACCCGGCCACCCAGCCGGCGACGCGGTCGCGGGTGAGGATCAGCGTGAGCCAGCAGGCCGAGAGGCCGGCCAGCACCACCAGCGCCGAGACCTCCAGGTTGTAGGAGAGGAACGGCCCGACCAGGTGTGTGAGGGGGGCGGCCAGGATGGCGCTGCCCGCGTCGGCCCACTGGGCCAGGAGGTCGAGCCCCCTGGGGTAGTCGAGCAGCTCGCTGTGCAGCGACGGCGGCCACGTGAAGAGCGCGCGGGCGGTGGCCTGGTAGAACCAGGCGACGTCGTAGGGATGGTGGCAGGCGATGCCCACGGGCGCATGCCTGAAGGCGGGCAGCGCCGGCGCGAAGAGAACCACTGTGCCGGCCAGGTAGAGACCGATGGCGTGCGGCAGCCAGCGGCGGAGCGGGAGCGGGGGGGGCTCCGGCGCCGCCCCGGGAGTCGGGAGGGGCTGGTGCTGGGTGGTGGAACCGGAGCCGGACATGTGCCCTTCGCGGGGGAGGTCCAGACGATGCGTCGAAGGCCGGCAGCGTACCCCCTGCGGAGCGCGCTCTCAAGGGGCCTTGGAGCCAGGCCGCGAGCCTCCGCTCCCGCCTGGAGCCTGGACGGCGGAGCTGCCCTCGCACGTCACGCGGTCCGGACGAGGCCCCTGGTGCGCTGCCTGCTGATACCTGACGGCTGACACCTGATGGCTGTTTCTGGTTAGGTGTCCACGGAATCCCGTCGAGAGGTCGGTCATGATCAAGGGTCTTCCTTCGGCGCGCCTCCTCCTCCTCGTCGCGGCCGGTCTCGCGGTGGCCTGCCCCAAGGAGGACGATCCGCCTCCGGACACCGGCCCGGACACCGACACCGCCTTCTTCGGGGCGTTCACCCTCACGCAGAGCGAGGCGATGCCGACCGTGGTCACTGCGGTGTGGACCACCGCCGAGCCGGTCTCCTGCACCCTCACCTACGGCGCCGAGGGCGAGCAGCCCCTGACCACCGTGGAGGGGGGCGCGCCCTCCACCACCCATGAGGTCGCCCTGGTAGGCCTGCCCCCCATGGTCGAGGCCAGCCTCGTCGTCAGCGCAGAGGCGAGCGGCGGCCTGCAGCAGAGCGACGAGCAGCCCTTCCAGACCGGCGCGCTCCCGGCCGGGATGCCCGCGTTGACCTTCGAGGTGGACGATCCCGAGCAGATCTTCCACGGCTTCACCCTGGTACCCATCATCAGCGAGTCGGACTACACCGCCTGGGTCTGCGTGTTCGATGACGCCGGGAGGGCGGTCTGGGCCTACCCCGCCAGGCGTGGCTGCACCCGCGCCCGGCTGGCGCCCGACGGCGGGGGAATCCTCTTCCACGACGAGGACATGGACCCCGAGATCATGGAGCCCCTGGGCGCGGTCACCAGCGTCGCCTGGGACGGGACGGTGCGCTGGCAGTTCGAGCAGGGCAACCGGCACCACGACTTCGCCATCCTGGGCGAGGACCGTTTCGTCACCCTCGGCACCACCACGACCACCCTGGATCCGGGCGGGCCCGATGAGATGATCCTGCGGGGCGACACCCTCGTCGAGTTCGACAGCGCCGGGAACACGCGGGAGATCTGGAGCGTGTTCGACGCGATCGACCCCGAGGGCATCCCCACCACGGACTGCGTGCTCGACCCCGAGACGGGGACCTGGGACTGGTCCCACGGCAACTACCTGACCTGGGTCCCGGAGACCGGAGAGGTCCTCGCCACCCTCAGGAACATCGACGCGATCGTCGCGGTGGACGTGGAGGTGGGGCAGATGACCTGGAGCCTGTCCAACACCTGGGGGACCTACCAGCCCGCGGGCGACCAGCCCCTGCTGGCCTGGCCCCACAGCGTCGAGCCCGTCGAGGGCGGCCTGCTCGTCTTCAACCAGACCACCACGTGGACGGAGGAGCGCTGCTCGCAGGGGGCCATCCTCGCGCTCGACCCGAAGGCGGGCGTCGCGACCACCACCTGGGAGTACGAGACCCCGGAGTGCACCCAGGTCCTGTTCCTGGGCTCCGCGCAGCAGCTCCCCGACGGCAACGTGCTGGTCGTGTTCTCCCAGGGTGGTCTGATGGACGAGGTCACGCCCGACGGCGCGCGGGTGGCGCGGATTCGGGCCACCTTCGGCAACATGCTGGGCTACGCCCACCGGATCGCCGAGCTCAGGCCCGTGGCCTACTGATCGCGGGTACAGGCCGGGTCCGGGTTCGCCGGGGCGAGCGTGCCCGCTGACCTCTCCTGGCCGCCGCTCGCCTCCCGTGCCCGAGGCGTCGCCACCCATGTGACAGAAATGTCAGCAAAGCACGCGATCTCTGTTATGGTGGGGCGGTCCCGGCCGTGGTTTTCGGAGGGAGCCCGTATGAGGAAGGACGTGAGCACGCTGTCGCGTTGGTCTCTCCTGGCCGTGATCGGGCTGGGTGTGGCCTGCCCCAGGGAGGCTGAGCCGCCTCCGGACAGCGGCCCGCGTGACACGAGCCCGCCGGACACCGATCCGCCCGACACCGGCTCCGACGCGCCCTTCTTCGGCACGTTCACCCTCACCCCGAGCGAAGTGGTGCCCACGGTGGTCACCGCCACCTGGACCACCGCCGAGCCGGTCTCCTGCACCCTCACCTACAGCGTCGAGGGAGAACCGCCCTTGACCACCGTGGAGGGCGGCGCGCCCTCCACCGCGCACGAGGTCGCCCTGGTGGGCCTGCCCCCCACGGCCGAGGCCAGCCTCGTCGTCAGCGCCGAGGCGAGCGGCGGCCTCGAGCAGAGCGATCGGCAGCACTTCCAGACCGGCGCGCTCCCGGCCGGCGTGTCGTCGCTGACCGTCGAGGTGGACGATCCCGAGCGGGTCTTCCACGGCTTCACGGTGGTGCCCCTGATCGACGACGCGAGCGGCGCGACCTGGGTCTGCGTCTTCGACGACGCTGGGCGGGCGGTCTGGGCCTACCCGGCCCGGCATGGCTGCGGCCGCGCCCGGCTGGCGCCCGATGGCGGCGGGCTCCTGTTCCACGACGAGGACTACGACCCCGAGACCAAGAAGGGCGTCGGCGCGGTCACCAGCGTCGCCTGGGACGGGACGGCGCGGTGGCGCTTCGAGCATGTGGGTGCGCACCACGACTTCGCCATCCTGGGAGAAGACCGCTTCGTCACCCTCGGCACCACCACCACCACCCTGGATCCGGGCGGGCCCGGCGAGCAGGTCCTCAAGGGCGACACCCTCATCGAGTTCGACAGCGCCGGGAACGAGCGGCAGATCTGGAGCGTGTTCGACGACCTCGACCCGGCGGTCGTGTCGGCCTCGGACTGCGTGCAGGACCCCGCCACGGGGACCTGGGACTGGTCCCACGGCAACTACCTGACCTGGGTCCCGAAGACCGGGGAGGTCCTGGTCAGCCTCCGGAACATCGACGCGATCGTGGCCGTGGACGTGGAGGCGGGGCGGATGACCTGGAGCCTCTCCAACACCTGGGGGACCTACCAGGCCGAGGGCGAGGAGCCCCTGCTGGCCTGGCCGCACAGCGCCGAGCTCGTCGAGGGCGGCCTGCTCATCTTCAACCAGACCTGGGCGTCGGCGGAGGATGCCTGCTCCCACGCGGCCATCCTCGCGCTCGACGCGGACGCCGGCGTGGCGACCACCACGTGGCAGTACAAGCCCCCCGAGTGCTTCAAGGTCTTCTTCCTGGGCTCCGCGCAGCCGCTGCCCAATGGCGATCTGCTGTCCGTGTTCTCCCAGGGTGGGGTGATGGACGAGGTCTCCCCCGACGGCGCGGGGGTCGCGCGGGCCATCTCCCCCACAGGCTGGATCGTGGGCTACGCCTACCGGACCGCCGAGCTCAGGCCCGTGGCCCAATGAGCCCGTCGGAGGCCGTGTCGGCTCGGTCCGTGGCTCGTCCCGACGCCTCACCCGCGCCCGTCCGCTGGGGCCTGGAAGGCCGGAACTGGAGGTGCAACAGGAAGATTGATACGCTCCGCCGGGCGCATCCCACTTGAGGAGGTTCAAGTGAGTCCAGGGCAAGCACCACAGCGTCGCGGCAGCGTGGGCGTGACCGCCGCGTTGGTGGCGCTGTGCGTGCTGCTGGCGGTGGTGGTGTGCTGGCCCGTCTCGCTCTACTCCGAGTCGATCTCCCTGGACCAGGCCACACCGGGCCACCTGGTCTACGCCAGCAGCATGCAGCGCTGGGGCCCCCTGTCACCCAACCGCATGATCGGGTTTCCCGGGGGCCAGATCCTCACCCCGCTCGCCTGCCCCGTGCTGGGCCTGACGCTCGCGCTCGGCCGCCTGCTCCCGCTGGTGGTCGCCTGGAACCTGTCGGTGGAGACGCTGGTGGTGCTGCAGGGGCTGGCCTTCGTGGCGCTCGGGGCGGCCTGGGGGTGGACACCATGGCAACGGGTCGCGGCCATCGTCGCGGCCGAGACCTGCCCTCTGTTGCTCGCCTACCTGGGCAACGGGCAGGTGGAACATGTGGGCCTGGCCAGCTTCGCCCTCATCACCTGGGCCCTGTGGCGGCCCGGCTGGGTCCGGCTCGCCGTGGCCGGGCTCGGGCTGACGCTCGCCGTGCTCTTCTCCCCCTACCAGGCCATCATGGCGGGCCCGCTCGTGCTGGTGCTCGCCTCGCGTCACGGCTGGCGCCGGCTGTTGGCCGCGGGAGGGGTGGTGCTGCTCTGCGGCCTGTTGGCGCGGTTCCACTACGGTGGGGAGGTCCAGCACCTGCAGCCCACCACCGACCCCGCCGAGGCTGCCGTGGTCCTGCCGGCAGCCGACGAAGGCGGTGGCGTCCCGCCCGCCATGCCAGCCCAGGCCATGGTGGGCCTCGCCAGGAATGTGGAAGCCGACACCGCCGGGCTGGTGGATCTGGTCGTCCCCCGGGTGGACGGCGTGCTCGGACACGTGGCGGGCGATTCCCCCCGCCCCGAGGCGCGCCTGCGGGCCGCGAGGTCGCCCCCGCACTGGGTGTCCCTGCCGGAGGCCTCCCCCACCGAGCTGCCCTTTTCCGCCTCCTACCTCGGTGTCCTGACGCTGCTCGCGGGGGGGCTGGGGCTCTGGCGGGCCCGTGGCCGCGCGGGGAGCCGGCCGCTGGCGCTGTGGGCCGCCCTCTGCCTCGTGCTGGCGTTGGGGGCCAACCTGAGCGTGTTCGCCGGCCGTCCCACGGGCCTGGTCCTGCCCGGGGCGCTCCTGCCGTGGGTCCCCTCGCTCTCCTTCGCCACCAGCACGGTGCGCTTCCTCGGGGGCGTGGCGTTCGTGTGCGTCCTCGGGATCGCGTGGCTGGTGCGCACCTGGCGGCCATGGCAGGTGGCGGCGTTCGCGGTGGTGCTCGCCCTGACCAACCTCCTCTTCACCCCCGCCCACTGGCCGCGCACGGCCGTGGGCCTGGCCGTCGACGATCTCGCCGCCCTCGTGGAGCCAGGACCGGTGGCGGTCTGGCCCGGCGTGGGCGAGTCGTTGACCGAGGACCACCTGTGGCTGTCGCTCGCGCTCGACCGCCCCGTGGCCATCTTCAACCCCACGAACCAGGAGGAGAGGGACGAGGAGGGGGCCGCGCAGGCTTGGCTCGCGGAGGCGCGCGCGGCCGGGGTGCGGGTCCTGCTGGAGCGGCAGTCCGTGGGCTGGCGGCGACACGTGCAGGCCAGTCACCGGCCCCCGCTGCCGGCCGAGGCCCGCGCGCTGGGCGACGCTCAGGGTTACCGCGTCTGGCTGCTCGATGGCGGGGTGGAAGACTGAACGCCCGCGGCCTGGCGGCGTCGCACCGCGGCCTGCAGCGCGGGGGCGAGCAGCGCGGCGATGCGCTCGTGGCCGAGGGCCGAGGGATGGACGGTGTCCGCGTACAGGGCGCCCGGGGTGGGTTCGCGCTCCACGAGGGGCTGCAGGCTGAGGACGGTCGCCCCCCGCGCCCTCCCGACCTCCTCCATGACGGCGTGGTACTCCGGCGTCGAGTCCATCATCCAGGACAGGATGGGCTCGGGGTAGAAGGGCGGTGGGCCACCGCCGCCGCCGGTCCAGAAGCGGAACGGCTCGAGCAGGATGACCTCGGCCCCCGCCTCCTGGGAGGCGACGACCATGGCGTCGAGGTTGGCCTGGTAGTCGGGGCGGGCCGGCACGCGGTGGACGAGGGGCTGCGAGGTGTCCGGCCGCTCCCCGAACCCACCCAGCACGGGGCGACCGCGTGGGCGCAGCCAGCGGAGCAGCATGCTGTGGCGACCGACCCAGGCCAGGGGCCGGAGCCAGGGCGTGGGCACGAAGCTCGTGTCGGCGCGTGGGTTCGGGTAGAAGTCGCTGTTCATGACGAGCATGACGACGACCTGGTAGCGGCCCGTGGCGAGCAGCGGTGGGAGCTGCCGGCGGGCCTGGAAGCTGGAGTAGCCGGGGCAGGCCGCGGTGGTGAGCGCGATGGAGGCGTCGGGCACCGCATCGCGCACCGCGCGGGTCGCGCGATCGAGGAACCGCTCGGCCTGGGGGACGCGGTCGCCCCACATGCTGGAGTCGCCGATCCCGAGGATGCCCACGGTGCCGGGAGGGGCGGGCGTGGGGAAGGGATCGGAGCGGTGGCCTTCGGCGTCGATCCGGATGTCCCAGATCCCGCCGTCGGGCGCGCGCTCCTCCTGGGTGTAGCCGGGGCGCTGGGCCCAGAAGAGGTCGGCGTCGTAGACGAAGACGCCGCGTTGCTGGTGCGCATCCCGGCCGTAGGGCTCGACGGGGGCGAGATCGAACAGCCGCAGGCTGCCTTCCATCAGGACCAGCAGCGAACCCGCGAGCACCGTGCCCAGGGCGAGCCCCATCCACCGGCCCCGGCGGCCGCGCCAGGAGAGAGCGCCTCGCTGTGGTGGCGGGGGCTGGGGCAACGCTCGGGATCGCTCGCGGGGTGGGCTGGGGAATCTAACCAGTCACAACGGCGTCCGGTGGTCGCCCGTGCCGGCCACGGGGGTTACCGTCTGCGCTCCGCCGTGTGCCCGTAGGCTGGCCATGTCCACGTCCCCGCCTCGCGCCAGCGAACCGCACTCCTTCGGGTCGTCCGCGCCGCTTGCTCAGGGTGAAGCGCCCAGCCGGAGCCGCCCTGCAGGAGGTTGGCGCGCGCGCCTGGCCGGCCCGTGGGGCCGCCCGATTGTCTGGCTCGCCGTGGCGTTCGTGCTGCTGCTGCCCACCAGCCTGCACCCCTGGGGCGTGCTGCTCGGCGATCCCCGCGCGGACGTCTGGAACCATGTCTGGGGGTTCTTCTACGTGGCGGACGCGCTCTTCCACGGGCGCCTCCCTTTCCACACGGGCCTGGCCGGGGGGCCGGCCGGGGGCGCGCTGTACTTCATCGACTGCGCGGGTGCTGTGGCGGCCTCGCCCCTCACCTGGCTGCTGGGGCCGGCGCTCTCCTACAACCTCTGGCTGTGGGTCCGCCTGGCCGCCGCGGGGTTCGCGGCTCAGCTGCTGAGCGACGAGGTCCTCGGCCGCGGCCCGCAGGGCTGGGTCGCCGGGCTCGCGTTCATGACCAGCCCCTACCTGCTGTGCGAGCTCTCCAACGGCATCACCGAGGTCGCCCCGCTGGGCTGGATCCCGCTGACCCTGTGGGCGGCGGCCCGGGCGCTGCGCCTGCGCCGCGTCGGGGCCTGGGCGCTGCTCGGCCTGGTGCAGGGCATCACGGGCCTGGTCAATTTCTATTACGGGCTCTCGACTGGAATTCTGCTGATCGTGCTGTTGGGGCTGGTGCTCCTGCCCGAGCTGGTCCGGGAGCGGCGGCTGGACCTCCGGCTGCTCCGGGGGCTGGCCCTGGCCGGGGGCCTGGCGTTGGCCGTGTCCGCTCCGGCCTGGCTGGTCTTCAAGGCCACCCTGGCGGCACCCGACGCGTTGATCCTGCGCGCGAACGTCCAGGGGGGGGTCCAGATGGCGAACAACGCCACGGATCCCCGCACCTTCGTCATGCCGGGCGCCTTCCAGTCGGTGGACCTCATGGCGCTGCACGGCGAGGCCTTCCTGCACTCGAACTACCAGCGCTGGAGCGTGATCCTGCTGGCGGCCTGGGGGCTGTGGGCGCAGGGCCGGAGGCTCTCGCCCTGGCTGGTGCTGGCCCTCGTGGCCGCGGTGCTCGGCCTCGGCAGCTACCTCTGGTACGACGGTCACTGGGTGCGGTGGGCGGGCGGGCGCGAGGTGTCGCTGCCCTTCGCGTGGCTGCTCGAGGTGCTCCCGCGGGTGTCCGTCACCCACCCGCTGCGCCTGTCCATCGGGACGAACGCGGTCCTGGCGGTGGCGGCCGGCGCGGGCGCCCACGCCCTGGTCGCGCGTGGGCCCCGGCGCTGGCGCCCCTTCGCCCTGGTCGCGCTGGCCGGGGTGGTGGTGGCCGAGTCCCTGTGGGGCAGCCTCGCCCCCTGGCCCATCCCGCGCTCGTCGGTGGACATCCCCGCCTTCTATGCCTCCGCGCCCGCGGGCATGGTCCTGGACCTGCCCGCGGAGGCGGGGACCACCATGGAGACCAGCCGGTACTTCTGGTACCAGACCCGCCACCAGCAGCCCATCCCCTACGTCCCCGACATCCGCCTGGGCAGCATGCGCGACCAGGTGACCCTGGAGGCGCTGCGCGATGCCTCGGCGCCGGTCCAGCGGTCCGAGCGGCCCCGGCCGCCCTCGCCGGAGGTCCTCCGGCACTGGCGGGACACCTACGGCATGATCGTCGTCCACGAAGAACTGGAGCGGGCGGCCGGGCTGGCCGGGCAGTACCGCGCGGCCTTCACCCCCGTCCTCGGCGAGCCATGTGAGACAGGCGGAGCGCTGGTCTGGTTTCTCCGGGACTCACCCTGCCCCAGGTGATATCCTCCGCGGTCGACGGCCACGGCTCCCCTCTTTCCACGCCGCGGTCGGAGGAGCCTGGCGGATGCTCTGGTGGGTGCCCGGACAGCGGCACATCGCGGTGCTGGTGGCGGTCTGCTCCGGCTGCTCCAGCCCCGTCCAGATCGAGGGCGCCACCTACTTCGAGGGGTCGGGGAGGGTGCCCGACGAGCCCTCGCGGAGCGTCACGGTCGGCGGCTTCGGGATCGACGCTGCGGAGGTCACCATCGGCGCCTTCGAGGAGTTCGCGGCTCGAGGCTACCAGGACCCGGCGCTGTGGCCGGGGGAGGCCGCGCGCTGGTTGAGCGAGCACCCCGTGGGCGCCGGAGCCGTGCTGCGGGCGGCCGGGCGCTCGGACGACCACCCCGTGGTGGCGGTCACCTGGTACGAGGCCCAGGCCTACTGCCGCTGGCGGGGTGGGCGGCTGCCCACCGAGGCCGAGTGGGAGCTGGCCGCGTGCGGCGGCCACAGCGATTCGCGGTATCCCTGGGGTGAAGAGGAGATCCAGGGGCCGCGCTGGTACGGCTGGGGGCCGGGTGGGCACGTGGGGAAGGTCCAGACCCTGCCCGCGGGCGAGTCCGAGCGGGCCACGCGTTCACCCGCCGGGCTGCACCACGTGGTGGGCAACGTCTGGGAGTGGACCTCCGACTGGTACTCGGCCGCGCCCGACACCGCGCCGGCGCAGGACCCGACCGGCCCCGAGTCGGGCCGCTGGAAGACCTTGCGGGGGGGCTCCTACATGAACCTCCCCTCCTACTGCACCTGCACCCATCGCGAGCCGGCCCGGCCGGACCGCGTCTCCTTCACCGTGGGCCTGCGATGCGTCTACCCTGCCCGCTGAGGGTGGCCCTCGGGCCCGCGCTGCTCGTGGCCGTGGCCGGTTGCGAGGGGCGCGCCGCCCCGCCCGTCGCCCCCGAAGTCGTCACGGTCGCCCCCGCGCCGGCGATCCCGCCGCCCGCGCCTGGGCCCGGCAGGTCCCCGGCCTCGGAGGACATGGTCCCCATCCCCGGAGGGCTGGTGGTGCTGCAGTCGCCGCCTCCGGGCCCGCTCGGGGTCGTCCACCACGCCGAGGGGGGCGCCGAGGAGCCCGAGTCGGGACCCCCACAGCCCTGGACGAGCGCCCGCCAGCCCAGCCTGGGCCCTCTGCAGGTGTGGGTCGATCCGTTCTTGATGGACCGCACCGAGGTGACGCGGGAGGCCTACCGCGCCTTCCTGATCGCCACCGCCTACCGCCCGCCCTTCGTGGACGAGGTCTGGGCCCGGGAGGGCTGGAACTGGGACGGGGTGGACTACCCGCCGGGGACGGGCGATCACCCGGTGGTCCTGGTGAGCTGGTACGACGCCCAGGAGTTCTGCGCCTGGCGCGGGGCGCGGCTGCCCACGGAGGCCGAGTGGCAGCTCGCGGCCCTGGGGCCCGCCTCGGACGGGCGGGTCTACCCCTGGGGGAACACCTGGGACGGCAGCCGGCTGAACCACGGCCGGACCGGTGGTGAGATCTTCGACGACTCCGACGGCTACGCGCGCACCTCGCCGGTGGGTGCCTACCCCGCCGGGCGCAGCGTCTTCGGCCTCGAGGACACCTTCGGCAACGCCTGGGAGTTCACCTCCGACCTGCGGCTGGACGCCTGGAGCCTCTACCAGCACCGGGAGCAGGGCGGCGTCTACCACGAAGTGCAGGCCCCCGGGCCCGGCCTGTACGCGGCGGTGCGCGGCGGGGCTTTCTTCTTCGAGATGGCGACCTTCCCGGCCGGCGAGCGCAACCAGTTCGTCGTCGAGGTACGGCGGAAGTCCGCGGGGTTCAGGTGCGCTCGGTGAGCGGGCAGGGGCTCCTCCCGCAGCCGGGGCTGGTCCGCGTTGGTCGGGTGGCGGGGCCGACGCGGCAGGTTATCGCCGCGGCATCTCCCCCCTCTGCCGCGATGGAGGGGGCCGAGGCGCCCAGGCTCGCGTCCCCTTCGACACCGTCACCCTGCTACCCCGATGGAGGCGCTCGTTGAACGCGGCCCCGTCCACCCCGCGAAAGAGCCCGCGTCGTCGGCTGCTCGAGCGCGTCCTGGTCGTCGCGCTCGGGATCGTGGTCCTGTTCGTCGGCCTGGAGGTCTCCCTCCGGGTCCTGGGGGCTGTCTACGACGCACAGCACCACGGCGCTACTGGCGCTTCCTCCGGCGCGTCCACGGTGATCCTCGCCATGGGCGACTCCATGACCTACGGCGTGGGCGCGGATCCGGGCGGGGACTACCCGGCGCAGCTGCAGCGACGCTTGAACGGCGGCGCCGAAGCGGGGCCCTTCGCGGTCGTGAACGGTGGCGTGGGCGGCGCCAATTCCTCGATCCTCCGGGAGCGGCTGCCGCGCGTGCTGGATGCGGTCCAGCCCGACCTCGTCGTGCTGATGGCCGGCACCGCCAACCACACCAACTTCATCGGCTACCGGCGGGTCGGCCTCTGGTCCACGGTGCTCGATCGCCTGGCCGTCGCCCTGCAGGCCTCGCGCGTGGTCCGGTTCGTCCGCATCGCGTCCAACACCCTGCGCGCGCAGCGGCAGGCCGAGGTCGAGCCCATCTACGATGGCACCTCGGCGGACGTGTCCGCCTACCTGCGCTGGCAGGCGCGCCGTCCCGGAGGCCCCCCCACCTGGCTCGGCGATGCCGCGCTGGTCGAGGGCGCCCGTCTGCTGGAGTACGGCCACTACCCCGAGGCGGAGGCCCTCTTCCGCGCCCGTACCGAGGCCGATCCGCAGGCCGCCTGGGCGTTCTGGGGCCTGGGCACCGCGCTCAGCGCCCTGCGCGAGTTCCCCGAGGCCCGCGTGGCCTTTGAGGACTGTGTGCGGTTGGCCCCCGAGGAGCCCGCCTGTCTGTACGGCATCGGCGTGATCCAGCTCTACCTCCGGACGGAGGGCAGCGACGGGCCCCTCACCTGGTTCCAGCAGGCCGCCGAGAAGGCGCCCGACTTCTCAGGCGCCCGGTGGGGCATCGCCATGTCGCGGAGGAAGCCTGTCACAGGGCCTCCAGCGCCGCCAGCGCCGCCAGGGCCGCCGGGGTCGGGGCCGCCGGGGCCGCCGCCGGGGCCACCGCCGGGGCCGGCGGG
>JBDRKM010000312.1:0-2655 GCA_043814015.1 Pseudomonadota bacterium
TGCTGGAACAGGGCGGCGACGCCACCGTGGAGTGGATGGAAGAACACCGCGACGACTTGATCAAGGTCGTTCGCCAGATGCGCCGGGAGGCGCAGCGAGCCGGGAGCGCCGATGCACTGTAGTCAACCGGATAGGCATATCCCGCTGATCGCCTCGGGCGCGGGCTCGACGGTCGAGCTGGTGAGGTGGCGCCGGGCGACCAGCAGCCAGGCGGCGTCTGCCCTGGAGGTGCACACGACACCCGGCGAGCTGCGCCCCACGCGGCTGCTGGACGCGTTCCGCGCCCGCGAGGGTAGCCATTTTTCCGTCAACGAGATCTACGCCAAGCGCGAGCTGGAGACGCCCGCCTCCGAGCAACGTCTTCCCCCCTCGGTCTACGAGGTCGCCCTGGTGTGGGACGGCCCCCAGGACCTCGACCTGCACGCCCTGGTCCGGATGGAAGACCCCTACCGGGGGGAGAAAGGCAGGGGCACGCCCCTCTCGGGCGACGCGCGGGAGCGGCACGTCTTCTGGCGGGATCAGGGGCGGCTGGACGGCTTCCCCTTCGCGAAGCTGGGCGGTGACGACGGCGTGGAGGAGGACCCGGGTCCAAAGGAGGAGAGCATCCGCTTCGACGCAGCCCGCCTCGATCGCGCCCTGTTCTTCGTCCAGCACTCCGGATCGAGCACCTCCATCGAGGGCCTGGGGTCGCTCAGGATGCTTTTCCGCGGGCCCCACATCGAGGGATCGAGCGACCTGGAGACCCGCTTCGAGGTGGACCTCCTCCACGGTCTGGACCCGAAGGGATCGATGCGCTGGTGCCAGGGGCTCGCGGTGGACTGCTCGGAGCGCGGTAAGGTGAGCGTGCGGGCGATGGCCAGAACGTGTGACGGGATGCCGCGGCTCGACGCCACCCCAAGCCAGCCCCCCACGCCCCCCGCGCCGAGCGAGCAGCAGCGCCTCCGACAGCTCTTCTTCGGGAGGGAGCGCCACCTCTTCAAAGAGCTGGACTGGTTGCTGGAGGCGACCAAGGAAGCGGCGCCCGCGGATGCGCCTTCCCAGGAACGGCCGGACTTCTCCTGTGCCCGGCGCCTGGTCGGGCACCGCACGGAGTGCGAGGAGGGCGAGCAGGTCTACAGCGAGAACCGGACCCGGCTCGCGCGCGTGTTCGGCCACTGCTGCGACCAACTCGGCCTCCCTCGGGAACAGGTCAAGCTCTTCACCTGCCACCTCTCCACTACGGACTGCCTCGCGACGGCGAACACCCACAGCCTGTCAGAGCGGGGCTCCGTCTACCAGGTGTGCATCCCCGAGCAGATCGTGGGCTGCCTCGACGACGGGGAGCTGGCCTTCCTGCTCGGCCACGAGCTCGGTCACGTCATGCTGGAGCACCCGAGCTGGGACATCCACGGCAGGAACGTGAAGGTTCGCTTCCCGGACCTGGCCGATATCGAGGAGAACACCTGGCAGCGCCACCTGGCGGCGGAGATCACCGCCGATCGCATGGGGCTGCTCTGCTGCGAGGATCTCCACGCAGCCTTCGCCATGCTGTGGCGGCTGGAGCAGATGAAGCCTGGTCAGACCTTTGCGGAGCATCGGCAACTGTGGGCGCAAGAAGGGAAGAACCAGAAGTCGGCCCTCCAGAACCTCCGCGTCATGTTCCACGGCAGGTCGCTCAGCGAGCACTGGCAGAAGATCCGGGAGGATCTCCAGAGGACCCCGCGGAAGCTCCCCACCCACCCGCCCACGGCGATCCGCTTCCGCGCCCTGGAGCTGGCGGCGCTGGATGTGCTGGCCTTCGCGTCCGACGCGGAGCACTTCGACTGGCGCGCCTTCCGCGCCATCGACAAGAAGATCTCCGAGATGTGGCAGGTGTAGACGGCGGCGTGGCGACGGATCCCTTGGCGCGAGCTGTCTTCGGTTTGTGGTCCATGCGGCTGGGAGAGCCGCTCCCCGAGGGAGGAAACCGCGCCCCACTCCAGAGAAGACCGAGCACGGGGGCAATACACCCACCGGCGATGCCGAGCGGCGATGAAGGCCTGTTGAGCGTCTGTCTCCCGACGCAGGTGCTGGCGCTCTGGGTTCCCTCGGCACTCGTCAGCCCGGCTGCCACGCACTGGATCGCTGCGCGCTCCGCGGCTCTGCGTGAGACCTTGCGGCGCCTCGCCCCGCCACCGTGCGCTCCTCGCCACCCACCCATGAGATGCGCATCGCTCCAAGGACGCTGGAAAGCTCGAAGCATGTGGACCCCCGACCCCTTGGCCCACTCACCCACGGGTCCCGCATCCACCATCATCTGGCCGGAAAGCTGTGTATGTATGCCCCTGGTGATAGCCACCTCCTGGTCACCGACCCGGTCACTCCGCCCCCGAAGAGGCCCTCCGGGTCACCTCCAGGTGACCGGAGCACATACTCGGTCCCCACCGTACAGAGCCACGGAGCTCCCCTTTCATGGATGCGGACCCCCTGGGAACTCTGACTGCGGAGAGGCGCGATGTGGCCGCTGGGTGGTCGTTTCTCGGCCTTCAGGCGGCGGAGGGGCGAACAACGCTGCCCGTAGCCCGTAGCCCGTAGCCCGTAGCCCGTAGCCCGTAGCCCGTAGCCCGTAGCCCGTAGCCCGTAGCCCGTAGCCCGTAGCCCGTAGCCCGTAGCCCGTAGCCCGTAGCCCGTAGCCCG
>JBDRKM010000313.1:0-14102 GCA_043814015.1 Pseudomonadota bacterium
GAGACCGGAGACCGGAGACCGGAGACCGGAGACGATAGCCCAGCGGACCGCGGCGGAGGACGAACAGGTGATCCGCGCGCCGTGTCCGGCCTACAGCCTCCAGCCTCCAGCCTCCAGCCTCCCCTTGGGTTGCGGGCGGAGCCCCGCGCTGCGCCACCCACGGCCCGCGGCGATCGGATCAGCTCCCCGCCTCCAGCGGGAAGCGATCGTCGGTCCAGACCATGAGCCCGGCATCGCCCGCCGCGGTGCTGATGATCTGGCTGGTGAAGCGCCGGATCTGCGGGTAGGGGCAGTCGGTACCGGCGCACACCCCGGGGGTGTCGTACTCGGGGAAGAGATCTACGAACTCCACCGGAAAGGTGAAGCTGCCCGTGTCGGGGCCGACGCACTCCAGCAGGTTGGCGATGGGGGTGCCGTGACCGTAGGACTGGGTGTACAGCTCCACGCTCACGCAGGCCTCGGGGTCTCCCCCGGCGTCCCAGGTGAGGGTGACCTCCTGCCCGTGGGTCCAGCTCAGGCCGCGCTCGGCGGCCGGGGTCTCGATGCGCCGCACTCCGCGGGCCGCCAACCGCACCGCGGGGAACTGATCGCCGCTGGTCGCGAAGCGCACGGGCGAGCCCTCGTCGAAGGCGTCGAAGGGCAGCTCCACCGACTCGTGGTAGTGCCCCGGACGGGCGTCCTCCATGGCCAGCACCAGCCGCTCGCCGACCCCGTCCACCTGCAGGGTCCCTCCCGAGATGCCCTCGGGCCAGCCGAGGCAGTCGCCGTCGACGCAGTAGGAGCCGCGGTCGCACTCGGGCTGGCAGGTGGTGGGCAGGTAGTAGCCGTAGCGGCAGTGCTCGCTCTCCAGCACGGTGGTCTGCCAGCGGGGGATCGGCCCGTCGAACACCTGGCCCGAGACGTGCACCTCCCAGCCCTCCTCCTCCTCCACCTGCTGCACCTGGAACAGGGCCGACGGCGCCGCGGTCAGGACGCAGGGCGCCAGCTCGATGGCGGTGTCCTCGCCGCGGGAGCAGGCGGGGCCGAGGACAAAGAGCGTGGGGAGGAGTCGGCGCATGGCGCTCCCAGGATACCACCGGGGGCGCGGGTCCCTACTCCTCCACGGTCACCCGCAGGGGCTCGGCCCAGTCCTTGTGCTCGTTGGTGTAGTAGAGGTAGGCGCTCGACGCGGGGCCGGTGTAGGTGCCAGGGACCGCGGCCACGAGATCCAGGGGCACGGTGCGCAGCTCCTCGGGCTCGAAGTCCCGGAAGTAGAGCACCACCTCGCGCGGGCCGGTCTCGAAGAAGTCCACCAGGCCGCGGTCGCGCAGATCTTCGAGCTGCCAGGTCTGGGCCTGCAGGCCGCCGGGCAGGCCGATGCGCGCCAGCGTCATGGGCTGGCCCTGCTCGGTGCGGTTGCGCACGGTGGCGGTCAGCCGGACGTTCTCGCCCATCTTCACCTGCTGGGAGGCCAGGCGGGTCTCCAGGTCCATCACGGCCTCGGGGCTGGAGGCGGGCAGGGTGGAGCGGTACTCCACGGCGATGCTGTAGGGCAGGGGCTCCTCCCCCTCCAGCGCCAGCTCGATGGTGTTGGCGCCGCTCGCGAAGAAGCCGCCCAGCTCCTCGAAGACGATGGCGTCGCGGTGGCCCGCCTCGTAGGCGAAGTGGCCCGCGGTCTTCCCGTTGATGCGCAGCTGGACCTCGCCGGGGCCGCGGGTGGCCCGGCTGGCCGAGGCGTAGGCGGTCATGGCGCGCAGTGAGAGCACGGTGGCCTGGGTGGAGCCCCACTGGCCGAAGCCGCCGCGGTGCTGGTTCAGCCAGTCCACGGCCTGGCGCACGGCGGCGTCGTGGCCCGGCACCTGCAGCAGGGCCATGGTGGCCAGGGCGGTGCTCTCGATGGTCAGGGCCTCGCCACCGCTGCGGGTGATGCTGTGGTCGGCGCCCGGGAAGGAGCCGTCCTTGGCCTGCAGGCCCGCGAGGCGCCTGGCCGCGGCCCCGGCCTCCTTCTGCTTGCCGTCCAGCCGGGTCAGGGTGCCCGTGGCCAGGGCCAGCAGGTAGGGGTCGTTGGCGCTCCTGGCCAGGGCGGCCTGCCGAGAGAGCTCCTTGTCCAGCCCGTCGGTGAAGCCGGCCTCGGCCAGGCTCCAGACGATGTAGGCGTCGGTCACCTCGGCGGAGGCGCGGCCGAAGCTGTCCAGGGCCTTGGGATCCCGCTGGAAGCCGCCCGCGCCGTCGCGGCGGGACATGAGCCAGTCCGCGGTGCGCGCCATCATCTCGGCGTCCACGTCGCCAAAGACGCCGCGCATGTCCTGGAACTCCAGCAGCCCGTAGGCGGTCAGGGCCTCGTGCCCCGGGTCGCCGCCGAACCACTCGTAGCCCTTCTCGGGGCTCTCGTAGCCCACGAGGCGCTGGTAGCCGCGGTCGAGCATGCCGAGCGTACGGCTGATCATCTCCGGATCGGCCACCCCCTGCTCCTCCAGGTACCGCAGCACCATGACGTTGGGGTAATTGGAGCTGGAGGTCTGCTCGAAGCAGCCGCCGGGCTCGCGGATGAGGCCCTCCATGCCGCTGACCAGGGTGGCCACAGGGCTCGGGTAGAGCTGGACCTTCGCGCTCACCGTGCCGTCGATGGCCTGGCCGAGGTCCACCGTGTGGCGGGCCACGGTGGTCAGCTCGCCGCTGGCCTCGAACGCCTGTGGGAAGCCGAGCGGCGCCACGTCGATCTCGCGCTCGAAGGCGTCGGAGAGGCCCGCGCTGGTGGCGTGGAAGGCCAGGGTGCCGGTGCCCTCCTTGCCCGTGACCAGCAGATCCATGAACAGGCTCTCGCGGGCCTCGCCCGGGAGCTCCCACTGGTTGACGATGGGGCGCTGCAGGGTCAGCAGATCCTGCGGGAAGCTGGCCTCCAGGGCCAGGGCCAGGCTGTCCTGGCGCTCGTTGGACAGGGTCAGGGGCAGGCGCAGGCGGTCGCCCTCGCTCACCGCCAGCGGGATCTTGACCGCCATGGAGAAGGGCAGGTTGGAGCGGATCACGGTCTCGTCCCGGCCGGCGAAGCCGCCGCCTGTGCCTTCGGTGGTCACGCGGAAGCTGGTGATGGCGTCGGAGGTGTAGAAGCTCACCTGGGCGTGGCCCTGCGCGTCGGTCTGGACCCGCGGGGCCCAGTGGACGGTGTCGCGGAAGTCGGTGCGCACCTCGGGGGGCGCGCCCGTGTAGATGGGGGCCGGGAAGACGCGCACCGGGGCCCACTGCCAGGCCGGCTGGGCGTTGCCGGCCCAGCGCTCTTCCTCGGCCGCCTCCATGGCCAACGCCGGGCCGCGCGCGGCGCGGCGGTCCAGCTCGCGGGCCATGACGGGCGGGGGTGCAGGCATGTCGGCGGCGGCGGCGGGGGCCTCCACAGGCTGGGCCGCGGCCATGGGGGGCGGGGCCATGGGGATCCGCGCCTCCGCCTGCTTCTCCCGGCCACGGCCACCGCGGGGCGCGCCCTCGGCCACGGCCATGGCGGGCATGCCGCCAGCGAACATCATGTCGTCGACGTAGCCGATGCGCACCAGCGCCTGGAGGGTCTCCTCGGGGACCTGGGGCTGCACCAGCGCCTGCTGCCAGTCGAAGCGGCGCCAGCCGCGGGTGCCCATGAGCAGCTCCAGGGCCAGGGCGGACTTCTCCTCGGTGAGATCGAGGTAGAAGTTGGGCTCCTCCACCTCGTCGGCCAGCTCCTGCTCCAGCAGCAGCCGGGAGAGCAGGTGGCCGTGCTTGTCGTCGGCGAAGGACAGCACGGTGTCGTCCACCACGGCGAGCGCCAGGTCGGCGGCCACGGGGCGGCCCATGGGGTCGGTGGTGCTGATGTCCAGGGTGACCTGCTCGCGGGGCTGGTAGCTGTCGCGCGCCGGGGTGACCTCCACGTTGAGGCGCTGGCGGCGGTTGCGGAACACCAGGCGCTCCGCCAGGGGCTGCATGTCCTCGCCGAACACGGTCACGCGGGCGATGCCCATGGCGCGGTCCGACGCCGGGGCGCCGGCCTGCAGGTAGACCACCGCGGGCTTGTCGGGGCGGGCCTGGACCGTGGCGCCGTCGATGAGCTGCTCGCGCAGCACCTCCTGCACGCTCACGACACGGGGCGCGCTGCAGCGCACCGCCACCCGCAGGTAGTCCAGCGAACCGTCGAGGTCGTCGAAGGTCCTGAGCACGCAGCCCTCGGTCCTGGCGGCGGGCAGGTCGTAGCGCTGTGCGATGCCCGCGGGGCGGGTGATCTCCACGTGGTAGGCGCGCCCGGCCTGCGGCACGAAGCCGAAGCGGCCCAGGCCGTCGCGATGGCTCTGGAAGGTGGCGATCTCGGCGCCGGTGTCGTCCAGGAGGCGGCCCTCCACGTCGGCGGGCTTGCCGATGGGGTCGCGCGCCTCGAAGTAGACCCGGGAGGGCAGGCCGATGACCAGGTCGCCGCCCTCGGGGTAGAGCGACACATCGAGGCTCTGCAGCACGATGGGGATGCGCTTGCTGACCGACTCGGTGACGCCGCCGTCCTCCACCAGCACGGTGAGCAGGCCGTCGCCCCGCGAGATGCGCGCGGGCAGCTCGAAGCGCACGACCGCGTCGCCCCGGGCGTCGGTGGTGACCTCGACGCGCGGCAGGGCCTGGCCGTCGAGCTGGATGGCGGCGGTGAGCTTCCGGCTGGCCAGCACCTCGCCGGTGGGGCGCTTGACGTTGACGCTGGCGACGACCGTGTCGCCCGGGCCATAGGCCTTGCGCAGGAACTCCAGCTTCTTCTTGAGCCGGGGCGCCTCGTAGGCCGCCACGATCACGGGCCGCTCGGCCTCGAGCTGCCCGCCGCGCAGCACCCGCACCAGGTACTCGCCGCCGGGCACGCCCGCGGGGATCTCCAGATCGTTGGTGTTCAGCCCCTCGGCGTGGGCCACCTTCTTGGACAGCACCGTGGCGCCCTTGGGGTTGATGAGCTGGATCTCCAGGCCCTGCCCCTGGCCGGCGGCGGAGAGGCTCCGGCGCTCGAGGTCCCAGGCGCGCAGCCAGATGGTCTCGCCGGGGCGGTACAGCGGGCGGTCCACCTGGATGGCGAAGCTGCGGCTCGGCCAGCCCTCGAAGGCCCCGCGGAGCTGGTCCTCGAAGGCGGCGAAGGGCTGGGCGGCGCTCAGCCGCTTGCCGGGCGCGGGCGCGGCCTCGGGGGCCACGGGCGCCACCTCCTCGTCAGGGGTGGCGAGGTCGGCGGCGCGGGGGGCGCCGAGGGAGAGGGCGAAGAGCAGGGCGAGGGAGGGCCTGGGGGACATGGTCGGTTCCTCGGGAGCGGGTTGCGGCGGTGGCCGCGGGCGTCGGGTCAACGTTCTGTGGGGGGCGTGAGCTTACAGCCATCGGTGTCCGGCATAAGCTGTCCGCACACTCCGGAGGCCCACCATGCGCACCCTGCTCTGCTGCCTGCTCCTCGCCGCCTGCCACCACGACGACACGGGCCAGGACAGCGCCGCCCCCCCGGATCCCGCCACGGTCCCGCTGGCGGGCGGCTGCGCCATGGCCGAGGACTACGGCGGGTTTCTGGTGCGCAGCGACGACGAGCAGGCGGGCGTCGATGGCGCTGTGGCCGACGGCGTGGTGCCCATCAGCGTGCTGGAGCAGATCGCGGCGGACGGCGACTGCGTGCTGCTGAGGCGCAACAACCCCCACTGCGACCCGGCCTGCGATCCAGGCGAGGCCTGCGACTTCGACGGCACGTGCCTGCCCTGGCCGGTCAACCAGGACCTCGGCACGGTCACCCTCACGGGGCTGTCCGCGCCCGTGCAGATGGAGGCGGTGTTCCCGGGAAACACCTACTACGACACCTCCCTGACGGCGCCCCTGTTCGAGGCCGGCGCGCTGGTCACGCTCCAGATGCCCGGCGGCGCCTACGGCCCGGCCACGCTGTACGGTGTGGGGATCGAGCCGCTCGTGCCCCTGGACGAGGAGTGGGTCGTGGGGGGCGGCCAGGATCTCGCGGTCCGCTGGGAGTCGCCCACGGAGGCCATCAGCCGCGGCGAGATCGCGCTCTCGCTGAACATCGACCAGCACGGCGCCTCGCCGGGCACCCTGCGCTGCACCTTCGAGGACGACGGCGAGGCCGTGGTCCCCTCCGCCATCGTCCAGACCCTCATCGACACGGGCGTGACCGGCTTCCCCAGCGGCGCCCTCGTCCGCCGCACCCAGGACAGCGCGGCCGCCGGGGCCGGCTGCATGGACCTCACGGTCTCCTCCTCCGCCACGGTCAGCGTCGACGTGGTCGGCTACACCCCGTGCATCAGCGACACGGACTGCCCCGACGGGCAGGACTGCAACGAGGAGCTCCAGATCTGCGAGTAGCTCAGCCGCAGACCCCGCCCATCCAGTAGTAGATCTCCACCGTGGACTCGAACTCGGGGTAGGCGTTCTCCTCGAAGACGACGGCGTTCAGGGAGGAGTCGTAGTACCAGCCCTCGTCCTGGCGCATGCCGTCGGTGGTGACCACGATGCTCTCCACCATCGGGGTGCCCTCGATGGGGAAGATGCCGGTGGCGCCCTCGGTGCAGGCGGTGGCGACCTGGGCCATGTGATCGGTCCAGTCCGACGCGCAGACGCTCAAGAACAGGCCACCGGTGGCGGTCACCGCCTGGTCGTAGTCCCGGAAGGCCTCGGCGCTGCCGCAGCCACCGGGGACGGGCCCGGCGATGGCGTGGTAGACGATGTCGGCGGGGTCGTCTTTGTAGGCCTGGGCCTGGGAGACCCAGTTGGACCAGGAGCCGCCGCTGGCCTCGGTGTCGCGCTGGATGGTGAACAGGCAGAGGCGCGACTCGGCCCAGCCCGAGTCCTCGGAGAGCCAGTCCTGGTTGGCCACGATGGCGTTCTGGATGGTGCGGAAGTTGGCGTCGTTGTCGCCGCCGTGCGCCCCCGGGGCGATCATCAGCAGGGCGGCGTCGGTGGCCTCCGAGGCGGTGAAGGTCTCGTCGATGTAGTCGTATTCGCCGTCCACCGAGCCGTTGACGTTCCAGACGAAGCCCGCGCGGTAGTGGACGTGGTTGTCGAGCAGGGTCTGGAAGAAGGTGGGCAGCGCGGCGACGAAGAAGGTGGAGTACTGATCCTCGGAGGAATTGGGGATGGCAGTGAGGTTCACGTTGACGATGAAGGTGGAGCGGCCCTGCTCGCCTACGTCGTAGGACAGGGTGCGCTCTTCATCGACCACGCCCGTGCCCTGCAGGGCGGCCGCGAACTCGCCGACGTCGGTCTCGAAGGTGAGCTGGCCGTTCATCTGGCCGAGGATCGAGGGCGAGAAGTACACGGTCTGCGCGTGGCTCTGGTACGGGGCGAGCACCCAGGGCAGGTCTTCGGGGGGATCGGTGCTGAAGCCTTCCTCCCCGTGCATGCTGACGGCCTGGACCTCCATGGCGAGGTTGCCGGTGTTGGTGAGGGTGACCGTGAACTCTTCGTCGCAGCCGATGCCGATCTCGCCGAAGTCCCAGGTGGTGGTGGAGATGGTGACGACCGGCCCGAGCGAGGTGCCGGCGACGGGCACGGCCACCGCCTGGGGCTCCTCGTCGGAGACGCCCACGCTGATGGCCAGGGCCGAGCTCAGGACCCCGGGCTCCGTCGGGGTCCACTCCACGTAGAGGAGGGTCGATTCACCCGGCGCGAGGATGGGCGCCCCCGCCAGGCTGACCTCGATGTGGTCCTCGATGCTCGCGCCGAGATCGAGCACGAGGAGGTTCTCCCGGCCGGTGTTCTTCAGGGTGAGCTGACCCGCGGCGGCGACGCCCGGGTAGGTCTCGCCGAGCGTCAGCACGGCGGGCTCCACCGACCAGGTGACCTGCGGGGCCTCTTCCTCGGGCACGAACGGCGTGCCGGTGTCCCTCACGAGGAGGTCGAGGCCAAGGCCGCATCCAGCGAGCAATGCGAGGAGCATCGACACCTCCGACGACTTTTTCAGTATGTCAAGATTTCCCGCCGGCGGCAACCGGCGGTAGAGTGCACGTGTACCACACCGGAGCAGCTGGATGCGCGCCACGGCATTTCTTCTCACCCTCGGCCTCCTGGGCTGCCCCAAGCCCGACCCCGACGGGGACGACACCGGCCCCGAAGAGGACACCACGGACCCGCAGGACACCGACGACACGGACGACACCGACGAGCCGGACCCCTGCACCACCGCCACCGTCACCTTCGAGGTGACCGGCGGCGCCACGCAGGACCTCACCGCCATGTTCCAGACGGGCGACTACGTGACCCTGGCGGTGCCCGGCACCCTGAAGGTCTGCCCCGGCACCTGGTACTCCCGGGTGCTGGTGCGCGCCGACGTCACGGTGCTGGGCCTGGGCGCCACCCCCGCGGACACCATCCTGTCCGGTGGCCTGAGCGGCACGATCCTCGACGTCATGGGCCCCAACGTGACCCTCGACGTCAGCAACGTCACCCTCGATCGCGGGGCGGGGCTGGACGTGGCGCACAACTCCGGCGGCGGCGGCGTCTACTGCGAGCAGGCCGGCACGGTGATCGTCTCGGACGCCGTCTTCACCAACAACGAGGCCAACGACGGGCCCGGCATGTACACGCAGGACTGCACCGTCGAGGTCCGGAACGCCGCCTTCTACGACAACGTCTCCGAGGACGACGGCGGCGCCATCACGCTGTGGGGCACGACCGCCAGCTTCGAGCACGTCCAGATCCACGACAACCGTTCGCTGGACGGCGGCGGCATCGCGGCCTTCAGCAGCGCGATCACCGCCTCGGACCTCTCGGTCACGGACAACATCGCCGAAGGCGGCTTCGGCGGCGGGATCTGGCTGTACGACAGCGACATCTCGCTCACCGACGGGGAGTTCTCGAACAACACCGACGAGGGCGGGATCTACGCCGGCGGCCTGCTGGTCTACGGCAGCGCCACCCTCACGCGGGTGAGCTTCTCCGGGAACTCCGCGCCGCTGGGCGGGGGCCTCTTCGTCTACTACGAGGGGGTCGTCCAGGGCACGGATTGCGAGTTCAACGGCAACTCGCCCGAGGACGTCTTCGCCTCCGACGGCACGCCCGAGGGCGGCAAGAGCTACACCCTGACGGGCAGCACCTCGTTCACCTGCCAGGACAACGCCTGTGAGTTCGACGGCTGATCGGGCCGGCCCCCCTCGCCGCACTGTCGGAGGTGCCATGCGCATCCCCTGCCTCCTGCTCCCCCTGGTCCTCAGCGGCTGCTCCGGGTGCTCCCCCGAGGACAGCGGCACCCCCTGGGGCTGCCTCATCCCCGGCGGTGAGTCGCCCGACTACGCCCACCAGGTCGGCTGCTGGGACGACTTCGCCGCCCTGGCCTCGCTGCCGCTAGACGCCTCCATCCCGGGGGCGAGCTCGGTCAAGACGGTCATCGACCGCTCCGACGAGAGCAACCTCTACTTCCAGAACAGCGCGCGCTACCCCATCCACTGGGACTTCGCCTGGGCGAACCTGTCGGGCGGCGGCCTGCCGCTCGTGCCCGAGCTCGGGCAGTTCAACGCCACCGAGTACTACAGCCCCACCCGGCGCTTCCTGCTGGGCGCGGTCACCTTCTACGAGGAGCCCGACGTCTGGGCCTACGAGATCGCGACCTACGACACGGCCGACGCGGACATGATCACCGCCGCCTACCGGCTGATCCGCGACAACGCCTACTTCGGCGAGGAGCTGTACTTCCACCCCAGCTCCGAGTCGGTCGAGGAGCGCGTGGACGCGCTCGGCGCCGACGTGAAGGTCATCAGCACGGAGGAGCTGTTCGCCGACATCACCTACCAGCCGCTGAACCTCGGCTGCTCCATGGGCTCGCTCGGCTTCTACGCCGGGGACGCGATCGAGAACGTCAGCGCGCGCGAGATCGTGGTGCTCGACGCCGTCCCCAACGACATCTCCGTGGTCTCCGGCATCATCACCGCCACCTGGCAGACCCCGCTGTCCCACATCAACGTGCTCTCCCAGAACCGCGGCACCCCCAACATGGCGCTGCGCGACGCCTGGGACGAGCCCACCCTGCGCGATCTGGAGGGTCGCTGGATCGAGCTGTGCGTGGAGGCCATGGACTGGAGCGTGCGCGAGGTCACCCAGGCGGAGGCCGACGCCTGGTGGGAGGAGTTCCGGCCCGATCCCCTGGACGTGTCCCCCATGGACACCAGCGTCACCGCGCTCACGGACGAAGACGAGATCCTCGATCTGGAGCACCTCTCCCTGTCCGCGGCCATCACCGCCGCCATCCCGGCGTTCGGCGGCAAGGCCACCCAGTACGGGGCCCTGGCCACCATCGGCGAGGCCGTGCCCCACGCGCCCGCCTTCGCCATCCCCGTGTTCTACTACGCCCAGCACATGGAGCAGGCCGGGCTGTGGCCCGAGGTCGAGGCCATGCTGGCCGACGAGGAGTTCCAGACCTCCGCCGAGGCGCGCCGCGCGCGGCTGGAGGCCCTGCAGCAGGCCATCGAGGACCACCCCATCGATCCCGACTTCTACGCCCTGCTCCTGGCCAAGCTGGAGGCCGACTATCCCGGCCTGCGGATGCGCTTCCGCTCCAGCACCAACGCCGAGGACCTCAACGGCTTCAACGGGGCGGGCCTGTACACCAGCGCGAGCGGCGAGCCCGGTGACAGCAGCGACCCGGTGGACGAGGCCGTGAAGGAGGTCTGGGCCAGCCTGTGGGGCTACCGGGCCTACGAGGAGCGCGAGTACTACGGCATCCGGCACACGGACATCGGCATGGCCGTGCTGGTGCACCGCACCTCCACGGATGAAGAGGCCAACGGCGTGGCCATCACGGCCAACATCTACGACACCACCGGCATGGAGCCGGCCTTCTACATCAACGTGCAGGCGGGCGAGGACTCCGTGGTCCTGCCCGACTCCGGTGTCACCACGGACATCTTCCTGTACTACTACGACATGCCCGGGCAGCCGGTGGTCTACCTGGGCCACTCCAACCTGGTGGAAGAAGGCGAGACCGTGCTCTCCGGCGGCCAGATCTACGCCCTGGGCACGGCACTCAAGGCCATCCACGACCACTTCTACGAGGTCTACGGCGGCGACGGCTTCTACGGCATGGACGTGGAGTTCAAGTTCGACGACGACTGGGACGACGACCCGGACGACGAGCCCCGGCTGTACGTCAAGCAAGCGCGGCCCTATCCGGGGTGGGGGGGATAGGGCCCGAGTCGTCGGACACAGAGCCATCGGCTTTCAGGTGTCAGGTTTCAGCAAGCACCTTCCCCACGAGTCAGCCGGCTCGGGCCTGTTCCCCCGCGGGTGAAGTGCGCTGATGCCGGCTGCCGCTCGGAAGAGCTGAGGGCCGACCGCCGATACCTGACGGCTTCGTCGGCGCAGCCGACGATTCGGGGACAGGGCGCGGAGCTGCCAAGCGCCTGGAACCGTGCTATCCTCCTGGGCAACTCGTCCCGAGGAGGTCCCATGGGCCCGCGCGCCGCAGCCTGCCTCTTTCTCGCCGCCATCGCATGCAGCCATGACCGCCCGGCGCCCACAGGCGACGGCCCCTCGGTGGCCGTGAAGCAGGCCGCCGAGACCGCGCCTACCGCCCTGGACGAGGGCACCTGCGACTCCTCGCGGCACGAGTCCACGGCCCTGGAGCAGGTCTACACCTTCGACCTGGCCTGCGCCCTGGCCTGGCTCGCCTCCGCGGGCTGTGACTTCGGCCTCGACCCCAACGGCGACGGCACGCCACTGTCCTCCAGCACCATCGAGGATCTGCAGAACGACCCGGCAGAATGCCAGAGCGGCGCCGCCTGCACCGGCTGCACCGACGGTGACAGCCTGGCCAGCGCGACCACCTGCGAGGAGCTGGCGTCCACCGCCTACTTCACCGAGAGCGCCTGGGCCGACGTGCAGGCGGCCTGCCCGTCCGACTCCGGGATCACCTGCTCCGGCGGCACCTGGTCCTCCGGTTCGGAGAGCGTCGCCCTGGACGCCGAGCAGGCCTGCGCTGTCCTGGAGATCGCCAACTGGGCTACCCGCGGACAGCTCACGGAGGTCACCATCTACAGCGGCGTGGTCAGCCCCTCCGCGGGGCTACAGGCCCTGCAGGCCACCGGGATCATCGGCCGGTCCGCCGCGACCAGCTACCTGCGGAGCTACACCACCATCGACCAGATCCTCGCCCAACCGGACGTGGGGATCGATGCGCTGGCGGACCTGCGCGACTTCGTGCCCTCCTGGATCGCGTCCGGCCGCATGGGGGACAGCACCCTCTCGGCCGAGGGCCGACTGCTGGCTTTCGTGAACAGCGACGGCGTCACCAGCGAGGAGCTCGACAGCATCACCTACATCGGCTCCACCCAGGCCGCGGCCATCCTCGCGGGCCGCCCCTACGCGGACTACGACGCCCTGGTCGCGGCCGTGGGCGGCACGGTGCACTGGGTCGAGCCCGGCGGCTCCGTCTACGACTATGCCCAGGAGTGGTACGTCAGCCAGACCGACGCCAGCGACCTGGAGGGCACCGGCTGCACCATCGAGGGCGTGGCCTTCTCGCACACAGAGATGACCGCGGTGCTCAACCTCTTCAGCACCATGAGCTGTACCGAGTGCGCTGCCCTGTTCGACTCCCGCATCTGCGAGGACGCCATCGACGACGGCGCCACCTGCCAGGTGGGCTCGGCCTGCACCGGCTGCGGTGACGGCGATGGCCGCGGCAACGGCGTGGACTGCGAGGAGATCGCGGCCTACTCCTACTTCGGCCCCAGCGCGGCGGTCGACCTGCTGGCCTGGGCCCAGGCCCACCCCGCGGAGGAGGCCACCTGCACCCCGGCCTGCGGCGAGCGCACCTGCGGCGACGACGGCTGCGGCGGCTCCTGCGGCTCCTGCGGCACGGGCGCCACCTGCGACACCAGCGGGCAGTGCACGGCGGAGGGCTGCAGCATCGAGGGCGTGGTCTTCACCGCCGAGGAACAGGACTGCGCCCTGTGGTTCTTCGAGCACATGGACTGCGACGCCTGCCGCGCGGTCCTCGACTCCCGCACCTGCGAAGACGCCATCGACGACGCGGCGAGCTGCCAGGTGGGCAGCACCTGCACGGGCTGCGGCGACGGCGACACCCGCGCCGATGGCGTGGACTGCGACGAGATCTCCACGTACTCCTACCTCGGCGCCTCCGCCGCTTCGGCCCTGCTGGCCTTCGTGCAGGCCGACGGCAGCTGCGGCGAGCCGGGGCTGGTGGTGGAGGGCATCCCCCTGGAGACCGACCAGGCCGCCGCCATCCTCACGGTGGCCAACGGTGCCACCGAGGCACAGCTGGACGACGAGGCCGGCCTGGACAGCCGCGCCGCGGCCAACATCGTGGCGGAGCGGCCCTTCGCCGATGTCCAGACCCTGGCCGAGGTCTCCTACGTGGGCGCCACGGTCCTCCAGGCCCTGCTGGCCTACGCCGCCGTCTGGGTGCCCGAGGACGGCGCGCCGGTGGCCACCACGGTCGGCACCCTGGCCGACGAGGCCGCCTCCTACGGCACCAGCAGCGCCTACTACGATGGCCTCGTCTCGGTGGCGCGGGCCGTGCTCACCTCGGAGCCCACCCGCTACAGCTCCGGCGCCGTGGCCTTCTTCGTGGCCGACCCGAGCGCAGGCTTCGTGGAGGAACTCAAGGTCTACGTCTCCACCGACGCCGGCGCGAGCACCAGCGCGCTCAGCATCTTCGACGAGGTCTCGCTGACCGGCCGGTTCACGCGCTACGGCAGCACCTGGGAGGTCCTGCTGGACGACCCCGCGGCCCACGCCATCGCCGTCAACATCTCCGGGCTTGCCTACGAGGACTACCTCACGGTCCAGGGCGCCTGGGCGTCCACCGCGGCCAACCCCGAGGGCTCGGTGCGCGTTGTCTCGGACTTCGGCTACACCTACATGGTCCCCCTGCCCATCTTCGTGGGCCACCCCATGTGGGCCGGCGTGGAGCCCGATCCGCCCTCCAGCAGCGGCAGCGAGCAGGACCACAATTGGATCATCGAGGCCCAGGCCGCGCTGGATGCCTGGCGGGCTACCTAGTGCACGGGCTGGGATGTCTATGACCCCCCCCCGTGGATCGCGGCGCGTGCACTGGCGGCCGCGGCTGCGGCCGCCCGCGGGGGAGCGCCGTAGGCGCGTGGGGGGCGCGGCCCCCCTGAAAAAGAGATAGTGCCGATGCGCCG